>CABYEX010000105.1 GCA_902518075.1 Halieaceae bacterium | reverse complement strand
CAGCAACTTCTCGTAATCTTTATGATCGGTGATCGATACGAAATTCATGCCGTTGGACAGGTCGTAACTGATCTTAAAGTTAATGCCGGAATTCTCTGTGGATCCTTGGTCCGCAAAAGCGAAATCTCCCGAGAAACTGAAATCATCTCCGTCGGGGTCCGAGTACCCGAAAAAGTCTGCTCCCGGCGCAAGTCGCCCAGGCAGGCCACCACCACCACCTGGTAGCCATTGGTCGCCATCCTCGATATCGGCGCCGGCGTCGAGACCCGTGTCGTTACCGTTAGCATCATAAAGTGCAGAAAGGCGGCTCTCACCGGCTGGTGTGTTAATAACATTGATCAGTTCTGGCGGTGTATCAGGGTTGCTGTCGTGATCTTGGGCAATCGCTAAAGTTGACCTGCTCTGGTAGGGACCGGTAGCAACTTCGCTATCTGAGTAATTAAAGCTCAGATCCATGCGCAGGCGGTCATTGGGCTCAAAGGCCAGCCTGATGCGCGCCGCCATCGTGTCGTCGTCACCCAGGTCGGCGCCGGAGCCGGGACCAGGATCACCAAGAAAGGGCAGCTGGTCAGCATTGCTGTACAAATTCTCCAGGTAGGGATCCTGGTCGCTATACCGGATCGCGGCGCGTGCGGCGAAAGTTTCTGATAGCGGACCTCCAACTGCGGCTTCTACTACTGTTCGATTCGCGTTATTCGGCACATCGAATTGCCCAAATTCGACATCCACATAGCCTTCTAGGCCCTCGAAAGAGGGCGCATTGGAAATAAAGTGCACCAAGCCACCTGTGGCGTTACGTCCGAACAAGGTGCCCTGTGGCCCCTTCAGAATTTCGACTCGGTCGACGTCAAACACGGCGAAGGTTTGTGCCTGCGCTACAGCGATGTAGCCCTCGTCTAAGTAAACGGCGTTGGGCGCCTCGATAATGTCATTAAAGTCATTCTGCGTGACGCCGCGAATTGAAAACTGGGTGTTTTGTCCTGCCAAATTTCCTGAAATGTGGACGCCTGGAGAAAAAGCGGCGATGTCGAAGCTCTCTGACACGCCCAAGGCATTCATTTGCCGTCCGGTAAAGGCGTTGATTGCGATTGGCACATCCTGCAGGTTCTGCTCTCGCTTTTGCGCAACGACGACGACTTCTTCGAGTACGCTTTGTGCGAGCACAGGGCTGGTTAACAGGGCGGTGGCGACAGCAGTTGCAAGTGTCTTCCTGAGGGTGGCGTGTTTCATGTCAGTTCTCCGTGATGGCACAGTAATGACCCTGAGTAACCATGATAGGGTATTTCGTACCAGTTCATATTAGTGGGCTTCCATTCGAAGGCCCTTGGCGACCAGTCGCGGCAGGACCTCTTGGCGGAAATAGGGAAATTCTCTGGCATAGTCGACGAATGAGAGTGTCGTGCCGGCTACGCCGGCCTCGCTGAGGAGTGCCAACTGATCCGCAATATGATCAGGCGTGCCTACCAGCGGGAAGCCCCCATGGCCTGCTGCAAAGCGATCGCGGAACATACTCAAGGCTTCTTTGGTGAAGGATTGTGCGTGCATGCCCTGAAGGGTCATCAGGTTGTCTACCGCGTCCCAGTCTGCATTTTCATTGGCATACCAGTGCAGATAGTCCTCGGCTTCTTGCTGTGTGGGTCGGCACACCACGGTGCAGAAGGTCAGTACATGGACATCACGCCCCACTGAGGCTGACTTTTGTGAAATCTCATCTACGGTTGCTTTTGCTTGGTCAAAGTCGAAGACCGGCGTGAAAAGGAAATCCGCGTTGCGCATGGCGAAACCGCGGCCCTCTTCAGAGGCGGCTGCGTTAATCACAGGGATGCGCGACTGGACTGGATGCGGTCTACCATAAACGCCTTTGCCGCTAAAGAAAGTGCCTTCCCAGTCGAACGCAGTATCCTCCTTCCAAAGGCGAGCGACGTAATCTAACCACTCCTGGGCCATAGCGTAGCGGTCGCTGTGTTCCGAGGGTAGATCTACCCCAAAGGCGTCGTACTCGGGTTTG
>CABYEX010000104.1 GCA_902518075.1 Halieaceae bacterium | reverse complement strand
GGTGCCCCGCGGTCATGATCAGCGTCTCAATGGCGCGCAGTGTGCCCGATGAGCCGACCGCTTCTTGCCACGATCCGCTGTGGTAGTTGCGGCGAATGTGGGAGACCTCAATGCGGGCCCGATGATAGGCCGCATCGAAACGCTCCCTGGTGATCTTCCCATCGGGAAAGAATGCCTCGCCGTAGGAGACGCAGCCCATTTGCAGGCTCTCTAGGCGCAGAGGCTCGAATCTTTCGCCTAGAATGAATTCTGTGCTGCCACCACCGATATCTACCACCAGTCGCGTGTACTCGTCGTCGGAGAGCGTGTGGGCGACGCCGAGATAGATGAGGCGTGCCTCTTCTCGACCGTAGATGATATCGATCGGAGCACCGAGGATAGCCTCCGCGGGTTCGATAAAGTCCTGCCGATTTTTTGCGCGTCTTAGTGCGTTGGTGCCGACAACACGAAGTTTGGCAGGCGCGGTGCTGTCGACCAGCTGCTTGAATCGCTCGAGGCAGGCTAGCCCGCGCTCTATCGCGCCGGGGGTGAGCCTTGCGGCGCTGGACGTCTCACCCAGCTGTACTTTCTCGGCCAATGCCTGAACGGGTCTCAGCTCTCCGAAATCCGACTTGGCGATTATCAGGTGGAATGAATTGCTGCCCAGATCAATGGCAGCGAGCAGTGATTCCGGGTTGTCTTTAGCATCACTCATAGCAGGACCGGGCCCTTACAAATCGGCACATCGGACATACACTGGCTGCATGAGGGCTGGCACCGTCATGTGTGATAGACGCGATTTGCTCTAGGGGTAAGGCGGGTCATGAGTTCGTAGCCGATCGTGCCGCTAAGTGCCGCGATGTCGTCGATCGATGGCTGATCACCCCAGAGAACAGCTGGTGCGCCCAAGTTCAAGTTTGAGCAGTCCGTCACATCCACTGTCACCATATCCATGGAAACCCGGCCCGCCAGCGGCGCGATCTGACCGTCGATTTCGACGGGGGTTCCGTCAGCTGCTCCCCAGGGGTAGCCGTCACCGTATCCCACCGGCAATGTGGCGATCACACTGTCACGCTGGGCAGTCCAGCGACCCCCGTAACCGACGGACTCGCCGGTTGGCACGTCGCGCAGAGCGATCACCGAACTGCAGAATCGCATTGCAGGGCGAAGCGGAGCAGGATTCGGTAGCCCTTTGATTTGTCCCCCATACAGTGCGTAACCCACCCGTACCCAGTCGCTGGACGCAGACAACCCTCGCTGCGTTGCTGCCGAGTTGTGCAGGCTCGTAGTATCCTGCGCGCCGCGAACCGTTTCTTCCCAGCTTTGGAGTTGTGCTCGGATGAGCGCGTTGTCTGGTTCCTCGGCCGACGCCAGATGGGACATTGCCGTGAGGTCGCGGATGCCATACGACAGCAGGGTGTCGCGAATGCCCGTGTACCGCTCGGCTGTAAATCCCAGCCGATGCATGCCGGTATCGATCTTGATCCACGCCTGAGACAGATCTGCCCCCAGCGTTTTGCACCACTCGATTTGCTCGTCGGAGTGTATGACCGGCCAAAGATTCAGTTTGCCGGCCAAAGCAAGATCGCTGGCAGTGTGGGGCCCCTCCAGAATCAGCAGCGGGGCATTGACCCCCGCCTCGCGGAGTGCCACGGCTTCTTCAGTAAACGCGACCGCAAGTGCATCGACTATGGATTCAATATGTTGCGCGACCCGAACAGCTCCATGGCCGTAGGCGTCGGCTTTCACCACGGCCATGAACCGGTGCGCTGCCAGCGACCCCCGAAGGGAGCGAATGTTCTCACTTATGGCGGCCAGATCGATGTGAAACGCTGTTGTGCGTGACATCAGGGGCTGCTGAAACGGTGTTGCTGAAACAGTTTTTGTGCAGCTGACCAGCGGAATCCCGGGCGGCCATCATTGACTGGCTTGCCATCCAAGGAGACCACAGGCACCAATTCTTTGGTAGAGGAACTCAGCCAGATTTCCGATGCGTTGAGTACCTCATCGCGGCTCACTGGGCGGACCTCGACAGACCAGTTAGTATGTGCTCGCAGGAGGTCAAGG
>CABYEX010000103.1 GCA_902518075.1 Halieaceae bacterium | reverse complement strand
TCGGCCCGTCGTGATGCCGCGCATATAAACAGGGAAAAAGCCCACGCCGCCTGCCGCCGGGGGCTGAATTGAGATGCTGGGCAACATGCGGGCATAGTCGTTGAAATCTTGAATACCCAACTCGGCGATTTTCTGGGTACTGAGCGTTTCAATACTGATAGGCACGTCTTGAAGGTTTTGTGCGCGCTTCTGGGCTGTCACAACCACTTCTTCAAGGCCGCCCTCTTGGGCGTAAAGGCCGTGGCTTGCTGCCACGAGGGCAACGACTAGGGGCGCTTTCACAAAGCGGCGTGCGCCGTTGCGGGCAATATAGGATTTATGCGTCATGTTGGCTCGACTCCACACGTGGATGGTTATTAATAATAGGTGGTATTTGAAGGGGCTTAAGCCCTTTTATGCTCCGTTATAAGCCCTTAACCCCCCCCTGTAAACCTCGCTGGGAGGCCTGCTTTTGGTTTTTTGAGGCTTGGCGCCGATTTATCCTGATATCAAGCGGATTCAACGCCCGGGTAATCCTCTAAAGCGTTACCCAACGCGTCGCGCAAAGGCGCTAAAAAAGCGTCGTAATGCCGCCATTGCTCCACACCGCTTTGATAAATAGGCTGCCTCACTTGCTCGGAGCTCGCCGTCCGCACTGGCCGTTTGTTCTCGAAAAACCGGAGGCAGCCCTCCTCAAACGGGAGGCCACAGTACTCAAGCACCGAGCGAACCTCCCCCTCTATGTCGTTGACTAGGCGTTCGTATATGACACGGTGAATGCGATCAGGCAGCACCGCGTCGTAGTGGTCCATCAGGTCGACATAGTCTCGATAGAAGTGCCCGACATCCTCAAGGGAGTAGCTAAAGCTCTGACCCCTGGCGAAGTACTGTTTAAAGTTGGAAAAGCAACATGCTAAAGGATGACGGCGGGCGTCTATGATGCAGGCATTGGGCAGGCTGACTTGAATTAAGCCAATATGCAGAAAATTGTTCGGCATTTTATCGATAAAAAAAGGTTTATCGGTTTTTCTGTGTATGCGGGTGCGTTCCAGATACTGGCGGCCGAGCTCCTCTAACTCTGCGGGCGACATTCGCGCCAGTACACCATCGTAAACTCCTGCCTCGTCTTCCGTGGCGCGGCTTCTCAGCTCCTTTGCAAGCGTAATGATGTCAGGTAACTCGGTGGTGCCCTCGACCATTGAGTGACTAGCAAGAATTTGTTCCAGCAGCGTCGAACCTGCACGCGGCATGCCAACGATAAAGATTGGCCCTGACTCGGTGCAGCCCATACCTTCGCGGTCGCGGAAAAAATTGGCCGTAAAGCGCGACTTCATCCGCTCAGCGCGCGCCGTGTTTTGTTGCGACTGATAGTTCAGATCTGACCGGTGAAGCTTATTGCCGCTGTCATAGTGCTTGAATGACAGTGCGTGATCGCCCTCGTCCTCCGCGCTTTTACCTAGCGCAAAATGGAATTGAACCCGGCTACTGAGCTCGAGACTGTCCCGGGCCACCTGACTGCTCATGTTCTTAATATCGTCAGGCGTAAAGCGGAAGGTTTTCAGATTTGCCAGACTCCAATAGGCCTCCCCAAAACCCGCGTCCCTTTCTATCGCTTTTCGATAAGCAGCCTCGCATTGCTCCCTTTTGCCTTCTGTTTTGAGAACATGCGCGTAGCTCAACCAGACCTTGGCGTTTTCTGGATACTCCTTTAGCAAAGACTGATAAAACTCACTGGATCGCTCGTACTCCCCAATTCGACTGCAGACAACGGCTGCCAGATTGCGATATCCCGGCCGCTTCGGGTCCTCGGCAAGCAGTTTTTCCACTTCGGCGAGGGCCGCGTTGGATTGATTGGTCCTGTGCAGCAGGATTGCCAGGTTGTAGCGGGCACCCGAAAAACCGGGAGCCAACTCGAGGCAGTACTCCAACAAGGCTTGCGCCTCATCATTGCGACCCACTCGCACTGCCACCTCCGCCAGCATTCTTGCGGCCGTCACATCCGTTGGCGCGGCCTTGAGATACGATTTGAGTAATCTTTCGGCTACTGGCAACTCATTAGCGATCATTGCGGCCGCTGCTTTCTGCAAATCGGGAT
>CABYEX010000102.1 GCA_902518075.1 Halieaceae bacterium | reverse complement strand
CGCGCCACTTTAGCGGCAGCAAGGGTCGGGCGCGGCGAGTCAATGCCCAGTGATGCAGTGAGGGTCGCCAGTGCTGTGAGGTGCCCCTCGTCCATGGTCACGCGGGTGAGGGTATCGATCGCACGTTCAATATCGTGGCGGCGAAAGATCTCGTCGTCGACATCGTGAATGCCTAAGATAGTCATATCTAGCGCGATTCCGAGCCGATCAATGAGGGCCGCATGGGCGCTTTCGTCCTCAGTGCCTTCGTCAGTCGCAATGAGCGCAATACGTGCCGGCGTCTCGGCTTCGATGCCGTCCCGTGCCAAGGTTATGGCACCGTGGTCGAGGGCGGTACACAAGTGGTGCACGGTGTTGCGAGGCAAACGCTCCGCCATCGCCGCGATGACAATATGCCCGTGACATTCTCCGAGCATGCCGGTTTCAGCGATGGGCTTGCCGTGTTGCAGCGTCGCACCCAGATCGATGCCGCCTAGCAGCCGACTTTCAGGAATATTGGCGGGGATTTTGCGGATAGGGTCCTGCCTGGAGAGTTGTTTGACGCGCTCCAGCCAGTAGTCACGCACCGGACCCGGCGGAGATCGCAGATGGACGCCGCCAAGCGTTTCGCCTATCAGTGCAATCAGCGCCGCGGCCCACTCAGCATCCGCCCAGGGGGGGATTGTTTCAGTTGCCACCATCGTCTACCGACTCTTTGAACAACTCTGCAATGACCCGCTCTACCCGGATATCTGCACTGGACTCGCCATCGGCAGTGGTGTAGACTGAGGGGGCCGTCACGCCGCGGCTGATCGCGTGGTTCACGAACGCCAGCTTGTCGTGCCACTGTGTAATCCATTCTGTGGACGGGCCCACGTAGCGCGTGGTGTCAGGCAGGCGAGGAGCGAGGTTGGCGACGTGACAGACCTCCTCGGTGAACAAACTGAATGTCAAAAACTTGATGGGCGCATAGTGCGCACCGGGCTGACTCGTCGTCTCCAGCGCATAACGCACCATATGCTCAGGCGTTGTGCCGACAAATGCCTGGCCGAGGAACCAACGAATACTCGGCTTACTGGTTAGCAGACGAAATAGCGGTCGACCGACCAAAGGCGAAGAAAGGAAACGATCCACGCGCGACCCGCTCGGCGCCGAGGGTGGCACACGCGCCCCCATACCAGTGGGTGAGATGAGCGACAGGCTGCGCACCTTGGTACCCTGCTCCAGAATCGCCCGCGCCATGAACTCGCCAGTGAGGGACAGCGCCACCACATCGGCCGGTTGCTCAAGGCTCTCGAGCCACTCCGCTAACCACCGCGCATAGAGACCCGAACTGTAGGTCACATCGGGTCGGTCCGAGAGTCCAAAACCGGGTAGGTCCGGGACCCACACCGGTCGCTTGTCTCGATAATGCTCAAACAGGGGACGCATTTCCATCGCACTGGGCGCTGCATTGATGCTATGCAGCAGCACCAATGGTGTTCCCTCAGTGACCTCTCCTCGATAGCCCCGGAGCGTCACGCCCCCATTGAGTGAAAAGGCAAATTGTTCCGCGTCCAAAGCAGGCGTCAGTGACTTGGCCATGTTATAAATATCAATGAAAGTTGACATGTAGATAGTATAGTTTGTTTGACAGCTGTACTGGTAGTCCTTGATTCATACCTTCAGGGTCAGATCGTAGGAAGATCCACGCAGCCGCAACAAGGGGCTTGCATGAGTATCGCTTATCCGTTCACCGCGATTGTCGGGCAGGACGACATGAAGCGCGCGCTGACGATCGCCGCTGTCGATCCGGGCATTGGCGGGGTGCTGGTATTGGGCGAGCGGGGTACGGGCAAGTCCACCACGATCCGAGCGCTCGCAGCACTTCTCCCAAAAATCGACGTGGTTAGCGGCTGCTTATACCAATGCGACCCGCTGGCGCCACGACCAGGACTCTGCGCGCAGTGCGGCAAACCCTCAGATACGCCGGACGCCAAGGCCGTCACCATTCCCGTTGTCGACCTGCCATTGGGCTCTACGGAAGATCGCGTAGTCGGCGCTTTGGATATTGAGCGCGCACTCGTTAGCGGCGAGAAAGCGTTTCAACCCGGGCTCTTGGCACAGGCCAACCGCGGTTTTCTTTATGTGGACGAGGTCAATCTG
>CABYEX010000101.1 GCA_902518075.1 Halieaceae bacterium | reverse complement strand
GTGCACGGTGGTGGGCCACAGATTGGCGAACTGCTGGAGCGTCTCAACATCGAGTCCGAATTTGTTGATGGCATGCGGGTCACTGACGAGCGAACGATGGACGTCGTCGAGATGGTGCTTGGCGCCGCGGTGAACAAGGAGATCGTTGACAGCATTCACCGAAACGGCGGCCGCGCCATTGGCATAACGGGCAAGGATGGCCAGCTCATTCAGGCTCGCAAACTGGCGGGTGACTGGAGTCGCGAGGGGGCAAAGGATATTGGCCAGGTCGGCAACGTGGCCAGCATCGATACCGATATTCTGACCATGCTGATCGGCAGCGACTACATTCCCGTGATTGCGCCGGTTGCGGGCAGCACCGACGGCAAAACCTACAATATCAATGCTGACCTGGTCGCGGGCAAATTGGCCGAGGTGCTGCAGGCAGAAAAGCTGATGCTCTTGACCAATGTGGCAGGACTGCTGGACGCGCAGGGCAAAATTCTGACCGGGCTCAATACGCATCAGGTCGAGGAGCTGATTGAGCACGGCGTCATTCACGGCGGCATGTTGCCCAAGATTCACTGTGCACTTGAAGCCGTGCAAGGCGGCGTATCCAGCGCCCACATCATTGACGGCCGCGTGGCCCACGCAGCCCTGCTGGAAATTTTCTCGGACGAGGGTATCGGGACACAAATCAGCTCTCGACGCTGAGCGATTTGCACCCAACCCACGCTCTGATTAGCATCGTTTCATACCCCGGACGTTCGAGGGCTCATGCCGGACAGCGCACCTACCGCTCAAGTTGACCGTAAGCAGCAGATTCTCATGGCGCTCGCAGAAATGCTGGAAGAGGCCCCCGATAACCGCATTACAACCGCGCGAATAGCAGCGGCAGTTGGCGTCTCGGAAGCCGCGTTATATCGTCACTTCCCGTCCAAACGCAACATGTATGCCGCACTCGTGGAGTTTGCTGAAGACACCCTCTTTGGCCTGATTGGTCGCATCCCCGGTGAGCAGCCAGGCGCGCTAGATCAGTGCCACAGACTGCTGTGTATCTATTTGGAATTCTGTGAAAAGAACCCGGGTATCACACGATTACTCACGGGACGGGCACTGACAGGTGAGTCGCTGCGACTTCATCAACAGGTTGGGCAGCTTTATCAGCGACTCGAGACTCAGCTCAAGCAGTATCTGCGAGAAGCGGAGATGCGAGAGCAGCTCCGTACCCGTCTACCGGTCGCGACTGCAGCCAACCTGCTCATGGCAACGGCCGAAGGCAGGGTGTCGCAATTCTGCCGCAGCGACTTCCAGCGAAGTCCAATGGAGGGGTGGATCGATCAATGGGCACAGCTGACTGACGGCTTGATGAAGCCCACGTTCACCGGTAGCCCGTAAGGCCTGACACGATCACGCTAGGGCTAAGAGGGCGACGGGCTCACCTAGCGCCGCAATGGCCGATCTACTCGGGGTCGGCAAAGCAGGCATTATCGCGGCTCGGCAGTATTTACGCCACACCATACCGCTCTCGATACTGCTCCAAAGCCTCACGGTGCTGCGCCATCTCGGGATTACTCTCTACCCAGGCGATGATGTCATGCAGCGAGACCACACTCACTACTGTGAGCCCCCAATCCTGTTCCACTTGCTGCACTGCGGAGCGCTCGCCGTCGCCGCGCTCACAACGATCCAGCCCAATCACCACACCCGCACCCCGGGCACCCGACTCATTGAGTATGGCCATGGACTCGCGGATGGCTGTCCCAGCAGTCATCACATCATCAATAACCATCACATCGCCGGCGAGCGGCACGCCGACGATAGAGCCGCCCTCACCATGGGTCTTGGCCTCCTTGCGGTTGAAGGCAAAGGGCAGATCCACACCGTGTTGCTCTGACAATGCCATCGCTGTGGTGGAGACCAGAGGAATGCCTTTATAAGCGGGGCCAAACAGCATATCGACGTGAACACCCGAAGCTTGCAAGGCGGCGGCATAACAGCGTCCCAAGCGCGCCAGTGCACCGCCTGTTGAAAACTTTCCGGCATTGAAGAAATAGGGGCTGATGCGCCCGGACTTGAGCTTAAACTCTCCGAACTGCAGCACATCACACTCCAGTGCCAATTCGATAAAGTCCTGCTGGAAACGCTGCGCGATCGTATTCACA
>CABYEX010000100.1 GCA_902518075.1 Halieaceae bacterium | reverse complement strand
CCAAGGTCGCCTCAGATTGGAAGAAGCCCGATGGCTTGACGGTGGTGCCACCTGATGAAGTAGATGCCTTTGTCGCCTCGCTGTCAGTGAAGAAAATTCCCGGGGTGGGTGCGGTGACAGCCGACAAGATGCATCGTTACGGGCTGAGAACTTGCGCCGACGTTCGAGAGTGGAGCCTGCATGACTTGCGGCGCCGCTTCGGCAAGTTCGGCGTGGTGCTTCATGAGCGCGCCCGGGGTCGCGACGAGCGCCCTGTTCAGCCGAGCCGGGTACGCAAGTCTGTGAGTGTCGAGCGGACTTTCGCGGAGGATGTGAGTGGCCCGGCTGAGTGGGAGCCGATTATCGAGCGACTCTACATTAACCTGATGGAGCGCATCGAGGCGGCCAAAGCCTGGCATGTCATCGACAAGGCCTTTGTGAAATTAAAGTTTAATGATTTCACGACGACCACAGTGGAGCGGGTGGGTACGAAGGCTGTCGAAGACGACTATCAGGATTTGTTAGCCGAGGGCTGGGAGCGTAAGGCCAAACCTGTGAGGTTGATTGGTTTAGGTGTGCGGTTGGTAGACGATACAGATCATATTTCGGAGCCGCTCCCGTTCGCCGAGACACCATTTTCGAAGAACGACGCTGAGGCTTAATCATTGGCAGAGGCTATGCCAAAACTCCCAGGGGGCCGTATAGTTATGGTCGGTTTGAGAGATCATTTTTCACGCGGCCCGGCCGACAATGCCGATCCGCCAAGGTTGTGAGGAATCCCCGTTATGTTGACACTGCACTTTGCCCCCAATAGTCGCGCCAGCCGCACCCTTTGGCTACTTGAAGAACTCGGCCTTGAGTACGAATTGAATCGCATGGATTTTCATCCGAGGGACCTAAAGTCCGACGAGCATCGCGCACGACATCCGCTGGGCCGTATCCCGGTTTTGGATGACGGTGACGTGTCGATTTATGAGTCGGGGGCGATCGCTGAGTACATCCTGGAGTGTCACAAAAATGGTGGGCTAAAGCCCGCCTCAGACGATCCGCGCTTCCCCGAGTATCTGCAATGGTTCCACTACTGCGAGGGGATGGTGATGCCACCGGTCAATACCATCGTTGTGCACACTATACTGCTCCCACCAGAGCGCCAGGACGAGACGGTGCGCGGTCAGGCGGAGCGGTTATTGGCCAAGGCCTGGGCACCGGTGGAGGCTGCTATAGAAGGGCGCGAGTATCTGATTGGCGGCTTCTCGGCAGCCGACACCATGCTGGGTCATGCCTGCATCATGTCCAAGCGTCTGGGGATTGTGACCGATGAGGCGTTCCCTAATCTCAGCGCCTATGCGGATCGCCTCATGACTCGGCCGGCCTGTGCCAAGGCGTTTTCTGCCTGATTTTCACAAGCGTTCGCCCCGGGGTGCCTGCGTGATACGGTGACTGCCTCATAGGTAACTGACTCAGGGAGTGCCGCCCGACATGAGCCTTTACTCTGGGCCCGAGCTCGACAAGAACCAGGCAAACTTCGCACAGCTGTCCCCTGTCTCGGTGCTGAAGCGCACCGAGCGGGTCTATCCCGATCTGCCGGCGCAGGTTTACGGCAATATCCGCCGTAACTGGGGGGAGGTGGCCGAGCGCTGTAAGCGTCTGGCGTCCGCGCTTTCTCAGCGTGGCGTTGGCAAGGGCGATACCGTGGCGCTTATCGCGCCCAATATCCCGGAAGCCCTCGAGTGCGCTCTGGCTATTCCTATGCTGGGTGCTGTGCTGAATGCCAACAACGTCAGGCTTGATGCGGCCACGCTGGGTTTTATTCTCGAGCACGGTGAGGCGAATGTATTACTCGTTGATACCGAGTTCTCCTCGCTGGCGCGAGAGGCGGTCACCCACTTTGGTCGCGATCTGTTAGTTGTTGATATCGAAGACACAGAGGGGCCCGGGGGCGAGTGTATTGGCGAGTTGACCTACGAGAAATTGTTGGCAGAGGGCTCAACCGACTTTCCTTACACCCCGCCAGATGATGAGTGGGATGCGTTGGCCCTGAACTACACATCCGGCACAACCGGGCAGCCTAAAGGCGTGGTCTATTCCCACCGCGGCGCATGGACCAATGCAGTCAACAATGTGGTGACCTGGGAGATGCCACACCATCCTGTCTATCTGTGGACGCTGCCGCTATTTCACTGCAACGGTTGGTGCTTTCC
>CABYEX010000099.1 GCA_902518075.1 Halieaceae bacterium | reverse complement strand
GTCAAAGGTTCCCGCGATAACGGCTTTGTTATCGGGCACCACGTGGTAGCTGTGAACAAAATAAAAACGCGTATCGGGCTCGATACCGTGCCAAAGGGGGTGATAGATGGCAGGCCGCACCGCATTCCAGCCCATGTGCGGCACCTTCAGCCGCTCACCGTCATCACTCTGATGCGCCTCACCAAAAAAGGCGACCTGGCCCGGCAACACATCGAGGCATGCAACGCCGCCGTTTTCCTCGGAGCAGGACATCAGGGCCTGCATGCCGACGCAAATGGCCAGCACCGGCTTGCGGTAGACGTTTAGCACCTGATCCAGTAGCTGATCACAGCCAAGGCGGCGGATCGTTTCCATACAATCACGTATGCCCCCCACTCCGGGGAACACCACCCGCTCCGCATCAAGGATCGCTTGGGGCTCATGGCTGACCACGACCTCGGTAGCCCCCACGTGCTCGAGCGCACTTGCCACAGAGTGCAGGTTGCCCATGCCGTAATCGATTACGGCAACCCGTTGGGTCACGGCTTACAAAACCCCTTTGGTCGAGGGGCTGGCGCCGGCCATGGCCGCGTCGGGCGCTACCGCCATGCGCAATGCCCGGCCGAACGCCTTAAACACGGTCTCGGCCTGGTGGTGCGCGTTGTGTCCGCGGATATTGTCGATGTGAAGTGTGACGTCGGCGTGATTCACGAAGCCCTGAAAGAACTCGATGACCAGATCAACATCAAACTCGCCGACCTTGGCGCGGGTAAAAGGAACATGAAATTCGAGCCCCGGACGGCCGCTGCAGTCGATTACCACGCGTGATAGCGCCTCATCCAGCGGCACGTAGGCATGCCCGTAGCGCACGATGCCCTTCTTCTCGCCGATCGCTTCGCTAAACGCCTGCCCGAGGGTTATGCCGATATCCTCCACCGTGTGGTGCGCATCAATGTGCAGGTCTCCCTTGGCCTTGATATCGAGATCCACCTGACCGTGTCGGGCGATCTGATCCAGCATGTGCTCGAGGAAAGGCAACCCTGTATCGAGGGCGCACTGGCCGGTACCATCGAGGCAAAGCTCGACCGCAATCTGGGTCTCAAGGGTCTCGCGGCTGACTGATGCCTTGCGAGCACCCGCTTCCTGCTGACTCATGCTGTCTTCTCCGGGCAAACCGCCAGACCGTGCGGGCGCTACACTAGGGGAGTCATTGTATAGAAAGAGCACTGCTACTTCATTGCGAAGCTTTACCACTTCATGAGTGAAAAAGATCACATTGCCGAGACGTTGCTCGAGTGGTTTGACCAGCACGGCCGCAAAGATCTGCCCTGGCAGACAAACCGCACGCCCTATCGCGTATGGGTATCAGAGATCATGCTTCAGCAGACTCAGGTCAGCACGGTCATTCCTTTTTACGAGCGTTTTATGACGCAGCTACCCACAGTTGAAGATCTGGCCGCTGCCACCGAGGACACCGTGCTGCACTTATGGACCGGCCTCGGCTATTACGCCCGTGCTCGCAACCTGCACCGCTGCGCAAAGCAGGTTTGCGCATCGCACAAAGGTGTATTCCCAAGTGACCTTGCAGGCCTGGAGGCGCTCCCCGGCATTGGGCGCTCTACCGCCGGCGCAATCCTCTCGCTGGCCATGGATACTCGAGCGCCGATTCTTGATGGCAACGTAAAGCGGGTGCTCGCGCGTTACCACGCAGTGTCGGGCTGGCCCGGTCAGCGGGTGGTATGTGACACGCTGTGGTCTCATGCCGAGAACCACACGCCGCAGAAGCGCGTTGCTGACTACACGCAGGCAATCATGGATCTCGGCGCGACCTGCTGCACTCGCAGGCGGCCGGTCTGTGAGCAGTGCCCCCTAAAGCGGGGTTGCGCGGCGCGCGCGCAAGACCGACAAATTGATTACCCCAGCCGAAAGGAGCGTAAGCAGATTCCCCTGAGACAACGCTGGCTCGCCGTGGTCACGCGCGCGCCCGGGGAGGTGCTCCTGCAAAAACGACCAGACTCAGGTATCTGGGGCGGACTCTGGGCGCCGCCAGAATTTGAGACCGCTTTTGCCGCTAGAACCTGGATTGCCAACACCCTGTCGCTAAAAGCAGAGCGCTGTCGAATCGACGAACCCTTTCGCCACACCTTCACACATTTCAAACTGGAGGCTCATCCAGTGAGGGCACAATGTGCCGCGAACCACCCCGA
>CABYEX010000098.1 GCA_902518075.1 Halieaceae bacterium | reverse complement strand
CGCTATGGCCGAGCTCCAGCCAATCGTCTTTGCTGGAGATGGTGATGCGCTGACGCTCTGTGCAGCCTGCGGCGCGGGCCGCCGCGCGAATGGCATCCGCGCACTCCTGTACGATCAGCGGCTCATCGCCTGAAATCAGATAGCAGGGTGCAAGATGTTGTGAGAGGTGATCGGCGAGTTGTGGGGGCTTCAGTTGCATCAGCTGCCCAGGCTGTGGCTAATGCGACGAGCAATTTGATCAGCGAGGTCACGGCGCATTTCTTCGCGAAGCAGCCGGATCTCTTCGGTTTTACCGACCACGTTGCGAGGGTCGTTGAGCATCTGCCGGGTCACGGTCGCCCGCGCATCAATCGGCTCGGATTCTTGCTGATTGAGCGTGAAATCGGCGAACAGCGTGAGCTCGAGCTCTGCCGCCCTGGCCTGAGCTGTGAGTGAGACGTTGCGCTGCGTGAACTGCTCGGGTTGCAGCGCTAGAGTAAGCATGGCGTCGCCTTCTTCCAACAGCATCAGACCCGTTGCACTGAGTGCTCTGGATACTTCGCGGGTCAGCTCAGATCGAGGCTGGCCGCTAATTAGTTGGAGTGTCATGCCCTCGAGTTTGGCGCTGCCACTAGCGGCGTCACTCCCCTTCAGTTGGAAGCCACATCCAGCCAGACACATCAGAATCGCGGACAAGCAGATCCATCTGCCTGATGCGCTTAGGCCCGGCGAGCTGTTTATTGTGCGGTTGGCGGACCTGTGGCCAATGTTGTCGTGGGTGATCATTGCGCGACGATATTCACCAGCTTCTGGGGGACGACGATGACTTTACGAATGGTCGTATCCGCCAGAAAACGCTGCACGTTCTCCTGACTTTTGGCCATCGCCTCAATTTCGGCGTTGTCTGCGGAGGCGGGCACGTTAATTTTGCCCCGTACCTTACCATTGACCTGTACCACGATCTCCAACTCTTCGCGGCTCAGGGCCGTGTCGTCGACCTCGGGCCACTGACTTTCCTTGAACGCCTCGCCTGTCAGAGCTTGCCACAGGTGCTCGCTAAGGTGCGGTGTAATGGGCCACAGTAGTTGTAACACTGCGCGCAAGCCCTCGTCGATTACAGCGCGATCGTCGCTGTGCTCGGTTGGGTGGCGGCTAAGTTCATTGCAGAGCTCCATCACCGCGGCTACGGCGGTATTAAAGGTTTGTCGGCGCCCATAGTCATCGCTCACTTTGGCTATGGTCTCGTGGATTTTACGGCGCAGATTTTTCTGCTCGCCGTTAGGCGAGTCGGGTAGTGACTCTGTGCCGGAAGTATCACAGTCATGCACCAGCCGCCACAGTCTTCTGATAAAGCGATTGGCGCCCTCGACTCCTGAGTCTGACCACTCGAGTGACTGCTCGGGGGGTGCGGCAAACATGCTGAACAAACGCACCGTGTCGGCGCCATACCGATCGATCAATTGTTGTGGGTCCACCGTGTTGCCCTTGGACTTTGACATCTTGGCGCCGTCTTTCAGCACCATTCCCTGGGTGAGCAGCCGCTCGAAAGGCTCGTCGCTAGTCACTAGCCCGGCATCGCGCATCAGCTTGTGGAAGAAGCGGGAATAGAGGAGGTGCAAAATGGCATGTTCAATGCCGCCGACATACTGATCCACGGGTAGCCAATAATTGGCCTGATTGCTGTCGATCATGCCGTCGGTATAGTGTGGACAGGTGAAGCGCGCGTAGTACCACGAGGACTGAACGAAGGTGTCGAAGGTATCGGTTTCTCGCTCGCAGGACTGCCCTTCATGCTCAAATCGCCGCCATTCGGGATCGGCCTTGATGGGTGATGTCACGCCTTCCATAACGACGTCTTCCGGTAGCAATGAGGGCAGGCGATCGGCAGGAATGGGTATGTCTTGTCCGTTGTCCAGATTGAGCATGGGGATGGGTGTTCCCCAATAGCGTTGGCGCGAGACGCCCCAGTCTCTTAAGCGGAACTGGGTGGTGGTCTTGCCCATCCCCGCAGCCTCAAGCCGCGCGGCGATCCCTTCAAAGGCCTCGTCAAAGTCGCACCCATCGAATTCTGCTGACCCGGTTAGCACGCCGTTCTCCGTATAGGCGCTGTCCGTGGTCTCCGCGGGCTGACCCTCGGTATCACAAACCACCGTCTTCATCGGTAGTGCATACTTGCGGGCAAACTCCCAGTCCCGCTCATCGTGGGACGGCACGGCCATGACCGCGCCTGAGCCGTAGTCCATCAATACATAGTTAGCGACCCAAACAGGGA
>CABYEX010000097.1 GCA_902518075.1 Halieaceae bacterium | reverse complement strand
GTATCGATAAACACGCTCAAGGATTGAACCAACCCTTGAGACATTGGATGGGGCACGTCTGCGGCGGCAGCGACATTGGGCACGGTACCGAGCCCCGCCTCATTGGAGAACAAGCCTCGACGAGCACCTTGCGCGATAGCGGCGGCGACGCCACCACCTACCGCCTGTTCCAAACCAAAGGCTGAAGAGACGATCAGCCACAACGCACCAGGGATCTCCCCGAAGTTTAGCGCCAGAACCACCAGCGCGAGCATGAGGTAGCCCGCCACCATCGCCGGCACAACAATTTCGGAAACCAGCGCAAGGCGTCGAATCCCGCCGAACAGGATGACCGCCATGATCGCCGTCATCACCAACCCGCTGGTCAGGGCGGGGACGCCGAAGGCGGACTCGATCGACGTTGTCAAAACGTAACTCTGTACCGCATTGAAGCCAAAACCGATGGTCACCAATAGCAGGACGCTGTAGATCACCGGGAGCACCCGCCAACCCAGACCATAGCGCATGACATAGGCGGGTCCGCCGCGAAATGTCTCCTCGCCGTGGCGTTGCTTATAGAGCTGCGCCAGGGCGCACTCGAAAAGACTGGTCGACATGCCCAATAAGGCGATCAGCCACATCCAGAACAGTGCGCCCGGGCCGCCCAGCGTAATGGCAACCGCGACACCCGCAATATTGCCGCCGCCAACTCGACCAGCGACGCTGACTGCGAGGGCCTGAAAACTCGAAATACCCCGCTCTGAGCCCCGCCATTCGATATCCGACAACACCGCGAGAGTGCGGCAAAACAAACGGATCTGCACATACCGGGAGCCAATCGTGAACCGCACCCCCACGATCAGCAGCGCACCGATCAGCACATAGGACCAGAGCCAGTCCGTGATGGTCATGAGCATAATGGTCAGATCAGTCCGGTAATGAGAATCACGGCCACTGCCGGCACAACGACGAACCGGGTGAGCCCGCGCCAGGGTCCATACCACAGGGGATCGTCCCGCAGCTCATCTGCGCTGTGGTCAAGATGCATAAACCAGCCGGTGAAGAGGGCTACCAGCAAACCCGCCATCGGCAGGAAAAGCTTGTCATAGAGCGCTTCGGTGAGCTCATTGAAGTTCATGCCGAGCAGACGGTAGTCCTCCCAGATGTTGTAGCTGAGCACTGAAATCACACTCAGGCAGGTCACTGAACCCACTACTAAAATGGTGCTGCGTTGCCGGGTCGTACCCAGTTTCTCTTTGGTCCAGCTGGTCACGCTCTCCAACAGACCGACCATCGACGTCACACCAGCCACCGCCAGCATCACAAAGAACAGCACGGCAAAAACTGCGCCACCGGGCATTTGCGAAAATGCCACCGGCAAAGTCTGAAAAATGAGCCCTGGGCCGCTGGCCATGTCGAGACCAAAATGGAACACCGCGGGGAAGACAACGAAACCGGCCAGCAGCGCGATAAAGGTGTCCGCCAACACAATCGTACCAGCCCCCCGCGCAATGGAGAAATCCCTCGGCAGGTAGGCGCCGTAGGTCATCATGCCGCCCATGCCCACACCAATGGAGAAAAAAGCCTGTCCTACTGCCGCGAGAAAGGTGGCCCCCGTGACTTTTCTGAAATCCGGCGTGAACAGCCACTCCAATGTCTCGATGAAGCCGCCGGCAAAATAGTTGTAGACACTCAGTCCCACCAGCAACGAGAACATCAGCGGCATCATGATTGTCACGGCGCGCTCAATGCCGGCGGTCACGCCGGCATAAATGATGGTGCCCACGATCACATTGCCGATCAGGGTCCATATCACCATGGACTGGTTGTCCGCCAGCAGACCCGCAAAGGTGGTTTCGGCGGCCGCCGCGTCGAAATCAGTAAACCCTGTGAGCAGCGCGCGGCCCAGGTACCAGAGCACCCAACCCACGACCACTGCGTAGGTAATCGCTATCGTATAGGCAGTGACCACACCCAAGCCGCCCACCACTCTCCAGCGATCGCTCCGGCCCGATTCGGTGGCAACGGCGGCCATGGAGGTGGGCGGGCTGCCACCACCCCGCCTGCCAACCAACAGCTCCGCCATCAGGCAGGGAATGCCTATCGCAACGGCGCAAAACAGGTAGATCACCACGAAGGCGCTACCGCCGTTCTCACCTGTGACGTACGGGAAACGCCAGATATTGCCAAGACCGACAGCGAAGCCCACCGACGCCATAATGAAAGCGAACCGGCTGGACCACACCGCATTTCCCGTTGCCGTCATGGAGATCTCCTAACTCTTGTTGCCTCGCC
>CABYEX010000096.1 GCA_902518075.1 Halieaceae bacterium | reverse complement strand
GAATTCACCATCAGTGAGTCCTCGAGGTACAGTGCTGGAACCACCATTACATTGCATCTCAAAGACGATGCCGAGGAGTTTGCCGATAGCTGGCGTGTGCGATCGGTGATCAAGAAGTATTCGGACCATATCTCTGTGCCGGTGATGATGCCGGAGCCACCTGCGCCTGCGGGGGATGACGAGGATGCTGCCGATGTGCCAGGCGAACCCGAGTGGCAGGCGGTCAATGAGGCCAAGGCGCTGTGGACACGCAGTCGCTCAGAGATCAGCGACGAGGAGTATCAGGCATTTTACAAGCATATTTCCCATGACTTCGAGGATTCGCTGAGCTGGAGTCACAACGCGGTGGAGGGCAAGCTAGAGTACACCTCGTTGCTGTATTTGCCACAGCGCGCGCCCTTTGATCTCTGGCAACGGGAGGGGGCCCGTGGCCTGAAGCTGTATGTGCAGCGCACTTTCATTATGGATGAGGCAGAACAGTTTCTGCCTATGTACCTGCGTTTTGTGAAGGGGGTACTGGATTCCAGCGACCTGCCCCTGAATGTCTCGCGAGAGTTGCTGCAGCAGAACCAGCAGGTCGATGCCATTCGCAGTGCGTTGACCAAGAGAGTGCTGGACATGCTCTCAAAAATGGCCAACAAGCAGCCTGAGGACTACATCCGGTTCTGGGACACCTTTGGCGTGGTGTTGAAAGAGGGGCCCGCGGAGGACTTTACTAATCGCGAAAAAATCGCTGATTTGCTTCGCTTTGCCACGACCCGTGATGACGAGGCTGCCCAGCGTATTTCGCTGAAGCAATATGTCGAGGCGTTGAAGGATGATCAGCAGTCCATTTATTACGTTGTCGCAGAGAATCATGCGACGGCAAAAAATAGTCCGCACATCGAAGCGCTGCGCAAGCAAGGCGCAGAGGTGCTATTGCTGTCTGATCGCGTCGACGAATGGCTAATGAGCCACTTGGCAGAATATGATGGCAAGCCGCTGCGAGATGTTGCGAAGGGGGAATGGGATCAGAGCGCCGACGACGAGGAGGCCAAGAAGGCCCTTGAGGAAGCCGAAAAGGCCAGCGAATCTCTGATCGAGCGGATGCAGGCTGTGTTGTCCGACCGGGTTGCGGGTATTCGACCAACCACGAGGCTCACGTCGTCACCGGCCTGTTTGACTGTCGCGGAACATGAGATGGGTGCGCAAATGCGACGCATCATGGAGGCGGCGGGGCAGGAGATGCCCGAAACCAAGCCCACCATGGAAATTAATGTTGGGCATCCGCTTTTGCAGCGCTTGGACCAGGAATCGGATGAGGATCGCTTTGCTGATCTCGCGCAGATTCTGCTCGATCAGGCGGCACTCGCCGAGGGATCTGTGCTGGAGGATCCGGCGACCTATGTTGCACGCCTCAATAAGCTCCTTGTGGAAATGAGTAGCCCCTAGATTGCTACTTACCCTCTGGCGCCATGGTGAAGCAAGTTCTGCTACGACGGATGAAGCTCGCGCACTGACGCCGCGTGGCCGTGAGGAAGTGGTCGCGATGGCGCAGGGTTATTCAACTTGGGCGGGCGAGTCGGCTCTTGGCCCCGTCTCGCTTTTGCTCTATAGCCCTTATCGGCGCACCGTCGAGACCGCGGAGTTGTTAGGCGAGTTGTTGGGTCCGGGCAGGCTGAAAGTGGATCCCTCACTGGCACCGGGCGCGTATCCGGAGGCTTTTTCCGAGAACGATTACACAGGACACGGACATGTCGTCATGGTGTCCCATCAACCCTTCGTGTCGCAGGCGATCGCCCTCTGGACCGATGATGTAACGCTGGCACAGTTGGCGCCCGGTGGTTACTCGACATTAGAGATCACTTGTCTTGCTCGGGGTGGCGCGACGTTGCTGCGACATTGCCCGGATCCTAGCAATCTTTGAAGCAGAGTCCAGATATGAGTGAGTCTCGCGCATTTTCTGTGATCGCCGATGGCCTCACCTACGCGGGGCTTGAGTGGGGTGACCCCGATGGTTATCCGATCCTTGCGTTACACGGCTGGCTCGACAATGCGCTTTCTTACTCGGTTATTGCGCCTTTTTTAAGCGAATACCGCCTCATTGCCCTCGACTTGTCTGGCCAGGGTCTGAGCCATCATCGCTCGCCGGATGCGACCTACCATATTTGGGATGACGTGCCGCAGCTGCTATCAGTCGTCACGACCTTGGGTCTCGATCAATTGGCGGTCCTGGGTCACAGCCGTGGCGCAGCGATCGCGGTGCTGCTGGCGACGGCGTTGGAGGACCGATGCACTCGGCTGGTGCTGCTTGATGGCATG
>CABYEX010000095.1 GCA_902518075.1 Halieaceae bacterium | reverse complement strand
GCGCCAGCTCTCAAGCCGGCACCATCCGAATTATTACTAATAAGCCGGACCCCTCTGGCTTCTCGGCCGCCTATGGCCTTGAGGGCAACATGGTGGACGGCGACGACGCCGGCTACACCGCGGAGGGCTACGTCAACACCCCGCTGGGCGACAACGCCGCGATCCGTTTGGTTGGCTGGATGCGCGAGGACGCTGGATGGATTGACAATCAGCGCGGAACCCGCACGTTCCCTGGCGTAGCCAGCACGACTGACGACGACATCACGCTGGACAATGCAGCGGTCGCCAAGGACAACTACAACACGGTGGAAACCGTGGGCGCCAGACTGTCTATGCTGATCAACCTAAATGATAACTGGACGATTACCCCGCAACTTCAGTATCAGAAGCAGGAGGGCAAGGGCTCTTGGGGTGAGGACCTCAGTGATTTTGTAGATGGAGATAGCGCGGTCACGCACTTCAAAGAAGAGTTTACTGATGATGAGTGGTATCAGGTGGCCATGACCATCGAAGGACAAATCAGTAACTTTGATGTCGTCTATGCCGGTGCCTACTTGGATCGTGAGGTAGACGGCTCTTTCGATTACTCTGATTATTCTTACTGGTATGACACGGTCTATACGACCGGCTATTACGCTGACCTGCACTTCTTGACCTCTGGAGACCGTTCGGTGCCCAACCAGTTTTTTAGCGATGCGGGCACACGGATCATGCCGGGCGCGCGCTTTATCAATGACGACGGTTATGAAAAAACCAGTCATGAGCTGCGTATCAGCTCGCCTCAAGATTGGCGGGTGCGCTTTCAGGTAGGCGCTTTCTATCAAAAGCAAGAACATGACTTTCAGCAGCGTTGGGTTGTCGAGGGCCTGGCACCCTCAATGTGGCCAAATCAAGGGTCAGATCAGCGCTTCGCAGATATCGTGTATCTCAACAGCCTTTTCCGTGAGGATGAGGATGAGGCCTACTTTGCTAGCGTCAGCTTTGACCTGACGGACAGTTTGGAAGCCACCGTCGGGGCGCGATATTTCAAACCTGAAGTAACCGTAGAGGGCTTCTATGGATTTGGTCTGGGCTTCAATGGTGTCTGGTCGGGCACGGGGGAAACACAATGTGCCACTCAGGACGATTGGAAAGGTAAGCCTTGTAAAAACGTTGAGAAGGGCATCTCGGAGAGCGACTCCGTTTACCGCGCCAACCTCACGTGGAAGATCTCTGATGACCATATGGTCTACGGCACATGGTCAGAAGGTTACCGGCCTGGAGGTATCAACCGGAAACCGTCAGCCGGCGAATACACCTCAGACTTCCTCACTAATTATGAGTTGGGCTGGAAAACCACTTGGGCAGACGGCCGACTGCAATTCAATGGTGCCGCCTTCATGCAGGAGTGGGAAGATTTCCAGGTCTCCTTTGTTGGCGCAAACGCCATCACGCAGGTAGATAATGGCCCAACGGCTGATGTGAACGGCCTTGAAGGGCAGATACAGTGGCTGCCTGTTGACGCGCTCAATATCTCTGCGTCCTTCATGTTCCTCGATAGCGAGCTCCAGTCGGGCTACTGCGTTGGCTGTGGTGGCGATAATTCGGAGAACGCTTGGGCACCATCGGGTACCAAACTGCCGATTACGGCAGATTTCAAAGGGAACTTGGTCGCACGGTATCGATTTAATCTGGGAGGCTTCGATGCCCACGTCCAAGGAGCTATCTCGCACGAAGGTAAGCGCAACTCGGACCTCCGAGTCAGTGATAACCTCGTGAAAGGGGAGATACCCTCGAATACCTTCATGGACGTCTCTGCCGGTATCCGCAGCGATCGTTATGCGTTGGAACTGTATGTCAGCAACCTGACGGACGAGGATGCGGCGCTTTACTACACCTCACAGTGCGCGACAGGAACCTGTGGCGCCCAGAACTATGGTGTGCGAGCGCGGCCGCGAACGGTGGGTATTCGCTGGTCGCAGGAGTTCTGATCAGTTGCACTGTTGAGACGCAAAGGCCGCCCTCGGGGCGGCTTTTTGTTTGGCTCTGTTATACAAGCGCGATCCGGAGCCTCTGACCTGGCTTAACCCCTGCGACGGCGCTCTCGACGTTTTTCTCCGCGGCCACCAGCTTCTGTTTCAGCCAACGCCGTCCGGGGCGCTCCCAGCGCGCCAGTCATGGCCTTAGTATCCAAAGCTTTTCGTGGGGTGCTGTCGAGTGCGCTGACCATCGCTGCAATGTGCTTAGGCGTTGTGACGCAGTATCCGCAGGCGCTTCATGAGCTGGTTCGCGTGACGCGGCTCGGCGGGATTGTCTGCTGTACTGTGCGTGAGGAATACTGGCAAGAGACGCACTTCCCTGAGGTGCTTA
>CABYEX010000094.1 GCA_902518075.1 Halieaceae bacterium | reverse complement strand
GACTTCGGGCGTCTCTGCAGAGTTCGATTTGATAGTAATCTGTTCTGCGTAAGAACCAACAGCTAACCCACTTCGCTCTAGAACAACGAGATAAGACCCTAAGCCGTTTGCAGAATCCGGCGAAACTATAGATAAGGTGCTAGAGCTGGTCGCGATAGCTGTAACAACCAAGTTTCCAGAACCGCTATTAAAAACATCGAAACTAGCAGAAGTGGTTATCCGTCCTAAATTGATTCTGCTGCTACTCACACCAATTGAAGGGTTTTCAGGCCCAGCTGCACCAGAGGCAAGCTCAATAGCAGTGTCGACGGCTTTACTTGCACTTATCAACCCCATGCCAAACTCGTTGTCACGACCACTGTTGCCAATGTCTACGGTAAGCCGACCAGCGGAAATAACTTCGTCTAGCTTTTCAGGTGAAAGGTCAGTAACTGCCTCCATCAGGGCAAGAACGCCAGAAACGTGAGGAGCGGCCATAGAGGTGCCTTGGGCGAAGGCATATCCGTAGTCTATTGACGATGACTGAATCTCCGCATAAGTGCTCAGCACGCCATCTACATAGCCGTCTCCATTCACATCCTTTGTCACGTCACCACCGGGTGCTGCGATATCAACGTAAGAATTGTAGGTGGAGTAAGGTGCTCGAATTCCACTTAGAGATGTTGCGCCAACAGAAATTACGCCAGGAAACGCAGCCGGGTAGTTGATGGGGTTTCCCTCTTGTGCGGAATTTCCAGCGGCGGCGACTATAATGACTCCCGCGCGCACCGCATCAGCGATGGCTCTTCGCTTTAGCTCACTTGCATAAGAGCTTCCAAGGCTCATGTTAATAATATCGGCCCTTCTGTTGGGTAAGAGGCCGGACGAGTTGCTCAACCCAGCAGCGTATAGGATGCCCTGAGACACATCCCAGTCACTTCCGCCGCCGCAACCTAGAACTCGGACATCCATTATTTCTGCGGACCACGTTACACCAGCAACTCCCAAACGATTATTGGTGGAGGCTCCAATAGTTCCTGCAACGTGGGTTCCATGAAAAGAGCTGTACTCGTTATTAGAGGTCCCACATTGCGTGTTGTCTTTGCCATCTCCAGGGTCAGTGGGATCGCCATCGATTCCATCACCATCGCCACTGCGCCCAAGACTGCTTACAAAATCGAAACCATCAGCAGTTAACCTACTAGCAATATCGGGATGATCTGCTATGCCCGTATCTAACACGGCAATTCGCGTACTCGGGATACCAGTGGTCGTAGACCACGCATCCGGCAAATCAATGGCATCATAGTGCCACTGATACCCATAATATTGGTCGTTAGGCTCGACACGAAGCGGTTGAATAAGATAGTTGGGCTCTGCAAATTCCACCGCCGGATCATTTGCCATTTCTTTAGCCATCAGGTGCGTGTCTCGTCGAACTTCCAAATCAGCCTCACCGGCGATTTTTGAGGCATTGCGCAGAGCCCAGGCCGATCCGGAAGCTCGAAGGCTGCTTATCGCGCCTTGCAGGTTTGCACCAAAGCTAAACAGTCTCGATTGCCCTGCCATCGTGGAGCTCATTGTGGATTTCACAGTAAAAGATCCAGCAACCTTCGATTTACCCATAAGACTGCTGTGCCCTCGCCTAAAGTTGACCACTACGTCGCCAATCACAAAGTTTGCAGCGGAGCTAAAAGAAGACATTGTCACGGACGTTGTATCTATAGTGAGATTGTAGGCACTCGCCCCAGCGTAAGGTGTTACTTCGGCGTAATACATGCCAGGAGCCTCTGGGACTATGACCACCTCGTCTGAGGAGCCGGCCGGAGCCACCGAGTAGGCAACCAAGTTAAGGTTCTCATCATAAAGAGCTAGATCCAGATCTTTAGTAGTGTCGGCGATCAACAATCTTAGAGTCTCTCCACCTACTGCATTAAAAACAAAATAATCAAAGAGGTCTCCGGCGTCCTTTGATTTTCCGCCGTCATCAAAATCTGGGCCTTCGCCAGCTTCATTAACATAGCCTGAGATGATGGAAGGGTTGGGGATAGCTTGAGCAGAGTTGACAGAATTGTTTGATACCGGCTCACTCTGACTGTCATTCACATCCGAATCTGCAAACTGAAAACCTGACAGCGATATGGTTCCCGAGACAGAGATGGGGCCCTCAAACTCGGCAATCGTTATCTCCTCCGTGACGGTATGAGTTAAGCCGATATCATTTTCAACGCTCAGCGAGACCGCCCATACACCGGCTTCGACATAAGTGTGGCTAACCTGGGCGCCCGCGGCTTTGTTGCCGGCACCAAAGTCCCAATCGAACGATACAAAAGAGTTACCAGTATTTCCTGCCACTGACTTATCTCCATTGAAATTCACTAACTGTGGA
>CABYEX010000093.1 GCA_902518075.1 Halieaceae bacterium | reverse complement strand
TCGGAATAATGGCGATGGAGATCGCGATCCGGTCGATCATGCAGATGTACACGGCAAGGACGGTCATGAAAACCAGCCAGCGTGAGCCCGAAGGAGACACTGTACCGGTGCCAACGTTCAACATTGAGGTTCACCATCAGGGCAAGTCGGCGCGCTACTCTAGAGCAAGCAGGCTCCGACAACACGCTTTTTGTTTCGCCGACACTGGCACGCACCTGATATGCCCACCATCACCCGCGTGCGCATCCGGCAGGTGGCTGATGCCAGACAGGAAAACAACGGGCGAGGCGATTCGATATTGGCTCGATTCCCGTGTGGCATGAGTCTCAGCCCACAAAAAAGGCGCCCGAAGGCGCCTCTCGTCAGTGCTTGAGGATTAGAAACGGTAGTTAAATCCGACACGAATCTCCCACAAGGACGCATCGCCAATGCGCGACTCCGCGCGACCATCGTCAATGTCATCCTGAGTCACACCGTAGGGGAAGTTCGCCTTGTACATCACACCCCAGTCGTCGTTGATCAGGTTGGTGAGGTTGTCGATGACAACGTAGGCGCTGCCGCGATGTGAATCCGCGAAGCCGGGGAACTCCTGACTGATGCGCATGTCGACCTTGCGCCACCAGCTACCGTTGTTGGCATTACGGGTACCCGGCTCTTCCAGCACGTGCTCAAGGAAGTCGAGATAGGGCGTGAAGCCATAAGCCAATACCGTACCCTCAAAACCGCCAATCGTGGTGCTGTAAGGCACGCCCGAGCTCGCCTGACCGTATAGCGAGAAGCGCGTGCGGTACTCACCGAACCAGTTGGCGGTGTAGTTAAACACACCGGTAAAACGGTGCTCAATGTTGTAGTTCGAAGTCGACAGCACCTCCTCCTCGGGATCGTAAAAGGCGCGGTTGGTGTAGTTAGAAAACGCCACCGAAGATGTCATCGGGTTCACATCTTTTGCGTCCGTCCAGGCATAGCCCAGGCGAATGTCCCAACCATTGTCGAAGGTCTTGAACAGGCTGAAAGCAAGAGATTCCGACTCGTTGCCCTTGGAGCTGTTGGTCAGCACAAAGGTGGGCAAGCGCGCTGAGTCGTAGACCGGGTAACCCATGTCGTTATATTCACCCGTGAAGTCCAGGTCACCGTGCTTATAGATCGCGGTGTCGTCTCCGCGCGTGATCAACGCATCGGCTGTCAGCACGTAGCCATCGCCGAACTCCCAGGTCATGCCCAGTGAGTATTTCCACTCGGTCGGCGCTTCAAAATCGGGGTCTAGGTAGACGATCTCGAAGTTGCTACCGTCACCAGCTGCCACTTGCTCGGCCTGCTGGCGAGGCACACCCCAGCCCGGGCCACATGTAGATTCACAGTTCACCCACTCCTGCGCGAACAGATCGACACCACGGATCTGCGTCTGTACCGCCGTGGTATTGGTATTGGAGTACACATTCGAATACCAGACATTGGGGTTACCGCCCGAGAACAATCCGATGCCACCGCGAACCGTGATCGCATCCGTCGCGTCCCAGGTGAAACCGAAGCGCGGCAAAATCAGGTCGAGATTATCCAGCGTCGCGTTGTTGGCAAAGCCGTAGTCGGCGACAAAGTCCGGGTTAATGTTGGGCTGGTCACTAGACTCATACCAGTCATATCGAACACCAAAGGTCAGCTCCAACCGGTCGGTAATCTGCCACTCGTCCTGAATGTAGGCTGAATTTACCGCATAGCCCCACTCAACCGCGGCGTCGCGCTCGTCATTACTGATGGCATTACCGTAGTAGATTCGCGCTGCCTGACCTGCAGCAAAGTTCTCGATGCCGTCGAAGCGAATTTCGGTATCGACGTGCTGGTAGAAAAGGTTGTACATCTGCAGGTCTTCGCGCTCGAAGCCGCCTGTGATGGTGTGGTTGCCCATCGTGTAGGTGCCGCGAATCACCAGCTGCTCAACTTCCCAGTCCAGCGCGTTCGCCTGTCGGCTATCGTCCTGACCCAGATACACATCCACCTCATCGAGCTCCACTCGGAACTCGGCGAAGTCCTTGCCTGCCACTGCTTGCTGAAGGAAGTCGACGTCGCTGAATGAGTAGCGGATCTCGGTAGAGAAACGGTCGTTCCAGTCAGAGTAAAGATTGAGGTTGTACGTGGTGAGCTCAGCTCCGCGCTTGTAGAAGTGCTTGTCGAACTCGAACTCATCCAAATCACCGTCTGAGGGCGTGAAATTGAAGGAGTCGTTGTACATATAGGTCGCCGACAACCGGTGCGCATCATTGATGTACCAGTCGGCCTTCAAAAGATATTTTTCGTCCTCGAAGTCAAAGGCTTCCGACGCGGTGCGGCCCGGCTCAAAGCCATAAACCTCTCTGGAGATACGGGCGATTTCATCGAGCTC
>CABYEX010000092.1 GCA_902518075.1 Halieaceae bacterium | reverse complement strand
CGATCTCGGCGACCTCGGACTCAGCGCGGGCAATCAGCTCGGCTTTCGCGTCGGGGATCGCGAAGTCGTTTACACCGATCGAAGCACCAGAGCGCGTGGAGTACTCATAACCGGTGTACATCAGCTGGTCAGCAAATATGACCGTCGACTTAAGACCCACTGCGCGGTAGCACTGGTTGATCACCCGCGAGATGGCCTTTTTCACCATCGGCTGGTTGATCATGTCATAGGAAAGACCCGCGGGCACAATATCCCACAACAACGCACGCCCGACGGTCGTCTCGACGATGCGTGTCTGCTCGGTGGTCTCTTCGCCCAGATTCATAAGCGTCTCATGGATACGCACTTTGACCCGCGCATGCAGTTCAACCCGACCACTGCCGTAAGCGCGCTGCACCTCTTCGGTGTCAGCAAAGGACATCCCCTCGCCCTTGGCGTTAACGCGATCCCGGGTCATGTAATAGAGACCCAGCACCACGTCCTGCGAAGGCACGATGATCGGGTCACCTGAGGCTGGCGACAGGATGTTGTTGGTCGACATCATGAGCGCACGAGCCTCTAGCTGCGCTTCCAACGTCAGCGGCACGTGTACCGCCATCTGGTCGCCGTCGAAGTCCGCGTTGTAAGCCGCACACACCAGCGGGTGCAACTGAATCGCTTTACCTTCAATCAGCACGGGCTCAAACGCCTGAATGCCGAGGCGGTGCAATGTTGGCGCCCGGTTCAGGAGAACGGGGTGCTCGCGGATGACCTCAGCGAGGATATCCCACACCTCTGGCGGCTCACGCTCAACCATTTTCTTGGCGGCCTTGATGGTGCTCGCCAAGCCACGGAGCTCGAGCTTGCCAAAGATGAATGGCTTGAACAGCTCCAACGCCATCTTCTTAGGCAATCCGCACTGGTGCAGCTTGAGCGTCGGGCCTGTGACGATCACGGAACGACCGGAGTAATCCACACGCTTACCCAGCAGGTTCTGACGGAAACGACCCTGCTTACCTTTGATCATGTCAGCCAGTGATTTGAGCGGGCGCTTGTTAGAGCCGGTGATCGCTCGGCCACGTCGGCCGTTATCCAGGAGCGCGTCCACCGACTCCTGCAACATGCGCTTCTCGTTGCGCACGATGATGTCGGGCGCATTCAGATCCAAAAGACGCTTCAGGCGGTTGTTTCGGTTAATCACGCGGCGGTACAGATCGTTGAGATCAGACGTCGCAAAGCGACCGCCATCCAGCGGCACCAGCGGACGCAGATCCGGCGGCAATACCGGCAACGCGTTGAGGATCATCCACTCGGGCTTGTTGCCTGACTTGTCGAAAGCCTCCATCAGCTTCAAGCGCTTGGAAAGCTTCTTGATCTTGGTTTCTGAGTTAGTCTGGGGGATTTCCTCACGGAGCTGCTCAATCTCGCCCTTGAGGTTGATCTCCATCATCAGATCCTGAATCGCTTCAGCACCCATCTTCGCAGTGAACTCGTCCCCATACTCTTCCATCGCCTCGTAGTACTGCTCGTCGTTAAGCAGCTGGCCGTGCTCCAGCGCAGACAGGCCTGGATCAGTGACCACGTAGGCTTCGAAATAGAGAATGCGCTCGATATCGCGCAACGTCATATCCAGCAGCAGGCCGATTCGAGAAGGCAATGACTTCAGGAACCAGATGTGTGCCACCGGGCTTGCGAGCTCGATATGGCCCATTCGCTCGCGGCGCACCTTGGCCAGCGCCACTTCAACGCCACACTTTTCGCAGATCACGCCACGATGCTTAAGGCGCTTATACTTCCCGCACAGACACTCGTAGTCCTTGACCGGGCCAAAAATCTTAGCGCAGAACAGGCCATCACGCTCCGGCTTGAAGGTTCGGTAGTTGATGGTCTCGGGCTTTTTGACTTCGCCAAAAGACCAGGACCGAATCATCTCCGGAGAGGCCAGACCGATGCGGATTGCATCGAAGTCTTCGTTTTTCTCCCTGCTCAGCAGGTTCAGCAAATCTCTCACGTCTTATCTCTCCTCAGAAGCCCGATGACTCAGACTCGAGATCGATATCGATACCGAGCGAGCGGATTTCTTTGATCAACACGTTGAATGACTCGGGCATACCCGGCTCCATCTGATGATCCCCATCGACGATGTTCTTATACATCTTGGTTCGGCCTGCAACGTCGTCGGACTTGACCGTCAGCATCTCCTGCAAGGTGTAGGCGGCACCGTAGGCTTCCAGCGCCCAGACCTCCATCTCACCGAAGCGCTGGCCACCGAACTGCGCCTTACCACCCAGCGGCTGCTGGGTAACGAGGCTATAAGAGCCGGTTGATCGTGCGTGCATCTTGTCATCAACAAGGTGGTTGAGCTTCAGCATGTACATGTAACCCACAGTTACCGGACGATCGAACTCGTCGCCTGTCCGGCCGTCGAAGAGTGTAAGCTGGCCACTGTCGGGCAGCTCCGCCATCCGCAGCAACTCCTTGATGGACTCCTCT
>CABYEX010000091.1 GCA_902518075.1 Halieaceae bacterium | reverse complement strand
CGGCATTTTCCCGATACCGATCCGGCCTTTCGTGATGCTGACAGTCGAACGCTGTTGCGCGCAGTGGTCGCACAGCTAGATGAAGCCGGTTGGACAGTAGTTAATGTCGATCTCACCGTGATCGCCCAAACGCCGCGATTGAGCGCGCACATTGATGGGATGCGCGAGCGCATCGCCGCTGACCTCAGAGTGGCAGTGGGCAGTGTTAACGTGAAGGCAACCACCACTGAAAAACTGGGCTTTGTGGGTCGGGAAGAGGGTATTGCCAGTCATGTGGTAGCGCTGCTGACGAACGGGGGTGCCTCTGCGTGAGCCAGCAGGGTATCGGTATGACCTCCCAGCGAACGCGGGAGCGACTTATACAGCGGCTGATGGATCAGGGCATCACGCGGTTTGAGGTGCTGGAGGCGATTCGCAGTGTGCCACGTCATCTATTTGTGGATGAGGCGCTCGCGCATCGCTCCTACGAGGATACGGCGCTGCCGATTGGCTATGGCCAGACGCTCTCGCAACCCTATGTGGTCGCCAGGATGAGTGAGCTCGCTATGGCCCAGGGGCGGCCTAAAAGAGTGCTGGAGCTGGGGAGTGGCTCGGGCTACCAAACCGCGATATTGGCCAATCTTGTGGATGAGATTTGCGCGATTGAACGGATCAAGCCGCTTTTGGAGCGGGCGCGGAAGCAGCTGCGCGCGCTGCGAGTGCGCAACGTGCGGCTACGGCACGGTGATGGTCTGGACGGCTGGGCCAGCGAGGCACCTTTTGATTTGATTCTAGGCGCCGCGGCGCCAGAGCGTCTGCCTACCCAGTTGCTGGAACAGCTCGCAGCCGGAGGCAGGCTGATCCTACCCGTTGGTGGCGAACGGCAGCAGCTCATGATGGTGACCGCAACTGCTGAGGGTTACGTCGAGGAGGTGATTGAAGAAGTCAATTTTGTCCCCATGGTGCGAGGTGTGAGTCGGTGAAGCGCTCGCCGGCGGGGGTGTTTGCGCGCGGTCTGGCGATGGGTGTGGCGGATATTGTGCCGGGTGTCTCTGGTGGCACGATCGCATTGATTACTGGCATCTACGAGCGGTTGTTGGGAGCCATTGTGTCGGCCGACAGCGATGCACTCTGCATGGCGCTGAGTGGTCGTTGGAACGAGTTGTGGCATCGAATCGATGGCGGATTTCTGTCGATCTTGCTGCTGGGTATTCTGACCGCGATTTTCTCCATGGCCTCGGGCATTCATTGGCTGCTCACCAACTATCCGCAGCCGCTATGGTCGTTCTTTTCCGGACTGATTCTGGTCAGTGCGGTGCTGCTGATTCGAGACGAAGTGACGCTTAATAGCTTTGAGAGTGTGGCGGGGTTCACCTTCGGAGTCTGCATCGCCGTGGGCGCCGCCTTGATGCCTCCCATGTCGTTTCTCGCCGGCCTTCCTGGCTTGTTTTTTGCCGGCGCGATCACGATTTGCGCCATGATTTTGCCTGGGATATCTGGCAGCTTTTTGCTGGTGCTGATGGGCAAGTATGAGCAGGTTTTGTCGGCGGTCAAAACGTTGCAGGTCACTGAACTTTCGGTGCTCGCCGCGGGTTGTTTGACAGGGTTGCTGCTCTTCGCGAGGCTGCTTCAGCACTGCCTGCGGCGCTATCGAGCAATGGCTATGGCATTCCTGAGCGGCGTGCTGATGGGTTCATTGGTGGCGGTATGGCCATGGCGACAGGAGGTGTCGCTGAATACTGCCGAGGGAGCGATTTCAGCCTCGCGGCCCATGTTGCCGTCGACGGTCACCGATGCACAGTTGCTAGCCTGTTTCGGTGCCTGCCTGATTGGCTGTTTTTTGGTCTGGTGCACGCAGGCATTTGCTTCGCGTCGAGGTCTGTAATATGACAAGGCGTTGCGGCCAGAGCCTGGTGGCGAGCCTGTTTCTCCTTGTTGGCTGCGCTGACAATCCGCCCGTGGTCATTGAAAACAAGTCAGTGGCGGCGTTGGATGTCCCACCCGAAGTGCGCCAGACAAATACCAATCTTCCAGATTATGGACGCGACTTGGCCGCTGGCCCGGCCTACGCGGTGGAGCCGGGAGATACGCTTTACTCGGTGGCCTTTCGTCTGGGGATGGACTACCGCACGTTCGCGAGACTGAATAACATCGATCCGCCCTATGTGATTAGGGTGGGACAGACGCTGAGAACCGCACCAGATGCCGCGCTAGCACTCGTCCCAGCAGCACCCGAGGCAAACCCGTCTGAGGGTAGTGCGATGCAGCGCGTTAGCGAGACTAATGCTGAGAATGCAGCTGGCAATGCCACAGCTACTGCCAAGTCAGCCGCCGTACAGTCAGAAGCGGGCCCTCCTTCGTACACTTTATCCGCTGCGAAGACCCCCAAGCCCAATGCGCCGGTGGACCGCTGGTTCTGGCCTGCAGAGGGAACAGTGAGTCGCGCCTACTCAGCCGAGCGGCACAAAGGCATTGATTTGGTTGGCGAGCGCGGCTCTCCGGTGATGGCAACGGCAGCA
>CABYEX010000090.1 GCA_902518075.1 Halieaceae bacterium | reverse complement strand
GGCGTCGCTGGATAGCCCAGTCATCTCGCCCAACGCAGCGTAGTTCACTGATCCCCCGATGTAGGTGGCGGCGAACAAACCGGCAATGGCGCTTTCCTTGTCTGTAACGGCGATATTCGCACTCCCTGCTAGTGTGCTGAGATCGAGGAGTGAGGTGGCCAGCAGGACGCCTGCCACCGTGCCGGCCGAAGCCACTATGAAGGCTAGTGTCGTCCGCGATGCCTCACGCAGAAGCCGTCGAACGTTTCCCTGCAAGAGGAAAAGTGGAATCAGTACGGGCACCAGATAGGCAAAGACGAAGTCATAGGCGGGAGCTTGATGGGGGATGACTCCGGCGTTGGCTGCGACAATGGCCATCAAAATCACCAGCACTGTACCCGTTAGCAGCGACCCAAGACGGGTGTTCTGTAACCAAAAGGCGAGTGCGGCCAATCCCATCAGTGCAGCGAAAATGCCAAGGTGGTTGTCGGGGCTCAACATCGCATGGGCGTCCTGCTAGTGTCGATATGATGCTACTGTAGCCCAGCGGGAAAAACACGATGTGTCGCTGTTGTTTCCGTCATGTAATCCTCGCAGGAGAGACAATAATGGGAGAGCCACCGGGTGAGCCGCCCAAGCAGCTTAACGTGTTGGGGTTGCCCATTGAGCTCTGTTGTCAGGATCCGGTTACCGGATTCTTTCGCGACGGGCACTGCAATACCGGGCCGATGGATCATGGGCTGCACACGGTTTGTGCACAGATGACGGATGAGTTTCTTTCTTTCTCGGTATCAGCTGGCAACGACTTGGTGACGCCGATGCCTCAATATGGTTTTCCCGGGCTGAAAGCGGGTGATCGATGGTGTCTGTGCGCGATGCGCTGGCATCAGGCTCATGAAGCGGGCAAAGCCCCCAGACTTTACCTGCGAGCGACCCACCAAAAAACGCTTGAGATTGTCCCACTTAATGTACTCAAACAGTTTGCGCTGGATCTGTCATAGCAGCGCCTAGTTCAACAGGTTTGCGATCACTCAAGATGATGCTAGTACGAGGTTGATCGGGCCTTCAAGCGCCATCCCTGCGAACATGGCTAAGCAAAATACCACAGTAGATTCGTAGCCGTAGAGCAAGCTTCCCAGGGCAGGTCCCGGGCAGTAGCCCGATAGTCCCCAGCCGATGCCAAATAGCACTGCGCCGCCCACCAAACGTCGATCCAGGAGTTGCTTGCCGGGCAGGGAAAAAGCCGACGCCAGCAGGGGTGCTTCTCGTGCCGTGACGAGCGGCGTGAGCAGAAAGGTGACGACTACAGCACCGCCCATGACAAAGATCAGATCCGGTACCCACGCCCCCGTGATACTGAGGAATCCGAGCACTATGACGGGATCTGACATGCCCGACAAGGTCAGTCCGAGGCCGAACAGTACGCCTGATGTTAAAGCGGGCCACATCTTCAAACCACGCTTCCCGTCACGCTTTGCATGATGAATACGGTGATGACGCCCAGCGTAATGAAGGTTAGCGTGGCGACCAGTGATCGCGTTGATCGCCGGCCTAGTCCACAAACCCCATGACCACTGGTGCAGCCGCCACCCATGCGCGTCCCCAGACCAACGAGGAGTCCGCTGGTGGCAATCAGCCACAAGGGTGCGGTGGATTCGGCCGGAACAGGTTGGCCGATGAAATTGTGCGTCATTAAGCCGCCCGCCAGCAAACCCAGTAAAAATAACCAGCGCCAGCCTCGCTCAGGTCCGGCAAGGGCACCCCAGGCAATGCCGCTGATGCCCGCTATACGTCCCAGTGAAAGCAGTAGCCACACAGCGGAGAGGCCCAGCAACACTCCGCCTGTCAGCGGCATCAGGTATGCATTCATCAGTGTCACACTCTCGACTACACATCATCTGCGGCGAGTCAGTGACCGCCGGCGGACGAGAGTTTAGCTCAAGGAGTAACCGTTCCGCAGTCGCCCGGTGAAGGCGTCGCGCGCGGGTGAGCAGGAGGGTGTTGGGTTTAGAGTTCTGTTCGGGTGTTGCTGTGTTTTGGCGCGGGACCCGCGCCAGATATCTGATTAGCCCAGACCTACCAGCCGGACGTGATCAGTGTTGCTTCCTGCTGTGGTCCGAGCGCTACATCAGTTGCAGTCTCGTCGATAAATCGTGCCACCTGCTCGCTGTCACCTGCGCCGGCGGGACGATACTGAGTCTCCTGCTCGAGGAAGACTTCTCTCCCCACGACCTGGCTAACCCATTCGCCGCTATCCCGACAGGCGACACCGCGCCAGTGTGATTCACTTTGGCTCAGCAGAAACTCGCGACACCAGCGCCCGTCGGCCGCGGGAAAAGTCAGGACCGAGCGGAATTTCCGGTCGTCATCCAAAATATCCCAGCCAATGGCGCGCGAAGGGGATTGCTCTAAAGCATTCGCCAGCTGCGGATCTATGGACATGGGGTTGAACACATTGGTTTGGTTCACACCGACAACCAACGCCATTGCTGTCGCGAACGAGGCGGCTACCGCGACGCTCGCCCAGCGTTGCCAA
>CABYEX010000089.1 GCA_902518075.1 Halieaceae bacterium | reverse complement strand
TGATGTTGTCGATTTTCCTCGGCTTCGAACTGATCAATAAGGTCCCCGCCACGCTGCACACCCCGCTGATGTCGGGTGCCAATGCGATCTCGGGCATCACCGTGGTTGGTGCAGTGGCACTGGCCGGCACGGGCAACGAGAACGCGGCCATGTGGCTGGGTGTCGGTGCTGTGACCCTCGCCAGCATTAACGTGGTGGGTGGTTACATGGTGACCGACCGCATGCTCAGCTTCTTCAAGAAGAAGGAGGACTGATCATGACGACTGAATTAGTGACACAACTGGGTTACGTCCTCGCTGCAGGCCTGTTTATTTTTGGCCTGAAAATGCTGGGGTCTCCTGCAACGGCCCGTCGCGGAAACATGATTTCTGCCATTGGTATGCTGGTGGCAATTGTCTCAGCACTGCTTGATCAGGGCATTGTCGACTTCACTTATATTGCCGCCGGTATGGTGGTGGGTGGTGCCATCGGTGCCATCGCCGCACGCGCGGTCGCGATGACGGCTATGCCCGAGATGGTGGCACTGTTCAATGGCTTCGGTGGCGCAGCGTCACTGTTGGTCGGCTGGGCCGCGCTCTCGCCGGATTCCGGCACCTTCACCCTGATCACGATCGTATTGTCGATCTTGATCGGTGGAGTGACCCTCACGGGCTCGCTCATCGCCTACGGCAAGCTGTCCGAGACCATCGGTAGCGGAGCCATCACCTTCTCTGGCCAGCAGATCGTCAACTCCCTCGTGGTGCTTGGCATTTTCGGTGGCGCTGTGATGTTCTGCATGAACCCGGCTGACCCCACCTGGCTCTACATTGTCATTGGCCTGGCGTTGGTCTTTGGCATCATGGCGGTCATCCCCATTGGTGGTGCCGACATGCCGGTGGTGATCTCGCTGCTGAACTCCTACTCGGGCCTCGCGGCCTGTGCGGCGGGTTTTGCGATCAACAATAATGTGTTGATTGTGGCGGGCTCACTAGTGGGTGCCTCGGGCATCATCCTGACCCAGATCATGTGTAAGGCGATGAACCGATCGCTCTCCAACGTGCTGTTCTCTGGCTTTGCTAGCGTTTCTAGTGAGGAGACGGTGATAGAGGGCGAGATTAAGCCGATTTCCGTAGACGACGCCTACTACGTGCTGGAAGCGGCGACTAACGTGGCGATCATTCCTGGCTACGGTATGGCGGTTGCGCAGGCGCAGCACGTGGTCAAGGAGCTTACCGAGCTACTTGAGAACAATGGCTGTGAGGTCAACTTTGGCATTCACCCCGTCGCGGGGCGAATGCCGGGCCACATGAACGTGCTCCTTGCGGAGGCGGACGTGCCTTACGACCAACTGCTTGAGATGGACGAGATCAACCCGCGCATGGAGACCGTCGATGTCGCGATCGTGATTGGCGCGAACGATGTGGTGAATCCTGCAGCACGCGAGGTCGAGTCCTCACCGATCTACGGCATGCCGGTGATCAACGTGGCCGATGCGCGCACGGTATTTGTACTCAAGCGCTCAATGGCGTCGGGCTTTGCTGGTATCGAGAACCCGCTGTTCTATAAAGAGAACACCCGCATGCTGTTCGGTGATGCGAAAGAGAGCATCGGTGGTCTGATCCGCGAATTCAGCTGATCTCTTCACTGCCTAACGAAACCCCGCCCAGTGCGGGGTTTTTTGTGGCTGTCTAACTGGCTTGTTCGGTCTGAAACTGTAGCCGTGCGAGACGTTGATACAGCTCACAGCTTGTCATCAGCTCGTCATGGGGTCCGCTGTCGATGACGCGGCCCTCGTCCATCACCACGATGCGGTCGGCATTGATGACAGTGGAGAGCCGATGAGCAATTATGATCGTGGTGCGCTCCTGTATGATGTCGGTGAGCGCCTGTCGTACGTGCCACTCGCTCTCGGTATCGAGCGCGCTGGTGGCCTCATCCAGCAATAACAGCTCCGGGTCACTGAGTATGGCGCGGGCTAGCGCAATGCGCTGGCGCTGTCCCCCCGAGAGCCTCACACCCTGCGCCCCCAGATGGCTCTGGTAGCCCTCGGGCAGTGTTTGAATAAACTCGTGGGCGTGGGCCATTTGCGCTGCGGCTTCCACCGCCGCCTGAGTCGGCTCGTTGGCGCCGTAGGCGATGTTGTAGAAGATATCCCCCGAGAACAGTGTGGGCTGTTGTGGCACTAGTGCGATCTTCTGGCGCCAGCGATCCAGCGACATCTCGCGCAGATCCGCACCGCCGAAGCGAATCGCGCCTGCAATCGGATCGTAAAAGCGCAGCATCAGCTCAAATACCGTCGACTTGCCGGCGCCCGAGGGTCCGACCAGCGCGACCGACTCGCCGTGCGCAATCTCCAGCGTAAAGTCACTCAATGCGGGGTGAGTAGGCCGGCTGGGATAGGCGAAGTGCACCCCCTTAAAGGCCAACGCGGTATTACTGGCAGGGGTTTGGGTACCGGTGTCTGGAATCTCGCTGGTCTCATCAAGGAGCTCCATCAAGCGCTCTGCCGCGCCCGCGGCGCGCTGCAGATCACCCCAGACCTCCGACAGGGTCGCAAAGGCGGTACCCACCATGATGGCGTAAAAGACG
>CABYEX010000088.1 GCA_902518075.1 Halieaceae bacterium | reverse complement strand
AGCAGAGGCCACAAAGTCACCGGGTGACCCAGTTTGTCGCTGAGCCATTCGTTAATGCCCTCAGAGCTTGCAGAGGCTGAGTCTCCGTCCGGGGCAGTGATGAGCGGCGCTGCCGGCCCAGATTGTGCTGCAAGGGTCATCAGTTGTGGGATCTTTTTCCCGCCTCGAATGCCGCCACGTGTCTCATCTCGCACCGCCCAGCCACGATCACCCGGTATGCCGGCACCGCCAATATTCGTGTCCTCTCTAGATGGCCCACCCGTGCAGGACCCGGAGGTGTGGATACCGCTCCATCGCAAATATTGGAACGGCCTGCTGGCCGCTTATGGACGCGAATGCTCTGACGATATGCCGGTGCTGATCGAGCCTTTTGACTACGTGGGCGAGGTAATCTGATAGCGATTCCAACACGCAGCCCCTACATCGTCATTGGTGCCGGGATTCACGGGCTTAGCACCTCCTACCACCTAGCATTGCAGGTCAAAGCGACCAGTAAGGGTGACGGCCAAGACATCATGATTCTCGACAAATCGGGTATATGCTCGGGCGCGACGGGTATTGCCTCTACTGCTTTTAATGGCGGTCTGTTCACGCCACTCATGGATGTCCCCACGCACCATTTTCACCAGTGGTTCCTCTCGCGTCTGGAGCAGAACACCACTCGCGCGGTGAGCTGACATAAAAAAACCCCGCACAAGGCGGGGTTCCCTATACAACGACTTCGACTATTCAACCGGCGTCACTAAGACGTCGATTTAGTGGGAGGCAAGCTATTAGCGGCGAATCGCGGTTGCGGCAAATGCGAAGCTCTCGCAGGTGCCCATCGCATTCCATTTAGCTTCCAACTCGGATCCGGTCCAGCTCTCGGCAGCGGCCGTCATGGCAGCTTCGTCGCTGAAGAGGTCCAGCCAGACAAAATCTGCGTCGTCTTGCTCGAACTGCGGCTCCATAATGTAGTACCCGTAGTCCGCCGCATCGCCATCCTCAAGCCATGCGTCGTATTCAGCGCGGAAGGTCGCAAAGTTGGCCTCATCAGCGCCTTCATTCATTGCGCAAAAACTAAAGTTGGGCATGAAGGAACCGCCCGCAGGCACTGGCTCAAGATTCTTGTCCCAGCCGCCGACAGGTTTAAAAGTGAACACATTTTCAGCCTTGTAAGAGAGCGCACCGTCCAGCTCAGTAGCCCATGCCTCTTCCTGATTGGCGTTCCAATGCGCCCACCCCGCATCCCGCGCCTCACTCGAGGGCCAGAGCAGCACCCAGATCACATCGAAGTCTTCCGTCACAAACTGCGGGGTGAGGACATTAGCACCCATCATGTCGTAGCCACCCGCGTCGATGCGGGCATTCCACCGCGCCACGATGTCCGCAAACTGCTCCTCCGTGACATCCGGTCCGACGTCGTTCCAGATGTAATCGACAATCACATCATTAGCTGGCGCACTGGCTTCGGCAGGCGCCGTCGGCGCCTCACTGGCTGGCTCCTGGCTCTGACCACATCCCACTAACAGCGTCAAAGACGCCAAGACTGCAAATAGCATGTTCATAAAGACCCCCTGTTTTTTGTTTGACGCGACACGCGCTAAGCTCGAGTACAACAGCATCACGCTTCGGTCTCAAGTTTGGGGATGCACCAATTTAGTGCCCGCTTGATTCATTTGCGCCGCAGCGAATTTCATGGAGTACTGTATCACCGCGGTCTCAACAAGGCTGAGACGCAGCCATTGATTGAGTCTGGGGTGTCACATTTTGGGGTGCTGACTGACAGTGCCCCCTTCAACCGCGTACTGCCCACCGGTGCAGAAACTCGCCTCGTCAGAGGCCAGAAAGACCGCCATGGCGGCAACCTCCTCGACGGTGCCCATACGATTGAGGGGCGACATCTTGTTACAGGCTTCCTCTACTTCAGGCGCCTGCTCGATGGCAGTCTTGAGAATATTGGTCAACGTTGCGCCGGGATGGATCGAGTTACACCGGATGTTGAACCCCTTATTGGCGCAATGTACCGCGACAGACTTGGTCAGACCTACTACGCCCGCCTTGGACGTCGTATAGGCGACATCAGGTATCGCCAGATAAGAAGTAGACGACGCTGTATTAATAATGGACCCGCCCGAACCACCGGGATTGTCGCGCATCAGCGATATGGCCATCTGGCAGCCTAACATCATACCCAAGAGGTTAATGCTCATTAGCTTTTGCCAAGCCTCAACCGTGACGTTGGTGATATCCAGACCAGTCACGACACCAGCGTTATTGACCAGAATGTCGAGCCGCCCCCCGTTATCTCGTAGCGTAATCTCAAGCGACTGCCAGCTCTCAGCCGAACTGACATCTAATAGCGCAAAATCAGCGCCGCACTCAACCGCTATTCGAGATCCATTGGCCTCATCGACGTCGGCAAGGATAACTTTGGCACCTTCAGCACAGAAACGCCTGACCATCCCCTCGCCGATACCCGAGGCACCCCCCCGTGATAACTGCGACCTTGTTTTGTAATCGATCAGACATCCTGCATTCCGCGTTAAAGGACTGCATTGGAGACTAACACTCGAGGTTGGACGCTTCAGCCTCGATAAAGCCGCTATCTTGAC
>CABYEX010000087.1 GCA_902518075.1 Halieaceae bacterium | reverse complement strand
AGCCGACATGGTGATCGAAAAGGCGAAGCGGTTGGTAGAGCACAAACGCGATGTGGTGATCCTCCTCGACTCTATTACGCGCCTTGCTCGCGCCTACAACACCGTGATTCCCAGCTCTGGAAAAGTACTGACCGGTGGTGTGGACGCCCATGCATTGGAGCGACCCAAGCGATTCTTTGGCGCGGCCAGAAATATCGAGGAAGGTGGCAGCCTGTCTATTATCGCCACAGCGCTGATTGATACCGGCTCAAAGATGGATGAAGTCATCTACGAGGAATTCAAGGGCACCGGCAACTTGGAGCTGCACCTCGATCGCAAGATTGCAGAGAAACGGGTCTACCCCGCCATCAATATCCGTCGATCGGGAACCCGTCGCGAAGAACTGCTGACCGGCGAAGAGGAACTGCAGCGTATGTGGATTCTGCGCAAGCTGCTCCACGGCATGGAAGACCTGCCAGCCATCGAGTTCCAGCTGGACAAGCTGAAGGACACCAAGTCTAACGAAGAGTTCTTCAAGTCGATGAAGCGGAAGTAAATCCTCGTCATGCCCAGTTTTGTCGACCTGCGGGAGTTCATTAGCGAGCTCGAGAAACGGGGCGATCTGGTCCGCATTACCGCTGAGGTCGACCCCCATCTGGAGATAACTGAAATCGCCGACCGCACTTTGCGCGGCGGGGGGCCGGCACTGTTATTCGAAAAACCCAAAGGCTCCGATATTCCCGTGCTTGCCAATCTGTTCGGCGCGGAGCGACGCGTCGCGCTAGGCATGGGCGAAGAAAGCGTCGAGGCGTTGAGTGACGTCGGCGAACTGCTGGCCTACTTACGCCAACCCGATCCTCCCAAAGGCTTTCGGGATCTTGTGGACAAAGCGCCGCTGCTGAAAAAAATTCTGACCATGGGGCCCAATGTCGTCAAAAAGCCCCCCTGCCAGCACCGGGTGGTCAGCGGTGAACGCGTCGACCTCACCCAGCTGCCGATTCAAACCTGCTGGCCCGGTGACGTCGGCCCGCTGATGACCTGGCCTCTCGTCATTACCCGTGGGCCAGAAAAAGAGCGCATGAACCTGGGCATCTACCGTATGCAGCTGCTCGGTCGCAACAAACTGATCATGCGCTGGCTATCGCATCGCGGTGGCGCGCTGGATTTTCAGGACTGGCAGCTGAAGCGGCCCGGAGAGCCCTACCCCGTCGTCGTTGCGCTGGGCGCCGATCCGGCCACGACCCTCGGGGCCGTCACTCCGGTGCCTGATGCCCTCTCCGAGTACGCCTTCGCGGGACTGCTGCGCGGCAAGAAAACCGACCTCGCCCAGTGCGTCACCGATGTCTGTCGTAACAATAACTTGATGGTGCCTGCGCACAGCGAAATCATCCTAGAAGGTTACATCGACCCGGACGAGATGGCCGACGAGGGGCCTTACGGCGACCACACCGGATACTACAATGAGGTTGAGCGATTCCCGGTGTTCACCGTGGAGACCATCACCACACGCGACAAACCGATCTATCACAGCACCTATACGGGCAGACCACCTGATGAGCCCGCGATTCTCGGGGTGGCGCTGAATGAGGTGTTTGTGCCGCTACTGAAAAAACAGTTCCCGGAAATCAGCGATTTCTACTTGCCGCCGGAGGGTTGCTCGTATCGCATGGCCGTCGTCACCATACGCAAAGAGTATCCGGGTCATGCAAAGCGCGTGATGTTCGGCGTCTGGTCATTCCTGCGGCAGTTCATGTACACCAAGTTCATCATCGTCACTGATGACGATGTGAACGCGCGGTCGTGGGAAGATGTGATCTGGGCGATGACGACGCGCATGGATCCGGCCCGAGACTGCACCATTGTGGAGAATACGCCGATCGACTATCTGGATTTTGCGTCCCCCGCAGCGGGGCTCGGCTCCAAGATGGGCATGGACGCCACTCACAAGTGGGAGGGCGAAACCCACCGCGAGTGGGGCCGGACGATTGCCATGGATACGGCCACGCAAGAGCGGGTCGATGCGCTCTGGGAGTCTTTAGGTATTAGCTTGCCTGGCCGCTAGCGCGGCGGCGCTCACGGATTCTCGGGATACTGATAGCGCAGGACCGCCAAGGCCTCGGCCTCCAGCGCCGACGCCTCCGCCTCTTTACCCTGATGGCGCAGGCAGTCCGCCCAACCTGCAGCGTGTGACGCAGACGGATGACGCGCGTGGGCATCCGCCCACAGCGCTGCCTCTGCCTCCGCATCACCCTCAATGCGTGCAATACGGGCCAATACGGCGTGGCATCGACCCTCGCTGTCCTCATCGCGCCAACGCTCTAGCGCCTTTTTCATTTTCAGCAGCTGTTTATCGGGTAAGCCGTTCATCGCGTCTAGCGACACCGGCTCGCAATGCTGTTGCAGGCGTTCCTGAAGCACCTTCTGCAACGCATCCGCTTGAGCCTGCAACGCATCCGCTTGAGCGTCCTGTCGCAAAATATCCAGCAACGCTGGCCATAGCGGCTGCCCGGGCGCTTTGAGCACATCCGGTCCGCGGTTCCAGATTGACACCGCTGTAGATGCCGCGTCGTCGGCTTCGGACATCAGGCCCATCCAGCCCTCTCGCTCCCACACCTGCATTTGCTCCTCAGGCACTATCCCGGTGCGCCGGATAT
>CABYEX010000086.1 GCA_902518075.1 Halieaceae bacterium | reverse complement strand
GTCAACATGACCAAGGCGACTCTAAAGACGCGCATTACGTTGGCTCTCCCAGCACTCCAGTTACGACGACCACTTCTACCTCTCAACAGGACTCGTGAACCCCAAAATACTCCACCCGCTATCTCTTTTTCAAATCGCGCTTAAAAACTTCGTCAAAAGACTGCTGTCACATTTGCTCTGACATGATCCCTCAAATTGAGATTAACCTCTGATAGTATCCGGACATTTCAAGTAAAGCTGTGAAGCTTGGCTATTTCTTGCCGTCAAACAGTCCGGCCAGACTTGGACGACGCAACAATTAGGTTTCGGTGGGGAGTTCTGTGTTAGAGAAAAACCTGCTTCTGGCGGAGGTAGCAAAGTCAAAATACGCTGAAGTGTGTCTGATCTCTGATGCTTCGGAATTACAAACCAGAGATGCGGCGCTTTTTATAACAAAGGGTGTTGCACTTCTTAGAGATCACTCAGTGTTCGACACTACCATTCACTCAACCCAAAGTTTTTCTGCCGGAGACTCAATTTATCTGGCCGCCACGTTGAGTAAGAGGCCTTTGGACAGGAACTATACTATCCACGAGCCTCTAGAAGTCGTCTCCGTGGATGGTAGTGTGCTCCGGAAAGCAGTCATGCATGCAAGTTTTTTGGTTAACGAGATCATCAGAAACAGCGTTACCCGAATCTACGCCAACAAACAGAGAGTGAATCCAGTATTTGAAGATAGATTTCTGATTCACTACAAAGACTCATTTAAAAAGTCATCGGTTCGCAAAGATCAGCCTATATTTCTGGTAGGTGAGCTTCCCAAAGGGTTGTATTTTATTGCCAAAGGGTCTGTTTTTCTCACCACAGAGGACCACGCAAAATTTGCAGAACTATACGAGACAGATTTTTTTGGTGAGGGCTCGATCATAACTTCCACTAATAGAAGCAAAAATGTTTATGCGATGGAAGACTGCTCTCTCTTATTGCTTGAGCAGCGGCTTGTTTTGGACGAAATACATTCTGAAATACCGTTGGTGAAACTAGTCTTAATTCACATCTTTAATTTGCTAGAGCTGATGAACCAACTGAGATTTAGTCATCTTGAGGGTGTGCCTCCAGAAAATGATGATGAGATGCAGCAGCCACCCTGAAGTGATAAAAAAGTAGCAAAAACCCTTTAGCCTGATGGAACACTTCCCTGTGATGACCACTTACTTTGAGATAGTCCTGCGGTAAGCTCAGGGCATGAGCAGCCACGAGCTTGAGAACACACCCGAGCAATTGCTTGCACGCGCCTACGCCCTGCGCGGCGACGATCCCAACGAGACACTAAAACTCTACGCCGACTGGGCGGAAACCTACGACCAAACGATGCTCGACGGGCTTGCCTATCACTCACCCCAACAGATCGCGGCGCTGGCCGCCGTGACGGAAGAGCGCCGGGATGTGCGAGTGCTGGACGTAGGCTGCGGGACTGGCCTACTTGCAAGCAACTTACGCGCACATGGTTTCAATCAAATCGACGGTCTGGACTACTCCGCCCCCATGCTGTCTGTGGCCCGGCGCGAAGGTCGAATCGATAAAGCTTTTCTACGCGACCTGAACGAGAGCCTTGGGATGGGTACAGAATGCTACGACATCCTGGCCTCGACTGGGACCTTTACCCATGGGCACGTTCGGGCAGAATGCCTCCCAGAACTTCTGGCACTGTTAGTGCCTGGAGGGTATTTGATTTGCACAGTGCACCGCGATGTCTTTGACGAGGGTGGGTTCGGTACCGGTTTGCAAGCGTTGACCGATGCCAGAGTAGCCGCAGTCCGCTCGCTCAAAGCCGATTGCCTGTTCGCAGACGAAAAGGAGCCCTCGGGCTGGTACGTGGTGGTCGAAATCTTCTTGTGTCCGTATCGGTCACATACCCGAGTATCGCGGACACCACAAAGCACAGTCGCCGGTGTAGCTTTCTTACTCATACTTTGCTTCGTCCCACTTAGCATCGTCAAAAGTTGCCACGTCATTGCTGTCAGTGCCATTGGAACCACCAGAGCCACCGTCTGAGCCTCCCGTTTGCCCCGACGAGCCACTCCCGGAGCCGTCAATATCGCCTGAAGATTCTTGGACTTTTTGTATATCTTGTATCTTGAGCGCCTGTGACGCTCGATCCCATTTCAGTGCGAAGTCCCAGCTTTCTCCCTCTACAGTGGCGCCTCTGACAATAAAAGTCTGTTTGTCTTTCACTTGGACTGCGCTGGTGGTCGAGAGATCAATAGAGGCATCAGTGTTTATGAAGGTACTGACAAATCGTTCAGTGGAAAAAACCGCCTCATCCTCGTTGAAATTGCCTGCTGAATCGAAGGCTCTTATGAGCATACTGTGAGATCCAGGCTGGAGGTTTTTATAGTTGTAGGCCATAGAAAAGCCCGATGAACTAGAGCCGGGATAAGTGGGAAACACGTTTCCAACGTCTGTGCGCTGCCCTCCCATAGGCACCTCAAACACAAATACGCCATCTACGAAAACTTCGACCTTCGAAATGCCATTAGGTGCTACCGCCCAACCACGCAAATTTGAGATGCCTGAATATGACTCGCCAACGACTGGCTCCTCAAGGTTGACTCTGATAGATGTATCGCGAGCAAACGCATCGGGCAATAAGCCCAACAGCAGTAATACCGACATAATCCTCAGCGGAAGGCTAGCGACCATAAACGTTCTTTTCTGCAAACTTTTGTTTCAGAGAGATTATCAAAA
>CABYEX010000085.1 GCA_902518075.1 Halieaceae bacterium | reverse complement strand
AGATGATCGCCTGCGCAATGTTTTGCATCATGATCGTCTTGCCAGCCTTCGGCGGTGCCACGAGCAGTCCGCGCTGTCCTTTACCAATAGGTGCCACGAGGTCAATCAGGCGACCCGTCAGGTCCTCGGTAGAGCCATTCCCCTTCTCGAGGGTTAATCGCTCATTGGGAAAGAGTGGCGTAAGGTTTTCAAACAGGATCTTGCTTTTGGCGCTCTCCGGGGACTCAAAATTAACGTCCTTAACCTTCAGCAGCGCAAAGTAACGCTCGGAATCTTTGGGCGGTCGAATCATGCCGGTGACGGAGTCACCGGTGCGTAAGTTAAAGCGCCGAATTTGGCTGGGGCTCACGTAAATGTCGTCGGGCCCGGCCAGGAAGGAGCTGTCTGCCGACCTCAGGAATCCGAAGCCATCCTGCAGGATCTCCAGTACGCCATCGCCCCAAATGTCCTCGCCGCTTTTGGCGTGGCGCTTGAGCAGGGCAAAGATGATGTCCTGCTTGCGTGAACGCGCCATGTTCTCGATACCCATCTCCCGGGCCATATCAATCAGTTCCTGAGTCGACTTGTTTTTCAGGTCGGTCAGGCTCATGGGGTTTTCGCTGGGGGTATTGGGATCACGGCGAGGACGTCGCTGTCTTCCTCGTCGCGAGCGACCCTGGGGCGCTTCTTCACCGCCAGTGTCACCACCCGTCTCGGTCTCAGCGGCTGCATCGCCCGATGCCTCGCTCGAGGCTTCTGCCTCGGAGGCTTTGAGCCTCAGGGTTCGCCCGTTCTTTTTGGTGGTTTCGGTGGCCGCCTCATTGTTGGGGGCATCATTGCTGGTGGCTTCCAACGCTTCGGTGTTGGTGCTGGTTTGGTCTTCCACGAATCACTTCCGAATAGATAGATAAAATGGGCCAGTAGGGAAAAGGTCTGCCCCGCCGATGCTTGTTGCTTCTTGCGCTGGTACAGGTCGGGGTAGCAATTGACCTGAACGGCCTCTAAGCTCACTCAATCAACACGGTTGCCAAAGGCCTTGCGGCTGCAGTGAAAAAAGAGAAGTTCGGGTGCATCGGGAGCCATACCTGTCCCAATTGCTGCAAGTTAGCACCCGAAGATGGGCGCGTCCAGCAAAAATGTCGTGGTATTTATGCCCCTCTGCTGCCAATTTGTGCTTGTCTGTAGCGACGTCTGCTCGCACTTGTCCGGCGTCTCTCAAGACTCAACGGGCTTCTCTTCGTAGTTGGCTGGCGTTCAGGCCACGCTGTCTACAAATTCGCTTAGTTGGGTCTTGGACAGCGCGCCGACTTTGGTATCGACGGCATCGCCGCCTTTAAACATAATTAGGGTGGGGATACCGCGAATATTGAACTTACTCGGCATGTCAGGGTTGGCGTCGACATCGACCTTACACACTTTGACCTTTCCCGCGTATTCTGTGGCAATCTCCTCAAGGATGGGCGCAATCATCTTGCAGGGGCCACACCACTCGGCCCAAAAATCCACCAGCACGGGCAGATCGCTGGAGAGTACCTCCGCATCGAAGTTGTCGTCGGTCACGTGCAGAATGTCAGCGCTCATAGGTGCTCCGTTGTCAGGCAGGGTTTCAGCCGCGGTATGGGATTGGGTTCATAGCAACGAGAAAATATCGCACTGCCTGCTAACCGGCAAGCTTTGACCATCACTCCGTGATCAGCTAATGAATACAGACGCAGGACAAGACGCACCATGGCAAGTCTATCTTCTGCGGTGTGCTGATCAGTCTCTCTACGCGGGTGTCACCAGGGATCTGGCCAGGCGGCTTCAGCAACACAATGGAAAATTGGCTGGCGGCGCCCGTTATACCCAGGCGCGTCGGCCGGTGGCATTGGTGTGGTCCGAGGCCTGTGACTCGCGATCCGATGCCCAGCAAAGGGAGCATGCGCTGCGTCGTCTCAGCAGGGAGCAAAAGCTGGCATTCATTGCGGGCGCAGAAGAAGGAGAGGGAGGTTAGAGCTTGACCGTGGCACCATTCTGGGACTGGGCGTTGAGGCAATACGCCCGGGAACCCACGCAAGCACTGCTGCTGACACTACAGTCACAGGCCGACCTGGTCATACTGGAGGCTTTGTTTGCCGCCTGGTTATCTACCGAGGGACATCGATTAGAGGACCACGATGTTGCGGCAATGCGAGACACCACGGGAACCTGGATTAATGACGTGGTGTTGCCTCTGCGCGCTGTGCGGGAGCAATGGAAGGGCGATGCGACCAAAGAGGACGCGCGAAGACATTTGCTTCAGCTCGAGGTCGAGGCGGAGCGTTATCTCGCTGAGTTGATGTGGGTCAGCACTGAGTCACTTCGCAGTTCGCCTCAGGACGACATGACCAGAGAAATGTTGACGGCAGAGACCGTGGAGCATGCCGCGGCGCGGATGAACGCTAACATGCTGACGCTGTCCGGTTTTGAACACAGTAAATTTGCCGCCGAAAGAGAGCAACTGGTGGCACTGCTTCTCGAGTCGACGTAGTATCGCCCCTCCATTGCAAACGGAACAGGGAGAACGTTGGGCATGAGTACCCCGATAAAAGTAGTCGGCCAGCTGTCCCTGGTTGGGCTGATGGTGGCCTTGCTGGGCTGTGATGACGCCTCGCAGGAGCAGGAAGTCACTCTGGAGTCGACCGACGCGCGACTCAGCTACGGCATTGGCCTGCGCATGGGTCAGCGAATGTCTGCTGATGGTATGCAGGTTGATGTGGCCGCTTACGCTGCCGGTCTTGAGGACGCGATGACCGGTGCCGAGACGAAGCTGACGGATGAGGAAATCAATACC
>CABYEX010000084.1 GCA_902518075.1 Halieaceae bacterium | reverse complement strand
CGTGATCACCGATAACGGCAATATTATTTTAGACGTGCATGGCCTGAGTATCGTGGATGCTCGTCAGCTGGAGACTGTTATCAATGCATTAACGGGTGTGGTCTGCAGCGGATTATTTGCGAATAGACCAGCGGATATCTTGCTTTTAGGTGCCCCGCAGGGCGTCATAGAAGTTATGCCGCTCTGATATGTTGGGTCCACCCTTTGAGGGGTGAGAGAAGCCGGGAGCCTAAGGTTCTTAGCTCTATTGACCTACTGTCATTGAGCTGTATTGAGTAGCCCGCTATATTGATGAAATGATAGGGATATTATTCAAGTATCCGTGATGGCCTCCGGACTGTTGGCCAAATAACTCTGCAGACTTATATAAGCGCCGGTGCTTTGCGGTTCTTGCCCACCTGCTCAGAGTGAGGTATTTTCGCATTTTCTGGGCCATTGGAAACGTGCCTACTGTGGCGTGGCAATTGATTTGCCAGGTTAGCCACAGGGCAAGTACATTGGCTAGAGAAGCACATAGATGCTTCACCGACGGTGCAAAGTAAATTTGTGCCGGCCACTCAAAAACTCAGTGAATAGGAATGAATCCACATGAACGATCCACAACACAGCAGGCTGAAGTTGGTCAGTGCCATTTTGGCTGCGCTTGGGATGAGCGTGACAGCGGGCGCCACTCTCGCACAGGATGAAGAGATTGAAGAAGTAGTGATCACGGGAACGCTGATTAAAGATCCCAATTTCGAGAGCTCTTCGCCCATTCAAGTTGTCTCCCGGGATGAAATTGATCTTCAGGCAGCGCTCAACGCAGAGGAAATTTTGAGGGAAGTACCTGGTGTAGTTCCCAGCATTGGCGCGAACGTCAACAACGGCAATGGTGGTTTTTCCTACGTCAACCTCAGAGGCCTAGGCAGCAACCGAAATGTCGTGTTGATTGATGGCGTTCGCTACGCTCCGTCGGAGCTTGCTGGCCGTTTCGACCTCAACAACATCCCGATGGCGATGGTCGAGCGGATCGATGTCCTTACCGGCGGTGCCAGCACGACTTACGGCGCTGATGCTATAGGTGGTGTCGTTAACGTTGTCACCAAGAAAAACTTCACCGGCATCGAGATTAATGCTGATTGGGGAGAGACCTCCGAAAACGATGGAGAAGAGAAAGCCATAGGCGTCACTATCGGCGCAGATTTGAACGACGGCAGGGGTAATGCAACGCTGAGCTTGGGGTATCGCGATATTGAGCCTGTCTATCAGGGTGATCGTCGGTATGGTGAAGACGTCCTGTTTTATTGGAGCGGCAATCGGGGTGGTTCTGGGCTCGGGTCTTTCAACACTCGCTTGGGTAACGTCAACCCGACTGGAACAGATAATGGAAACCTAGCGCTGGGTGGCGTTCAGGACGACCGGACGTTTGGTAGTGCCTTTACGCCCTACAACTATGGCCCCTCTAACGTTTATCAAACTCCGCTGGAAACGTACAACCTGTACTCAACTATCAACTACGATATTACCGACTCGGTTGAGGTCTACGCGACGGCGTTGTTCAATGAAAACACGGTCAACACGTTGATTGCCCCATCTGGCGCGTTTGGTGATAGCGTCACCGTTGCTTTGAACCATCCTTTCTTGTCTGATGCGCAACGTAACGCGATCTGTGCGTTTGATATGAATCCCGCAGAAGGTGTGTACACCCCTAGATTTAGTCAAGCTGCCTGTGATGCGGCGGGCGCGGCGACGGGCCCAAGCGATCCAAATTACCTCACTTACGATACGCAGCTTCGACGTAGGAATGTGGAGGGCGGGCCGCGTATCAGTGAGTACACCGCTCGGTACTTCAATTTCTCGCTCGGCTTCAGGGGCGACATCGCGGACAATTATCAGTGGGACGTGATGGGGTCATATGGAAAAAGTGACCAGGTCCAGGTGCAGAAGGGCTATTGGTTGAAATCGAGGTTCCGCCAGAGTTTGTTGTCTGGTCCGGATGGCTGTAACGACGGCTCCTCCGGCTGTGTACCAGTCGACTTCTTCGGTCCTACTGGATCAATTACCCCCGAGATGAATGCGTTTTTAGCCGGTGGCGAGAGCAACGTCTCCACTATTTTTGATATGACACAGCTCAAAGGTAGCTTTACCGGTAACCTTGGCCTGAAGTTGCCCACCGCATCCGATTCAATCAGCTTCGCGCTGGGCGCCGAATATCGTGACTACAAAGGCGAGCAGGCGTCAGACCTCCTATCGCAGAGTGGTGATCTCGGCGGTGGTGGTTCTGCTGCCCCGAATATCTTAGGCGGTTACGATGTCATGGAAGGGGTTGTCGAGGTGGCAGTGCCTCTGATCCAAGGTAGGAGCCTTGTTGAAGACTTATCTTTGGAGGCCGGGTATCGCTACTCTGACTATGAGGTCAAAGCAGACGGAGCCAGTGGTTACTCTACTGACACCTACAAGTTGGGCTTGAGCTGGTCCCCCTCTGAGGATATTCGGTTCAGAGCCACTTTCGCCCGAGCAGTACGCGCGCCTAATATTGGGGAGCTGTTCGCTCCAGTGATTACCGGGTTGGGCAATCTGTCAGTTGATCCCTGCGCATCAGTCGGCGACGACGGCACAAATAGTGGGTTCGTCCCCTCCGGCGCATTGAGAGATACATGTATTGCGCAGGGTGCTCCTTCAACGTCAATCGGCTTTATCCCGCAGCCAGCTGCTGGTCAGGTGAATGTCACGTCGGGTGGTAATCTCAACGTCCAGCCAGAAGAGTCCGACAGCTACACCATCGGCTTTGTGGCTACGCCCAGCGCCATTCCCAATTTGTCCTTTAGCG
>CABYEX010000083.1 GCA_902518075.1 Halieaceae bacterium | reverse complement strand
AACGGTGCTTCCATTCTGCTTGCCGGTGATAATTTCGGCTGTGGCTCCTCTCGGGAGCACGCCGTGTGGGCGCTGATGGAAAGTGGTTTCCGAGCGGTCATCGCACCGTCTTTTGCCACCATTTTTTGCAACAACGCCCTGCGCAATGGATTGCTGACGGTGGCGTTGGCGCGGTACGACCTTGATGAGTTGGTGGCTTGGGTCAATGCCGATCCCGCTGTGAATGCGATTGAGCTGGATCTCGAGGCCTGCACCATCGAGTCCGATCCAGAGCGAGAGAAGAAGGTGTTCTCGGTCGACCCTACCGCCCGGGATATGCTGTTAAAAGGTCTCGATGAAATAGGATTGACCCAGCAGTCGATGGATCTTGTGTCACGGTTTGAGGAGCAGGATCAGGCGCGGAGGCCCTGGGTCTACCTCGCGAGCGATTAGCCGCCCAGCACGCCCTCGCTGGTAAGCGCCGCGATGGCCTCGTCGTCCAGCCCCAGCTCTTGTAATACTTCTGCATTGTTGGCACCGGTTTTCGGTAGGTCCCGATGCAGTGGCGGCTTGTGGTTGCCAAACTCAACGGGCAAGCGCGGTAACGTGGTCTGCTCGCCTGCATGATCGCCCTCGGTCAGGTGCACAGGCAGCAGACCGCCCGACGCAGTCAGATGCGGGTCGTCAAATAAGTCACCGGGCGTGTTGATAGGCGCGAAGGGCAGGCCTGCCCGATCCAGCCGCTCGCTGAGCTCTAGGAGTGAGAGTGGGGCAAACAGTTCTCGAATGGCGGGCAGTAAGGTCTCTCTCGCCGCAACGCGGCCGGCGTTGCTATCAAGCGCCGTATCTGCCGCCCAATCGGAGAGCTCGAATTCCTCACAGAAGCGCTGCCATAAGGTGTCGCTGACGATACCCACGAACAGCCGCTCTCCCGAGTCGAGTTCGAAAATGTCATAGATGGCCCAGGCCGATTGCCTGACCGACATGGGAGGTGGTGCATCACCGCTGACGGCCTGCTGTGCCATGTGTTGGCCCACTAAAAACGCCGTGGTTTCAAACAGGGCGCTCGTTACGTGGCTACCCTCGCCGGTTTCCCGACGGCGGTGCAGTGCCGACAGAATGGCGATCACCCCAAACATGCCGCCGGTAATATCAATCACCGATGAACCAGCGCGGAGCGGACGGTCGGGTAAGCCGGTCATATACGCCAGTCCGCCCATCATCTGTGTGACCTCGTCGAGCGCAACCCGATTCTCGTAAGGGCCCGAGAGAAAACCTTTCAATGAGCAATAGATAAGACCCGAATGGTCGGCTTTTAGCGACTCGTAATCGAGGCCTAACTTGGCCATGGTACCGGTGCGGAAATTTTCCAGCACGATGTCGGCGGACTGAATCAGTTGCAGTGCGACGTCGCGGCCTTTGGGATGCTTGAGGTCGAGGGCGACGGACCGCTTGTTGCGGTTGTACATCGGAAAGTAGCCCGCGCCAGAACCTTTCAGGCGCCGGGTATTGTCCCCTTTCAGGGGCTCGACCTTGATCACGTCTGCCCCGAGGTCACCCAGAATGACGCCCGCAGTGGGGCCCATGACCATGTGGGTAAATTCGACGACTTTGATTCCCCGCAGTGGAGCTGCTTGCTCCTCCGCCCCCCGGGACCCCGCCATTACTGCCTCTCCAGATGATTTGTTATGATGTTATATCATTAAGCTCTTTATACTGGCAAAGCCGAACATGACAGATCATTTAGACAATATAGCCGTAATTTTGGCCAAGCGCCCCGAGGGATTACCCAACCCCGATGACTTCCAGCTAGAGAATCGACCTCTGGGTGAGCGGCCGGCGGGGCAGGTCAGGTGTCAGACGCTTTATTTGTCTCTCGACCCCTACATGCGCTCGCTTATCGCGGGCAATCATATGGGGCACGGCGTGGATCCCGGTGACGTAATAGCAGGGGAGGTCGTTGCCCGAATCGTGGACAGTGAAGACGCCGACTGGCCGGCTGGCACAGTCGTGCGTTGCCACGCTGGCTGGCAAGCGTTCACCGATCAATCTCCAGAGGCTTTGGCCCTGGTGCCCGCGGAGCTGAGTCGGCCTTCGCTGGCGCTGTCGATTTTGGGTATGCCCGGGCTCACCGCCTGGGCCGGTATGGTTCAACAGGCCAAAGTCCGCGAGGGCGATGTGGTGGTTATTCCCGCCGCGGTCGGCGGGGTGGGGGCGATGGCGGCTCAACTGTGCAAGCGCGCCGGTGCTAAAACGATTGCGATTACCAGCGGCAGTGAGAAGCGGCGTATCGCCACGGAAGTACTGGGTTACGATCACTGCATTGATCGCATCGAAGAAGACCTTGCAGAGGCGCTGGCGAAGATCGCACCGAATGGCGTTTCCGTTTATTTTGATTTGGTGGGCGACCCCGTGCTGACCACGGTGGCGCAGCAGCTGTCGATTGGCGGTCGTGTGGTGCTGTGTGGCTTGATCAAGGATTATAACGGTGACCACAAGACGACGGGCCCACACCCCGGGTTATGGATTACCAAGCGTGTGACGGTCACCGGGCTGGTGGTGTATGACTACGAGTCGCAACGCGCAACCTTCGAGGAGGAATTTGTGCCCCTCGCCGAGGCGGGTGAACTGGTGGCCAATGAAGACATACACGACGGGCTCGCCGCTGCCCCCGACGCCTTCTGCGATCTGATGCGCGGGCATAATCATGGCAAGGTGCTGGTGCGAGTCGGCGAGTAAGCCGCCCCGATACCCTTCAATAAAGGAAAGTGTGATGACACACATAACGATAAGCGAGGTCGGCCCCCGCGACGGTTTGCAGAGCGTCGACACGATCCTGTCGAC
>CABYEX010000082.1 GCA_902518075.1 Halieaceae bacterium | reverse complement strand
AGCAACCAGTGGGCGAGGAGTAATGTCGCGATGGGCATCAAGGCCATGAGTATGCCCACTTCAGCCGAGGGCACCGACTGCTCTGCCCAGGCGATGAGCGAAAACGGAATGATATTGCCCGTCAGACTCAACACTGTGAGTCTCGGCCACCACTCCCGGCCCAGACACCATCTTTGCTGGCGCCACCGCCATCCGCACCAGACGACCAACGCACCCATCCAAAGACGACTCCACACAATGAAAAGCGGGTGAAAAGACTCCAACGCGACGGCAATTAATGCAAAGGCGAAGCCCCATACCAACACGAGGTATGCGAGCAGCGCCCAATGTTTAACAGTGCTTTGTGTCATATCACCCACAGCAGTGTGCCTGCGCGCCACGGCGCAATAGTGCCGCTAAAATCGTGAAGAACTTTTGCTAAGCTCGATGTACGCAACGAGTGCAGAAGATGGTTCAGAGAGCTCCCTCCCCAGAATCCGATCCGGACGCCTATATCGAGTACATTTCTCGCTACGGCATGCCCACCGCGCCTCAAGTGGCCCTTGCTGCGGGGTTAGCGCGCGCTTGGTTCAAGCCGAAGTTTATTGGCCTCGAAAACCTGCCTGACAAGCCGGCATTATTTATTGGCAACCACGCCTTTATGGCCGTCGATGCCGCACTGTTTCATCTCTATCTGTATTACGACCACGGCCGCTATGTGAAGGGCTTGGGAGACAAATCGCTTTTTGCCAACGCCCACTACGCGGCCATTGCCCATGCAATGGGAGGTGTATCCGGGCAGGCACCCATTGTTGAGCGACTGATGGCACGCGGCGATGACCTGTTGCTCTACCCCGGCGGGGCCTATGAATCCGTAAAACCCCTAGAGGCCCGGTATCAGCTGCAATGGAAGCAGCGATATGGCTTCGTCAAGCTGGCTGCGAAGGCGGGCTACACCGTAGTACCCGTCGCCTCAGTTGGGCCTGATGAATACTATGATCATGCCATGTCCTCTCAAGCCCTGTTTAACTCGGCACCAGTAAAAATGCTCATGAAGATCGGTGTGCTACCGAAGGATCTCCGCTCTGATCTGATACCGCCCATCCCCTCCGGCATGCTGGGCGGACCATTACCGAAACCCAAGACCACGTATTTTGCGATTGGGACACCGATTGACTTGGCGGAGCACCAGGGTCAAACGCTGTCGATACAAAAATTGACCGCGCTGCGGCGTCAGTTCGCTAAGGCCATCGAAAAAGAGATTCAGGGTTTGTTGCTCCTCAGAGAACAGGAGCGGCATCAGGACAGCTGGCTGAGACGGCTGCTGTCAGCGTGATCGCACATGGTATTGACTCGTGCGATACGCGCCACACTGTGGGCCCTGCTGGGCTTGGTCCTCATTTGGGCACTGCTATCGATTTTTTGGGCGCCCCCGCACCTGATTGCGACGACACCCTGCGCCGTAGATCAAACACCCGCCACACGCAATCTCGATTATCAGGACATCACGATACCGAGCGGCGACCTTCAGCTAGAGGGCTGGTGGATACCCGCATCCCAGCCCATCGCTGATCTCATTTTTGTCCACGGGGCGGGCTCCAATCGCATTTCGCAGTACATTGGCTCGCTGAATTTCTATGGGACGCTGCACGAATTGAACATATCGGTCGTGACGATGGATATTCTCAATCACGGCAACTCGCCGGTCACCGACGGCACATTGCGCATGGGACTCGCGGAGTGGCCAGATGTGGTTACCACCGCAAAATGGCAGGATCAGCACCACCCCAGCGACCGGCCGAGAATTCTCCTCGGCGCCTTGAATGGGGGGGCAGCACGGTCATCCACGCACTGAGGAATGGACTCGAGGCCGACGCGATAATTTTGCTCGACCCGTTACTCGATGTCCTGGACAGCATGATGGAGGTTGGCGAGGTTGAAACTGGTTTTCCTCCGCTACTATTTTCTATCGCCGCGAGAGCGGCGATTCACCGGTACGGTCTGCCTTACGGTAAAACGAATCCACTGGCAATGGCCAAGACCTTGGACTTACCCATCCTCCTGATGCAGGACTGGGAAGACCCGGTCACCCGCTCACCCTTTGCCGCCGAGCTTGCGAGCACCAATCCGCGCGTCACTCTGGCCCGGGTACCCGCCATTTCGGTTGAGGAGGCCTGCCTCAATGGTAAGGAAGAATGGGGCACTCACGTCGCCGCGCACCCCTGCCGGCCTGACTGGACCCGAGAAACCGTGGCAGCCTTTGTCGAATCTTTGGTGAACCAGGCTCCCGGCTCTTAACTGGCAGGCATCTGGCAATCGGGGCCTCGCGTATATAGCCCATACCCGCAGGAATACAGCCTAATGAAGCACGTTTTATTGACCCTGGCCGCGCTGTCAGCGCTGTTTAGCACCACCGTGTTCGCCTCTTGTCCGGATTTTCTGAACCACGCCATGCGCAAGCTGGCATCAACCGAAGAGGTTCAATTCTGTGAAGCCTACGAAGGCAAGGCACTGTTGATCGTGAACACCGCCAGCTACTGCGGCTATACCTCCCAGTTTGAGAGCCTAGAGAAAGTACACCAGACCTATGTAGGCAACGGTCTGGTCGTCCTAGGATTTTCCAGCGACGATTTTTTTCAGGAGGACAACGATGAAGGGGATGCTGCCGAGGTCTGTTATGACAAGTACGACGTGACCTTTCCTGTGATCGCCACATCCGCGGTGCGCGGTTCGGATGCCAACCCGGTCTTCCGCGGCCTCGGAGAAGCTGCGGGCTATCCACGCTGGAACTTCAACAAGTATCTGGTATCTCCTAGTGGCGAAGTTGTGGAACACTTTTCCAGCGGTGTGAAACCCGATAGTG
>CABYEX010000081.1 GCA_902518075.1 Halieaceae bacterium | reverse complement strand
AAAGTGACAAATTGGTGTCAGAGCCGAAGTCGGTTTTTCTAAATCGCCGTCCAACCATATGGCGGCCTTGGCTACGTCTTAAGGAGTACCGAGTCGATTCATGGGGTGACGGCTGGCCAGGTGCGCGCTCTCAGCTTCCTCCTGACAATCCTCAAGCACCTCGCTGTCTGGCGCATATCGCTCGTACCACCAAGCAAAGCCAGCGCATACCATTGAGGCATTGATGTCGTAGCCCTCCTTGGAGTGATACAGCTGGCCCACCATGCGTCCGTAGCGGTGAGTATGCACCTCGACGATATAGACGCTTTTCTCGACCATGTACTCCAGTGCGGCGGTCGCCCTGGCGCCATACGGTTGATCTCGCTCTGGCGCTTCAATGCCGTGCAGTCGCACTCTGGTTCGATCCACCGCGGATTCGAAACCAAGAAACAAAACGAGACCAAATACAGCGGGGCCTACGAAAAGAGCAGACTGAAAATTCCAAAGAAAATCCACGCTCATTGTTTTGCCCCTCCCTAAACCAAGGATGTGACGAAACGTACCGCAGGACTCTGTTTTTTCAAATCCAGCTTTTACGTGTGTCAGCAGGATGATCTGTAGTAGTAACTGGCGGCGGCGGCTCGGGTGGTTACTGGTAACCGACTCAGCCTGTGCCCAGTTCCACCCCCTAATGTATCTGGGCGGTAACCATCACAATCACAATGACGGTTAGCCCCCCCCGGCCCCTCCACCTGCATCCGATTTGCTCTGACATGACCTCTCACGGTAAGCTGAGGGCGTCATGGGAGCCATCACCTGCACATTCAAACGCACGCGCATCATTGCGCTGTTTTCGTTCATGGCTCTGCTCGCCGCCTGCTCGGAGGAAGGCCCCTCTGAGCTAGACAAAGCCAGAATAGAACCCTTCTTATGGGTTTGCTCGTTACTGGTGAATCCTTCAGCGGGTGACGCCGAGGACGAAGCAGAACTGAGACAACAGTTATTCATAGAGCATTTCGCAAGAGGCGCCGCGACTGCCGTAGCAGGTGGCCCAAATGGTCTTTCCTCGCGCATTAGTAGGTTGAAATGGGCCTTCGCCGATGACAGCAGGTCAATCGTTAGTGAGTTTTCCCGAGACGGCACCGATTTCATTTGTGAGTGGGTTAAAGAAAACAATAACTGGCAACCAGCCCGTGTCTATCGCAACGACGAACTGATTTTCTCTAGGGCCTACATAAATGAACTGTTGGCAGTGTTTGAAAGAGAGAGGCTAGCCGAAGAAGCCCAACGCGAGAAGAAAATAGCGGCTGAAAGGGAGGCACGTGAAGCCCTTATAGCCGCCAACCGACATTGCGTGGCAGAAGGCAACAAAGCGCAAGCGAATTCAATAGAGATCTACTCGTCGACGCTCTACCAAGATGAATTTGAGGAGTTAACTGACGCAGCCCTTGAAGCTGCCAAACAATATAAGGCCTGTGAAGCTACGGAGTTATACAAATCAGCGCTTCGTATCGCTGTCCCCCTCTATTTGGCGGAATTAGAAAAGAACCGGCGTCCTGAACAGCAACGTGATGAAATATTTCGGCGGGAGGGGATTGAAGGATGCCCTATTACACTAGAGGCCTTAATGGAGGCGAGGAGAAGTAGAGGAATCAACATCGTAGAGAGGTGGAAAGCTCTGAGGTCGTGTCCACGGCCGTGGCTAGATCAATATCAATGACTAAACCACTACTCGCCATTCTGCTGTTACTGCCGTTGTCCGTTAGTGCGGAGCAATGCCATAAGCAAACGCCTCTAGCAGAAAAGGCTTTGCCTTTGCAGGAGGACACAGAAGCCCAAAAGAATCTGATCTTGCTTGCTGACGGATGGCCGATGGTCGGCGAGACGCGGCTCAAAGTAATGTTCTGGGAGCTATACGATGCGCAGCTTTTCACCCCTAGCGGCGCATGGTGTGGAGGACCCCCTTACCAACTGTCTTTGACTTACCTGCGTCAAGGGCGGACAGAACAATTAGTGAAGCGAGTGGCTGACGCTTGGCGCCGTCAGGGCCTAGACCACCCCAACCGCGCCGATTGGTTAGCGCAGCTGACTAGGATCTGGCCCGACATATCAGCTGGTGACAATTTGGTTTTTATTCTGACTGCAACAGGCAAGAGTGGATTCTGGCTTAACGAGGACTTTCTGGGTGGGGTAGACGACCAAGATTTTGGCCCCATGTTTGGTGATATCTGGCTTGCCCCGGACACGTTGGGACCGAACAACAGAGCCAGACTAATTAATCAGCAGGCTACGGTACTTGAATAAACACTTTTTTTCTTATTTTTAACTCCAGAAAAACGTTTGCGAGCAGTTGGTTACGCAAGCGGTTGGTGCCAATTGAGCGCGAGGCCTCAGGCAGGTGAGCACTTATTTCGATAGCGCACTAAAAAAGCCCCGCTGAGTTGCAGCGGGGCAAGAGAAGCCACTCATGGTCTCCGGTTCCCAAACCGGGACAGTCGTAAGTTACCCATCGCCGATGTCAGTTTGATGCAGTTCCAGTGAATTTTATGTTTCAGCGCCGCCGTATTTCTCGTGCGGCCACGGTATTTGATTTGGCTTGAGCCGGCTGGACACTGCGCCACTTTCGGCAACGTGGTGTCCAGCGATTTAACAAATATCGTGGGTTGCGAGGAGAATTCCCGTAACGAATCTGACGTAAAAAATTAAAGTTTTATTCACCTTTTGTTCATCGAAATGTAAGCCGCGGTGCTCACCATATGCACGCCCAGAGTAATGTACCTAGCCCAACGATCTCTGGGGGCTAAAACTCATATTTTGCCTATTGGAGATACCATGAATCGCTTTTTTTCCCAGACAGTGCCGGTGGTTTCTGCTGTTTGTGCTGCGTTAACTGCGCAGGGCGCGTTGAGCCAAACTCCGTCATCCGAGACAAGCGGTCTCGAGGAGGTGGTGATT
>CABYEX010000080.1 GCA_902518075.1 Halieaceae bacterium | reverse complement strand
TTACGCGCAATGATTTCTTCGAGGATGTTGATCAATTGCTCGTCGGAGTGTGGCTGCGACAAAGCGATACCATCCAGTGACTGATGGAGCCGCTCTAGGTGGTATTGCAAGGCCACCATCTTCCCGTCATAGCAGGGAATGACCTCGTAGACGCCATCGCCGAACAAAAATCCGCGGTCCATTGGCGAGATGCGGACTGCGGCGAGGGGTGCGTAGTCACCGTTGAGGTAGGCGATGGTCATGCCCGTTCTCCTGATTTCAGCGTATCTTGAACCGCTTGCACAAGACGTTCGCCTTCGGCGGCTGGAAAGCTATCTTCAGTGGGCGTCGCTTCACCGGTCACGCCATCAACCGCACCACGCGCCACCAGATGTTCCAGATCTTCTCGAATGCTATGTTCAGCGTTGTCTTCCGGGTCTGATAGCCAACGAGCGACGGCGCAAAGCGCATAGGCTGCCCAGTTGGAGACGTCGGCTACCACCAATTCGTCACAGGTGCTGACCGAAGGCTGAATATTGAGCTTAGACAAGCTGTTCAGCACGTTTCCCATCCCCAGTTCGTTGCCGCCATCACCAATGGCAATGGTAGGGCAGTTAGCCTGTACAAGGTAGGGTTCTGCGCCGCTGCACCTTCCAGTAATGTCGATACCGGCCATGTTGTAATAGCGCCCGTTCGCGGCGCTACCGGGCCTCTCAATACTTATCAACAGCGCGGGTGGTTGCGATCTGTAAAGCGCATCTGCCGCTGCGCGAGCGTCGTCGCCTGTGCTGTCTGGCAGCGGCAGGCAGTTGAAGTCTTCATGGAGTGCATCGACTACCTGCTTATCAGAGAGGATAACGGGGTCACTACCTAGGTGCTGGCACAGGCGGTAAAGCGCCATGGCGCCCGCCGGTCCGTCTGTTTCAAAGGAATCTCCTACCGGAAAGCCGGTCAGGATATAGACCCTACCGGTGCAAGCGCTGATCTGTTGCGCTGCACGCAGCATATAGCCAGGTGTCATGTGCTCGCGCACGTCTGCCATACCCCTTTGATTACGGGCGACCAGCATCGCCTCAATATCGGCAGAGAGAACTATGTCGTCAGTGGGCGTCACGCAAGCGGGTCTCCAGGTAGTGCTGCTCGAGCCAGCCAATGCGGTCTGCCTCGTCGGGGCTGCAAAGGGCGAAGCGTACCCGCTGCCCAGGCCGCGATTGAGCTAGCCGGAGGCAATCACTGCGGATCACCGCCCCCGGTTTTGGATAGCCCCCGACGGTTTGTCGGTCATTTAACAGGATGATGGGGTTCCCGTCGGGGGGCACCTGAATCGCACCGTAACAGGTGGCCTCGGAGTACAACGAGGCGATGCCTGAGTGGAGTCGGGCGCCGTTAAGCGCGACGCCCATTCGGTTAGCTCTGGCGGTGACAGTAAATTCTTCGGCGAGCAAGCCTTTGATCGCCTCATCAGCGAAATCGCTGAATTGAAAGCCGGCAACGACGCGCAGTTCCAAGACAGTGTTGGGTTTCCCGATAGACAGCTGAGGGTCCGCCGCGAGCACGGCCCCATCCGGTGCACTCAGGGGCAGAATATCGCCATCCTTCAGAAAGCCGCCATCCAGACCGCCAATGCCCTCCCGCGGGGAGGTGCTGCGGCTATCGAGTTGCGGTGTCGTCATGACACCGCCAGATAGATGGAGATAGCTGTAGACGCCTTCGTGTGTGGCTTTTATCTCTAGTGTCTGCCCGGCCTCAATTCGGTGCACGCCCTCGGACGTGACGGGCTGCTGATTGATGCTGAGCCGCACGGGCGCGCCGGTGACCACTACGTGATGCGCCTCGCTTAGTGTCGCAGCGAAGTCGGCATAAGCCATTTCAATGGCCGCTTCATTATCGTGGTGCCCGAGTTGATGATGACCACTCAGGAGCGCTATTGGGTCCATAGCGCCCGAGGGTGGAATGCCGATGCTCAGTTTGCCCACTCGACCCTTATCCTGCACGCTGCTGGCGATGCCGGCTTTATGGATCTGCAGGCAGTTCACGGAATGACGCCTCCCAGCGCGCAAAAATCCGCCTCGTTAATCGGCTCGAAGCGAACAGTGGCCCCGACATTGAGCAGGGAGGGTGGCGCGTTGTTCAGGTTAAAAAGTGGTTCTGGGCAGGCGCCGATGAGCCGCCATCCTCCCGGTGATTGGCAGGGATAGACCGCGGTCTGCGTATCCGCAATGGCGACCGCCCCGGCGGGAACTGTCGTTCTGGGTGTATCGAGTCTCGGCGTTTGGAGCGCCTCGGGCAGGGTACCGAGGTAGCAAAATCCTGGCGCAAACCCGGTGGCGTAAGCGAAATAAGTGGCTTTACTGTGCAAGGCGATCACGTCGCTGATGCCGAGACCCCGGTCTTGGGCGAGCCACTCAAGGTCTGGTGCGACGCTGGGGTGGTACAGGACGGGTAGCACAACATCGGCCATTGAATGCTCATAGGGCGAGTGGCCCACCAAGGCGATGGCTTCGGCTTGCTCCTTTAGCCATGCCTCGGTGCGGTCTCTTTCTAGAGTCGATGCCGAGAAAAAAAGGGTTAGGGTGGTGTAGCTGATGACACTGTCTGTCAATGTCGAGCCAAAGCGTTGTCGGGCGCGGTTTTCGATTTCAAGCAACGCTCTGGTGAGCGCAGGCTGAGGCACTTCGGTGAAAACAAGGCGCATTGCGGCTTCACCCGCCGGGCCCAGCTCAAAAAGCATTCAGTTACCGTCCAAAGCCTGACGAATGGCCGTAATCATCTTGATTGCCCCGGGGGTATCACTGTGCACGCATAATGTATCGGCACTGACAGGGATACGTTTACCTCTCGCCGTGCTCAGCTTGTTATGGGAGATCGCGACCGCTTGCTTTGCTGCCTCAGCGGGGCTCAACAATGCACCGGGTTTATCGCGGCCGAGCAATAGGCCTCGGCTGGTGTAACCTCGGTCAG
>CABYEX010000079.1 GCA_902518075.1 Halieaceae bacterium | reverse complement strand
CAGCGAGCAAAGACGTGCGGCGCCGATCGCCCAAACACTCTACGAAGAAACCGAGGCTAGCTTCGATCGACGCGCCCGCGCCGCGGAGGCGCGCAAGGCGGCAGGCATGCTGGCAAGACCCTCTCAACGACCGGGTAAACATCAACGCAAAGCATTGGAACGCTTGAGGAAGCAATTCGACCCCACCTGATATAAGTCGGTGCTGAGAACACAACTTGGGGTATCATCGTCGGCATGATTGAAGAGTTGCCGACAACCAAACCCCATACGCCGCTGCTCGATGACGTATCGACTAATCTCGACGCGCTCTCACAGCTGCAAAGTCACGAACTGGTGCAGCTGGCTGAGGAGCTCCGTCACGATCTGCTCTACTCGGTGGCAGGAACTGGGGGTCACTTCGGTGCTGGACTGGGTGTGGTCGAACTGACGGTGGCGTTGCACTATGTTTTCAATACCCCTCATGATCGCGTCGTGTGGGATGTCGGGCACCAAACCTACCCCCACAAAATTCTGACCGGACGGCGTGATCGCATGAACAGCATGCGACAGATCGAGGGTCTCTCGGGGTTTCCCAAGCGCTCCGAAAGCCCCTTCGATACCTTCGGCGTGGGTCACTCTTCAACCAGCATCTCCGCGGCCATGGGTATGGCGCTAGCGGCACAGAGGCAGCGTATAGACCGCAAAGTCATTGCCGTTATTGGAGACGGCGCGATCACCGGTGGCATGGCGTTTGAGGCGCTGGCTCACGCGGGCCATGAGCGGCCCAACATACTGGTCATCCTAAATGACAATCAAATGTCGATTGGCCACAACACCGGCGGGCTGGCGACCTACTTCGCCAAGATCTGGGCCAGCAAGACCTATACCGCGTTACGGGAAGGCTCCAAAAAGATCCTTGAGCATGTTCGTGGCGCCTGGGATCTGGCCAAAAAGACAGAAGAACACATGAAAGGCATGGTGGCACCTGGCACGATGTTCGAAGAGCTGGGTTGGCACTACATTGGTCCACTCGATGGCCACGATCTGCCGCAATTGGTGAACACGCTGAAGGTCATGGCTGACCTCAAAGGTCCTCAGTTCCTGCACATTCGCACCGTGAAAGGAAAAGGTTTTGCTCCGGCGGAACGAGATCCCATCGGCTACCACGCGATCAACAAACTGGAACCGGCCAAACGTGCAAAGCCGGCGGTGCCAGCCAAACCCAAGGCACCTAAATATCAGGACGTCTTTGGACAGTGGCTGTGCGACCTCGCGGCACAAGATGACCGGGTAATGGGCATTACCCCCGCCATGTGTGAGGGGTCGGGCATGGTGCAGTATGCCAAGGCGTTTCCTGAACGCTTCTATGATGTCGCGATTGCCGAACAGCACTCAGTGACGCTGGCTGCGGGTATGGCCTGCGATGGACTCAAGCCAGTGCTCGCCATTTACTCCACCTTTTTGCAGCGCGGCTACGATCAGCTCATACACGATGTAGCCCTGCAGGGACTGGACGTTACCTTGGCCATTGATCGGGCGGGCCTCGTGGGTCAGGACGGGCCCACACATCATGGCACCTTCGACCTCTCTTATTTGCGGTGCATTCCCAATATGGTCGTCGGTGCACCCAGCAACGAAAATCAGTGCCGGCAAATGCTACAGAGTGCCTGGCTACACGAAGGGCCCTCAGCGGTCCGCTACCCAAGAGGGGAAGGCACGGGCATTGCGATCGATGCTGGACTGCCCACGATGGAGATTGGTAAAGCAGAACTGGTGAGAAAAGGTACCGACATAGCCATTCTGAACTTCGGTGTGCTACTGGATCAAGCGCTGGCTGCCGCAGAAGCATTGGGCGCAACCGTGGTCGACATGCGCTGGGTGAAGCCCCTCGACGAGGAGGTGATCCTCTCCCTAGTGGAGCAGCATTATCTGCTGATCACGTTGGAGGAAAACGCCGTAGCCGGCGGTGCGGGAAGCGGCGTCGCCGAGTTCCTTGCCAACGCGGGCGTCATTTGCCAGGTGCGCCATGTCGGTATACCCGACGCCTTTATCGCGCATGCCGGGCAAGGTGAATGTCGGCAGCTGGCGGGGCTGACCGCCGACCATATCGTCGCGGCGGCACAAAGCGCGGTGCCGGCCACGACCAACCGACGAGCCCTATAACCTCTTACCCCTGCAAGGCACTGACCCGTGGCCAAATCGAGTAAAGCGGCATCATCCCCAAGCATTACCGAGCAAATGACCGAGCTGAATGAGCTGGTTGAGCAACTGGAAGACCCGGAAATCGAGCTGGAAGCGGCGCTGATGCTGTACGAAAAGGGCGTCAAGCTGAGCGGCAGCATTCAAAAAATTCTTGAGTCTGCGGAACAACGCGTAGCACAAGTGGCCGCGGACGGATCGCTGCTGGAAGAGGATGAGGCGTCAGACGAAGCCTGAGTCTGTTATGGAACCTTTCGCCCGGCTGAGCTGCCCTGACCCGAAACTTGCCAAAGCGCTCGACTATCTCGCACAGCACCCCGGTAAACAGCTACGAAGCCGATTAACCGTCGCCAGCGCCGAGCTGGTCGCGGGGGGAAGCGTCTCCGCTGCCGTCATAGCGGGCGAGGCGATCGAGTTACTCCACACCTACTCACTTGTGCACGATGATCTCCCGGCGATGGACGACGATGACCTCCGGCGAGGGCAACCCACCTTGCACTGCGCCTTCGACGAAGCGATTGCCATTCTTGCTGGAGATGGCCTGCAAGCCGCCGCCTTTCAGCGGCTCGCTGAAATAGAAGCTTTGAGCGCCGAGCAACGACTCGACATGATCGGGGTCGTCACCAAAGCCGTTGGCTTTCATGGCATGGTGGGTGGCCAGGCACTCGATCTGGCTGCCGAAAATCAAGCCGTCCCTGTGAACGCACTCAGGAACATACACCACCTTAAAACCGGTGCACTCATCTCCGCGGCGGCAGAGGTCGGCGCCATCTGCGCCGGCGCGACCCGGTCGCAACGTGAGGCACTCGTGCGATTTGCCAAAGCGATCGGGCTTGCCTTTC
>CABYEX010000078.1 GCA_902518075.1 Halieaceae bacterium | reverse complement strand
TCTGACGCAGAATTGGCGTCTTTTCCCTGCTCTTACTCCACAGCAGAAAACATGCTGACCCGCGCACAAGTCACTGAAAACGACACCTTGCTTATTACCGGCGCATCAGGTGGTGTCGGGTCAGCCGCTATACAGCTCGCAAAGGCCCGCGGTGCGCGCGTCATAGCCATGGCAGGCGATAAAAAACAGCAGTCGGTGCTCGATGCAGGTGCTGATCAGGCGCTCGTTAGGGGCGACAGCCTAGAGGCCGTGTTGGGCGAAAATGCCGTGGATGTCGTGATTGACGTCGTTGGCGGCGCGGAGTGGCCTGAGTTGCTCAATATTTTGCGGCCTTTTGGTCGTTATGCCGTCTCCGGCGCTATTGCAGGGCCTATTGTCGCGCTCGACCTCAGAACACTCTATTTGAAGGATCAGCAGTTTATGGGTTGTACCGTGCTGGACGAAGGGGTCTTTTCCCGGCTCGTAGGCCTGATTGAGCGGGGTGAGATCAAGCCCCTACTGGCTCGCTCGTTTCCTCTGGAGTCCTTGTCACAGGCACAGGCGTTCTTCCTTGAGAAGCAGTTCACAGGCAAATTAGTCATTGATATGGCGCTATGATGAGATGTCTAACCCAGGTAGTGGTTGCATCATAACTTCCTTAAATGTATATTTACGTCAGTTAGAGCAACCTTTATAGGGTGCGGGCTGCCATGGAAACCAAGAAAAAGACAGTTAACCAGGAAATCAGCTCTTGGCTGGCAACAGTTGGCTCAGATGCCCCCTTGAAGCACAGTAATCCAGCCTCGCTCTATTTAGCCTCTCTTCAGGGATCTGAGGCCAGCAGGACCACCGCCCGCTCTGTGATGAAGCAGATAGCCATATTGTGCGATCAAACACCGGATACCCTCCCTTGGCACCGGCTGGATCGAGCTACTGTGCTGGCTCTCATGGAAAAGCTGAAGCAAAAAGGGCTTTCCGACAATACACGCAATCTGTACCTATCGATTATTAAAGGTATTTCGCGTGAGGCTATGCTCCACCAGCAAATGAGCGACCACCAGTTCAGCCTGATTGAGCAAATCCGAGCCATTAAACTGCAAAGGTTGGCTGTGGGACGCGCGCTACACGTAGATGAGATCGCTCAGCTCATTGATCACTGTTTACATGATGAAGGCGCCGCAGGCGTCAGAGATGCAGCCTTGCTGGGGATTTTGTTTGGCTGCGGGCCTAGACGCGCAGAGGTCGTCACGATCGACATCAACAAGGTTAATTTTAGCGACCGGTCAATCAAGGTTATTGGTAAGGGTAACAAGGAGCGAGAGCTCGAAATGCCGCCGAGAACTATCGATTTGGTAAAAACTTGGCTCGAAGAGTCAGGATTGCACTTTGGGCCGCTGTTTCGCCCGGTAAATCGCTGGAATCAGATCACCAAGGACCGTCGCCTGACATCTCGTGGCGTGTACGACATCGTCACCAGACGCGTGAAGCAAGCTGGCCTCGATAAGGCCTCACCACATGACTTGCGGCGGAGCTTTCTAACCTATCTGCTCGATAATGGTGAAGATTTAGCCACTGCGGCCGATATGGCCGGGCACGCCAGCGCCGACACCACCCGCCGGTATTTGCGCCATCAAAAGCGCAGAAACCGGGCTGCCGCAGACAAAATCGACTTCTGAGGCCGCCCGTCAGGACGCCACAAACGGATCGAATAGGGGCAAGCTTTCAACGTCAGAGGGCTCAACACCCGCGCCCGCTGCATAAAGATCGAGACCTAAATAGACCTGCAGGGCCTTATGCACGTGGGAGGGCGTCATGAGGACACCTTTTGAGTCTTCCTTGAGGGTTTTAACGTTGATGGCTCTGGCAAAGTGCAACTCATCAGTCAGCCCAACCACCCTGTCACCCCAAGGGGCACCCTGCTCCATCACAATATAAGAACCAATCGGCCAATGGTCCTTACCATTGCCAGCGTTATAAAAGTTGGTGCGACTGAAGTCAGAGCCAATCACCAGCACAATGCGATCCGCTAGGCCCAATTCTTCGGCGTAATCCCAGAAAAAGTGCACAGCACTTGCAAAATGTGCGAGCAGCGACTCACTCACGGGGTCGTGAATGTCATGTGAATCAAAGCCGCCCAGCGCCAGATCAGCCGCAGAGCCAAGGCCTGACTTGAATACCAGCAGCGCCCCCTGCATTTGCTGCTTGAGACTGCTGGAGAAGTTCATACCGCCGGCGGTGAAGTCCTCCCGGCGCTGGATATCTTCCTCGGCAGGTACCAACCGTGCCAGCCGCTGCAGGCCTTCCCTGCCCTCCCGCGCCTCAACGAAACGGAGCGCACTTTGCCGCTGACGGACGCTGAGATTGGGCTGCAATAGCAACGATTGCACCCCGTCATGAACCAGCTGCTGACTGCGCAAGACGTCGGTTTCTGCCCGCTTAACGCCCCCTGACCACGGATCAATATTGGGTCTTATGAGCGCACGCATATTGGATAGGTCATCAAACCGGTTGTAACCAATGAGTCCCGCTGTTCTGGAAAAACCGTCAAACACCGAATAGGCAAGCGGCTGCTCTGGAGATTGCGCAGCTGCAAACAGTGCCGACAGCGACGGTCTGCCCTCAGCATTACTGCCGGTCCAGTTAAAAAGCTTTCCCGTTTCGTGGGAGTTCGTTTGCGAATCGACACCGTTGATCACCAGCATGTCACGACCGAAACGCTCGAAAAAGGCGGCGTTATTGGCCACGGGTGCATAGAATAAGTTACCAGCCTGACCAGGGTCTGCTGCATCTGCCCAGTAGTTAATTCTGGGCTCGCCTTTGACGTTGACCTTGGGATCACATAACTGCGTCACGTCGACCCCGCCATCTAGTTGCAGGGTCACAAGTAACTGACCCTCGTAGGGCTGATGAGCTCCACTGGACCACACGCGACTGCTCAACAGACCTGTCGCGGCAGATCCACCTACCAAGGCGGCTCGCAACAGCTGTCGGCGACTGAGACCTGCCAGACTTTTATGCAGTCTAGTCATGGAGATACTCATAACTGCTCATAATGCCGTGAAGCAAGGCAGTCCAGCCACGCATCATGCCTTCTGAATCCTCGAATCGTGCCCGCGCCCGCTG
>CABYEX010000077.1 GCA_902518075.1 Halieaceae bacterium | reverse complement strand
CAGTTCATGAGAGAAGGCAGTATTGACGCACCCACACGGCATCCGCTGGATTGGCAGAGTGAAGATTTCTGGGATAAGAGCGCGCTCGACAAGGAGTTAGAGCGAGTCTTTGACGTCTGTCACGGATGCCGCCGTTGCGTCAGCCTGTGCGACGCCTTCCCCACCCTGTTTGATTTGATCGACGAATCAGACACGATGGAGGTCGACGGGGTCGACAAAACCGACTACGACAAGGTCGCCGAGCAGTGCTACCTCTGCGATCTGTGCTACCTCACCAAGTGCCCTTACGTGCCCCCGCACGAATTCAACGTGGACTTTCCCCACCTGATGCTTCGCGCCAAGGCACAGAAATTCAAGAACCAAGGGGCATCAGTGAGGGATCGGACGTTAACGAGCACGGACAAGCTGCTGTCGACGACCTCTATCCCGCTCATTGATGTGACCGTGAACGCGCTCAACAATACGGGCGTCTTTAGAAAGGCACTGTCCGCCAGCCTGGATATTCACCATGAGGCGCCGCTTCCCAAGCTGCATAGCAAGACCCTGCGCAAGCGCGTCAAACCGCTACTCCAGCCTCAGGAGCCGACACCCGTAGGCGAAACCACCGGCAAGGTGGCGCTCTATGCGACCTGTTATGGCAACTACAACAGCCCCGAGGTGGGTGAAGATTTTGTGAAGGTTTTTCAGCACAACGGCATTCACATCGACATCGTGCCCAAGGAGCAGTGCTGCGGCATGCCAAAGTTGGAGCTCGGGGATCTGGATAGCGTGGATGCACTCAAGCGGGCCAATATACCGGTGCTGGCCAAGCTGGTTGATGAGGGTTACGACCTGACGGCGCCGATTCCCTCCTGCGTGCTGATGTACAAACAGGAACTGCCCTTGATGTACCCGGATGATCCGGACGTCCTTAAGGTGCAAAAAGCGTTCTACGACCCGTTTGAGTATCTCTGGGCGCGACACAAAGGAGACGCCCTGAAAACCGAATTCACCACAGCGCTGGGCAGTGTGGCGTATCAGGTGGCATGCCACCAGCGAGTGCAGAATATTGGCCTGAAGACACGGGACGTACTCAATCTCGTAAATGAAAGTGACGTCACCGCCTACGAGCGGTGCTCGGGTCACGACGGCACCTACGCGGTCAAAAAAGAAACCCGTGACAAATCGGTGAAGATTGCACGGCCCACCGTGCGCAAGGTGGATGAACAGGCGCCGGACCGGTTCATCAGCGACTGCCCCATGGCTGGCGAGCACATTGCGCATCTTTCGTCCAAGGTGGACAAGGCGGAACACCCGATGACGCTGCTGCGCGAGGCCTATGGCCTGTAATCCACTACACTGACGTACATTGATTGACCACACATTCGAGGGATCGAACATGACACAGTTAACGCGTGATGACCTTTGGAGCCTTGAGGAATACGCCGCCAAGCGCTCTGACTTTCGGGCCGAGGTCATGGCACACAAGAAAAACCGGCAGTTGGCGCTGGGCGAGCACGCCCGGCTCTACTTCGAAGATGCCACCACCATTCGCTACCAAATTCAGGAGATGCTGCGCATTGAGCGAGTCTTTGAGGCGGAAGGAATCGAAGAAGAGCTCAGCGCTTACAACCCGCTCATTCCAGACGGTCACAATTGGAAGTCGACGTTCATGATCGAAATCCCTGACCCTGCGCAGCGCGCCGTTCGCCTCGGAGAGATGATTGGGATTGAAGACCAGGTGTGGTTGCAGGTCGGCGATCTCGATCGCATCGTGCCGGTCGCCGACGAGGATCTCGATCGCACCACTGCGGACAAAACTGCGTCGGTGCATTTTCTTCGCTTTGAGGTGACGCCAGAACAGATCAATGCGCTGAAAGATGGCGCTATCTTGTACGCTGGCGTTGACCACCCAAGCTATCCGATCGATCGCTATGAGGTCCCCGCCGCCATCCGCGAGTCACTCACCGACGATCTGGTGCTGACCGAGCATTGAGGGCAGATCAGCGGGTAACATGGCATCCTTGCGGGCAGGTATCTGAGGCATGACCCTGGTGGTCTTTGATCTCGATGGCACCCTGCTGGACAAGGGCTCCAGGATATCGACCTATACCGCCGAGACCCTCGCCAAAATGCGGGCCCGCAATATCCCCTACACCGTCGCAACGGGCAGGACATTGCAGGCCGCCACTGGACCACTCGAGGACCATCACTTCACACTGCCGCTGATTCTCAAAAACGGCGCGATCATCTGGTCACCGGAGGAGGCGCGTTATAGCCATCATCACCTGCTTACCCGTGAGGAGGTATGGCATGTGCTGGCAGCGTTCACGCTCAATGAGCTTACACCCTTTGTCTTCTCGCTGCAGCCCGGGCAGCGCCATGCTCTGTATCACGGGCCACTGAAGAGCCAGAGCGAACATAAACTGGCCGAACTGTTTGAGGCAGAACGAGAGCTGCCCTTGGCGCCGCTGACCTCGATGCCCGACGAAATCAGCGTTATTAACGTCTTCTCGCTGGGTAGCGCGGAAGCAGTTGAAAGAGTCAGCGCAAGCATCGCCGATGAACCTCACCTTGTCGCCTATTCAGGCATTGCGATTCACGAGCGGGAAATGGGCGAGCACGTGACCAAGGAACCCGCGCTGCACTGGATCGACATTCACCACAGCCTCGGTAGCAAAGGCAACGGGATCAATCATCTGCGAAAAGAACTGGAGATTGATCACGTGATTGCCTTTGGCGACGGCGATAATGACCTGAGCATGTTTGAATGTGCCAGCGAGTGTTACGCCCCGGCCAATGCCGACCCGATCATCCTCAACGCTGCAGACGAGATTATTGGGCACCACGATGAAGACGGCGTCGCGCGCTTTCTTCGCAAGCGGTTCGAGCTGTAGACTCTAACGCGCTTGCCTGACCTGAATCAGGCCCACGCCCACCGAGATCATGCCCAGCGCGATGAGATGCTCCCAACCCCAGGGCTCGGCCAGAAAAACCGTGCCCGCTGCAAAGGCCACCGCGGGAATCAGATAGTTGATGGTGGAGAGGAAACCGGGGCCCCTCTCTGTTACCACGACGAAATAGCACCAGGTAGCAACACCAGTGGCCATCACACCGAGTATCCCCAGCACGCCCGCCGCACCCATCGTCACAGTCATCAAACCCGGGCCCGCTAGCTGCACCCACAGCGCTGGCACCGCCAGTAACAG
>CABYEX010000076.1 GCA_902518075.1 Halieaceae bacterium | reverse complement strand
GGACTGCCCTCTCAAGCTGCTTGGGGTGCCGTCCCACAACGTCAGACCTTCCCACATGTTGCCAAAGGTGAACACCTCGAGCTCGCAGGGGGTTGTCAAGTATTGGTCCACTAGTTGGTTCCATGTCGCGTTTGCCGACACAGCCGCCGTCACCCCTGCCAGCTGCCACTGACTGCCGCCGTAATCAAAAATCGAACCGGCGTCGTGGCTATCTGGCAGCGGTACGCCTAGCAGCACTTCACCGCAGGCCTCAAACTCGATGGTTTCCGCAAAGCTAAACTGACAGAGATGCGGCCCATACAGCGCTAGCTGGCGTAAGCCTGGAATACCTGAGGTATTGCTCACTAAATGCGCCGGTGTGCGATCGGCATACATCCCACCAAAGGGCAGCACCTCTCCTATCGGCTGGCTCATGCTGAAGTCGGATGCAGGATCCTCTTCGAGCGCCATCAGGGTCATGACAGCGGGCACCTTGCTCGTGGAGGCGAGCATCACCACAGTATCCTCCGTGTGATCGCCAAAGGTGCCGGTATGGAGCGTGCCCCCGGCGTCGACCACCACATAACTGATGCCATCAAAGATGAGGCTCTCGTCGATAAATGATTGAAAAGCGGCGTCGACCTCGGTGAATTCGGGTGTGACTGGCGGCGGTGGCGCGTTGTCGCCAATTTGATCAGGAGGCGCAGGTGTGTTACTCGGACCGCGGCCGCCGCCACAGGCAGAAACCAAAGCCAGTAGCGAGAGAGACAGTATGTGACGCGATATCAGACCAGAAAAACGGCGCATGTGAAGCTCACGTTGGGAGGGTCTAGATAGTCCTTTATTCGGCGTTTTAGCTCAATAGGCCGCCGGTCCGCTGTTCCTATCTACTGTTGCAAAAACGATACGTTTTGATATTGTTAATGTTACAATCGTTGCGGAATGGAACACCGTATAGTGGAGTAGAAGCACCTTGCTTCCCACCCAATATGGAGGTCCGTTATGAAAATGGTTGGTTTATTTAAGCGTGGGGCGACGGTCACAGCCGCGTCTCTGGTGGCGTTTTCTGTCGAGGTTTCGGCGGACACCGCCCAACAACTGGCGATCTGCAAGTCCGAGCTGAAGGCAATGTATGGCGAGGGCACTCGGGTCAAAATGTATGGCACCAAGTCCTATCGCGGTGTCGAGACACTCAAGTTGAAGGTGACGCCCGAGGGCGATTCCTCTGTGACACTACAGTGCTCGAGTGATAGCGAATCTGACGATCGCGTCGTGCTCAAAGACAAAAACGGGGACACACTGGTCTCTTAATTTAAGAGGTCAGCAGCGCCCCTCACTAGGGAGAATAACCCAATGAACTGGGATGACCTGAAGGTGCTGCTGGCCCTTTCCCGCGAAGGTTCTACTCGCAGAGCCGCCGCCACACTCGGCGTCAGTAACACCACCGTGATGCGTCGCCTTGAGTCGCTGGAGGAGCAGGTGGAAGGTCGCCTGTTTGACCGCACCCCCGATGGCTTCAGGGCCACTTCTCTCGCCGACCAACTGCTGCCCACCGCTCGCGAGGTAGAGGAGATGCTTGCCGAGGCTGAGCGTCAGGTGTCCGGCAAGGACTCCGAACTCAGCGGCCGTATCAAGCTCTCCTTGCCTGCCGTACCGGTCACCCATATTTCCGAGGCCGTGGCAGAGTTTGCGATTCAATACCCCCGTATTGAGTTGGATATTACCGTCAGCGACCACCCGGTGGATCTAGCGCGACGGGAGGCCGACATCGCGGTTCGGGGTATCCCAAAACACAAGCGTCCTCCCAAGGATATTGTCGGCATCAAACTGGGCCGGATTTCCATGGGCTACTACGTCCATAAAGCGTTGCTGAGCGAGGCGTCACGAGGCCACCGCGAGCTGACCTGTATTCACGCCTCGGGCCGGGCCTTGTCGCTTGGGGACCTGCCTGATCCGGATTCATTGGGCCTTAAAAGCCGACATTTGATTGACGGCATCACACCCCGCACCGTGGCGGTGACCCATAAACTGGGTGTTGCAGCGTTACCCTGTTTTCTCGCCAAGCAGTATTCGGAGCTCATCCTGCTGCCTGGTGTCCCCTCGGCTCACTGGGGGCACACCTGGCTGCTACATCACAAGGACCTGCGGCAGTCGGCACGGATCCGTGCGTTGTTCAAACACCTGTCCTCGCTTGAGGAGAAATGGCCCGGCGCTTGGGATACCAGTGCCCCAGAGAAGAGTCAGGCCGCGTAACGCTGCTCGGCAGGACTTGACCGGTCCGCAGTGAGGCTGGATATTCGTGGTCACGCCCACGGCGCGCCCTTCGTTATCAATTTGATAACAGCGTGCTTTTGATAAAGGCCGGACGCGATCTCAGCTCGTTAGGTGACTCGCGTGGAAGCGCAGATGATCCTCCACAAATGAAGCGATGAAATAATAGCTGTGGTCGTAGCTTTCCTGTAGTCGCACCTCAATGGGGTAGTTGGCGGCGGTACTGGCTTCCTCAATCAGGTGCGTCTTGAGCTGCTCTTCGAGGAAGTTATCTGCTGTGCCTTGATCGATCAGTATGGGTCGGTGTTCGGTCGCCTGACCCAGCAACACGCAAGTGTCATAGTTCGCCCAGGCTGATTCGTCCGCGCCCAGATACTGGGTGAACGCTTTTTTTCCCCAGGGGCACTGGGTTGGCGCCACGATGGGTGAGAAAGCAGAGAACGACGCATAGCGGTCAGGGTTCTTGAGCCCGATTGTCAGTGCGCCATGTCCGCCCATGGAGTGCCCCATGATGGCGGCACGCGATGTGTCCACCTGCGGGCAGGCCTGCGCCACCACCTGCGGCAACTCTGTCACCACGTAGTCATACATATGGTAGTGCGCCGACCATGGTGTCTCGGTGGCATTGAGGTAAAACCCGGCCCCCAGCCCCATGTCATAACCGCCCTCGGGGTCGTCTGCCACGTCTTCGCCGCGGGGGCTGGTATCCGGTGCCACGACGGCCACCCCCAGTGCTGCGGCATACTGCTGTGCCCCGGCCTTGGTCACGAAGTTTTCATCGGTACAGGTCAATCCAGAGAGGTAGTAGACCACCGGCACCGACCCTTCCGCAGCCTGCGGAGGTAAGTAGACCGCATAGATCATGTCGCAATTGAGTGCCTGCGATCTATGTTGAAATCGGTGTTGTTCGCCGCCGAAGCAGCGAACCGTGCTCAAACACTCCGGTGGCATCAGAAAGTCACCACAGAGCG
>CABYEX010000075.1 GCA_902518075.1 Halieaceae bacterium | reverse complement strand
ACGGGTCTCGATCCCTGCGAAACGGCGCTATTGATGCACCGAGAGTGGTCAGATCGCCACCATTGTTACCCATAGCATGCAGGTCAATGTAGAAGCCAGGTGAGCTAAGGTATTGCCCTGTCAGGGTATCTTGAATCATACGGTAGTCAGCGACCGGGTCGTCAGGGAAGGGGGTATAAACATACCCATCCAATTCGAGTGCATTCACAATCGCATCATGCGCCTCACCGGCAGTCATACCAACACGGACATTGTCGCGGATGATGCCCTGAGCCCTCTTGCCATAGTCCCACACCGCCTGAATGCTCGCGGGAATCTCCGTTTCACCCTCCGGCATGATGTAAACATGCACTTTTGTATCAACGCCGAAAGATGAGAATCCAAAGTCCAGATATTCAGCCTCGCTGTTGAATGCGAAGAAATCTCCTCCCTTCAGTACGTATCCTGGGTGGCTAATCCAGGAGGTCGCCATTGGTTCGCGGATACGATCTGATTCACGAGAAAAGTACACCCGAGGTGAGCCACCAAGGTCACCGATTGTGGTCTTACCCGGAACAATTGACGATATTTTCTTCATTGCATTCTGACGGGCGAGTTCTAGCAGCATTGCTTGCACAGCCACCTCGAGAGCCAAGCGGCGGGACCGAAAGTCACTGATAAGGTATTCCGCCGAGACGATTCGCGAAGCCAGCTCCCTTCCGAGCATGCTCTCTAATTCAACAAACTGAGAATGAGAAATACCGTCTGCGACTGCTAGCCAGTCCGAGAAATTAACCGCAATTTTCGCGGGGTCGTGGCCTGCTACGTACTCCCGTAACTCGTCATACACTGCCGAAAAATCGAGGGTTCCGTGGTCATACCCGGTAATGGCGCGGGCAAGCACGGTAGACGCGCGAACATCAATGTTCTCCACCGCACCACTGCCACCGAAAAGGCCGGTAAAAGCCGCACGCTCGATCTTATCGCCAGTGTCCGTGAATATAAGGTAGCCGTCTGTTATGCCAAATTCGTAAGCTAGAGGATCTGGATTTCCTGCACGAGCCGCGTGAATAAACATTTCGATGCCATGCTTTCGCATCAGCTCGGGTAGCACTAAGTCGAGCTTGTCGTTCCGAATAAGCCGAAGCCAGACATTCACGTCCGGCTTCGGCGACATTTCCACTTTTGATGGCACCGGTGTCAGTGCGTCAGCCGCTTTTATTTCGCCGCTTGACGCAATCGTTAGAAAAAGCGCTGCTGCTAAAACCCCGCTCCAGCTTTTTCCTTTACCTACCACCCTGCCCGGAACTCAATCAAAAATTGGAGCGGATGTTGATTCCCACGGTGAAGGGTCGATTTACTAAGGATTCAATCCTGTCTCTACGATCAGTAAACTGGAAGGTCAGCGCATCCTCGTCGAAAATATTATTCGCATAGAGCGCGAACTCCCAAGATTCGTTTTCCATACCCAACCTAACATTGGCCAACGTGTAGTCTCCAAATTCTGTCCGGGGTACCCCTGCGTCCGCATTGAAGCCACCCATTATGTCCCCTGTGTAGGATATCTCTGCTCGAGCAAAGCCATCCCACCCATCAAAAACCGGGAAATAGTACTCAGCAGAACCATACAGCGTCTTATCAGGATGACTGGGCAGACGATCGTCCTCTAACGCATTCAGAAACGGCTGATCGTCGTCCAGGGTGAAATCTACCCACGATCCAGCCACCGTGAGCAACAAATTATCTGTCGCTGCCCAAGACAGATCGAATTCAACTCCCGTACCTGTTGCTGATGCCACGTTCTGAGTGACAGAGATACTGCAGGTTGCGTTCCCGTCTAGACTTACGTCCACCTGAATGTCGGTCCAGTCATTCTGGTATACGCCGGCATTAAGCTTTACCCGTCCATCGGCAAACGAGAGCTTGGTACCCACCTCATAGCTCCACATTGAATCTGACTGGATCGCACCAGGTTTGAAACCAAACACTTGTTCCGCTAGCGCCTGACAGCTGGGCTGAATCGTCGGACCGGCGCCACCTGTTCCAACACGGAACCCCTCGGCCGCTCTCGCAAACACAAGCGCATCGTCACTGAATCTGTATGTGAGGTTACCCATGTAGTTATCGTGTGGCTCCTCATATTGATCCACTCTTACATCCTCAGAAAAAACAGGTTCGCCTGCATCTGCTACCTGGTTCACAAAGCCACCGCCTGTTTCCGTTTCAGATCTGCGATAGCCGACGGTCGCAGAAAACTGGTCAGTAAAGTTGTAGGTAAATTCGCCAAAGAACGCGAGTTGCTCCTGTGTACTTCTCGAAATTTCTCGATAGATCATGTCGGGATAAGTGCCCGGTACCTCCGTGAGCCCGAAAGGAGAAACGTAACCCTCGGGGAATGGAAACACAAAGTCCTGGTCGGGCGCTAAAGCGGCGAATCGATCGCCTGCATCCGTCTGATCATATTCATCCCCGAGACCAATGTAGTCTCCAACGTCGACGTCCACCTCGATATCGGAGTAGTAGACTCCCGCGATCCATTCCGCGTTACCGAACGCACCAGGGTTGGAAACGATCCGAAGTTCCTCAGCGAAGGTGCTATCGCGCGTGTCGTCCAGAACTGTCAGCCGCGCGGGGTCGTAGAACTTGTCTATACCAAGAAACGTTCGGTCGACTTTGCGATAACTATCAAAATTGAGTTGCGAGGTAGCAGATACTATTGTTGCCCAACCAACATCCCACTCGATATCCAAACTGAATATCTCGGCGTCTGCAGTGAGCACCTCATCCAAGCGGTTGACCTGTTCACGGGCTTCCCAGTTCGGCCCGGTGGCTCGATACCAGCCTTCTTGGTCGGTTTCGTCAAGGAAGTAACTGGCGGTAACAGTCAGATCTTCAGTGGGGGTCCACATCAGAGCGAGACGACCGCCGTCCTGATCAAAGCCTCCCTGATTGTCCTTGTTCAAGTAGGTGTTGTCATAGTATCCCTCGTTATCAGCGACAAATGCTGTTGCACGTAAAGCAAGCACGTTTTCAATCAGCGGGATATTTACCATTGCATCCACAGAATTGGAGTTGCCGTATCCTGAGGTTGCGCTCGCATCCAATGCGAAATTGGCTGAAAAGGCTGTTGAATCGGGTTTGTTGGTAATGTATCTCACAGAACCTGCTATTGACCCACCACCGTATAGAGTTCCCTGCGGGCCTTTTAACACCTCGACCCGCTCCATGTCGAAAACTCTTGGGTCCAGCTGAAAGCTGCCTGCTGAAACCATGGTTTCGTCAACGTAGATTGAGCTGAGCGACCCGGCA
>CABYEX010000074.1 GCA_902518075.1 Halieaceae bacterium | reverse complement strand
TAGAGGCACGGGGTTTCACATCAGAGGAATTCGCCTTCTCACACCCCGGTGGTGCACTGGGCAAGCGATTGCTGCTTCGCGTTTCCGATGTCATGGTCAGCGGCAGCGACATTCCGGCAATCACACCCACCGCGATGCTGGCCGATGCTATCGTAGAGATGACCCAAAAAGGCTTGGGCATGACCACCATCGCTACAGACGACCAGCGACTGCTCGGCATCTTTACAGACGGCGATCTGCGCCGAGCGGTCGAAAATGGCACCGATTTGCGCACGACATCGCTGACTGAGGCGATGACCGCCGACGCCCGCACCATTCATCAGGGGTTGTTGGCCGCCGAGGCTATGGCCCTAATGGAAAGGCATCAAATCAGCGCATTGGTAGTGGTTGATGATCAGGACACGATTCTCGGTATCGTCACGCTGCTGGCGCTGCTGCAGGCAGGACTCTCATGACAGGTCGCGCGGCACAGAAGGCGGAGTCAATCAAGCTGGTCGCGCTGGATGTCGACGGCGTGATGACCGACGGCACGCTGTTTTACCGGGCCATATCAGAACCAGAGACCAAGCCCTTCAACATCAAGGATGGACTGGGCATCAAGCTATTGCAGCGCTGTGATATCGATGTGGCGATCATCACGGGCAGGTCTTCAGAGGCGCTGGAAAGGCGTGCTGGTGAACTGGGGATCGCCACAGTGATTCAGGGCCGTGAAGACAAGGGCTCAGCGCTCGAAGAGTTACTGAGAGCAAAGGAGCTCAGCGACGCTGAGGTGGCCTATATGGGGGACGACCTGCCTGATCTGGGCGCTCTCCGTCTGGCGGGGCTGGCCACCTGCCCCAATGACGCGGTTGAAGCTGTTCGTGAGTGTGCAGATTGGATCGCGCCGTTGCCGGGAGGGGCAGGTGCCGTTCGGGCACTGGCCGATTTTATTTTGCAATCTCAGGGTCGCCTGACTGATGTGATCAGGACTTTCAGATGAAAGGCGCTGTGATCACCGTGGGCATGGTCGCGCTAGGCATCGCACTCTGGCAGTCATTCGCTCCCGAATCCTCGCCCGTCCAGCAAATTGATCTGGAGGAGGAGCTGATCGCGAGCTATCTGCTGGAAGGGACGCGACGGCACTTTTCTCAGGACGGCGTCGCCGCGGATGTTCTGGAAATTGGTGAGGCGACCCGATGGCAGAGCAGCGAGGAGACTACGCTTAGTGACATTCGTTATCAAGCGCAGGCAGAAAACGGCGCAGTTTGGGACATCGACGCAGCGGCAGGGATTTTCTTCGAGGATCTCAATGAACTTGAACTCAAAAATGGAGTCACAATACTTGAGCTGACCCGAGACGCGACGATGCAAACAGAGTCTATGCATCTTTACATGGACCAAAAGCGTGCCCAGGGCGAGCAAGAGGTGTTGATGACAGGCCGGGGCAGTCGCACCTCAGGCTCGGCATTTGAGCTGGATTTGCAAAACAGCATGGCGACCCTGAAAGGCGACGTCAGAACAGAATATGAATAACGACCATGCCGAGAGATGCCTAGCAACCTGTCTGACGTGCCTCACTTGAAGCGCTCATTGCTCACAATGATACTCACGCTGATGGGCCTGCCTTTCTCTCACGGGGCCGTGGCGTTGGACTCGGATCGGGAGCAACCCATCCAGATTGTTGCGGACGTTGCGGTCAGGGATGAACTGGCAGGCGAAACCCGCTACGAAGGCAATGTGGTCCTCACCCAAGGGTCGCTGGTGATCACTGCGGATACGCTGTCTATCAGCCATAACATTGACGAAGCCGATAAAATCGTCGCTACCGGGAAGCCAGCGACGCTGGTGCAACAACCGACACCCGACCAGGCGCCCGTCGACGCCTCGGCACTCCGCATTGAATATGTCAGGTCTCAGGATCTTGTCCGGTTACTGAAAGATGCACGGATCGCACAGGACGGCTCTACGCTGTCTGGTAGTCAAATCGATTATCTTGTTAGTCAGCGCACTGTTAGGGCGGCAGGCACACCGGGCGCTGAAGGGACCGGTCGGGTAGAGGTTGTGATCCCACCAGAAAATCTGCGAGGTGATGCTGCCGATGGCTAGCACCCTCAGCGCACATCATCTCGCCAAGGCCTATGGCGGTCGGCCCGTCGTGAAGGACGTGTCGCTGCAAGTCAGCGCGGGGGAAATCGTCGGATTGCTTGGTCCGAATGGCGCAGGCAAAACCACCTGCTTTTACATGATCGTGGGTCTCGTTGAAGCCGATGCCGGTGATATCCGCCTCGATGACAAATCGCTGATGGCCATGCCAATGCACCGCAGGGCGCGCGCAGGCATCGGCTATCTGCCGCAGGAAGCATCTGTTTTTCGACAGCTCTCAGTACGAGATAACTTATTGGCTATTCTTGAGACACGCCCGGAACTAACGCGAGCGACGCGCCATACATTGGCCGAGTCACTGCTCGGGGAATTTAATGTCGGCCATTTGGCTGATTCCTTGGGCCAGGCGCTGTCTGGCGGTGAACGCAGGCGGGTGGAAATCGCTCGTGCGTTAGCCACTGAGCCCACTGTGATTCTCCTCGATGAACCCTTTGCGGGCGTCGATCCGATCTCCATTTCCGATATCAAAGACATCATCTCTCATCTCAAAGCCCGCGACATTGGCGTGCTGATCACGGACCACAATGTCCGTGAAACCCTAGATATTTGCGAACGCGCCTACATAGTGGGCGAAGGGCACGTTATCGCATCCGGTACGCCGACCGAGGTGCTGGCCAATGACAGGGTTCGGGAAACCTACCTCGGAGAGCACTTCTCCCTCTGAATGCAAACCGACATGGCAGAGTCTTGTCGCCTGCGGCACTCATTCACCGCTCGCGAGAGCGCCACTGAAAAAAGCAATGGGTTTGGCGCATTTAACCCATTTAACTCGTTTGATTGAGGCAATTTCCTTGCCAACTTCTTTGCACGACCACGTTGGGGCGATACACTGGATCCCCAGCGAGCGATTATCCGTGGTATGAAACAAGCGCTTCAGCTCAAGCTAGGGCAGCAACTGGCCCTAACGCCGCAACTGCAGCAGGCCATCAAATTGCTGCAATTGAGTACCGTCGATTTGCAACAAATCATTGAAGAGACGCTGGAGAGCAATGCGCTTCTCGAGCTTGAGAGTGAGCAGCCTGAGGAGATTGACCTCGATTTTTCTGAGGCAACCGCTTCAGAGGACGGCGCCGAGGATCTGGCCGTTGATACCGTTTGGGAAGACTTACTCCCCTCCTCGGCACCGCCGACACCCGGCCCTGCTGCCGAGGCCGATTTCTCCGAACAAGATTCAGAAGAGGAATCTCTGCGGGACCATTTGCTCTGGCAGCT
>CABYEX010000073.1 GCA_902518075.1 Halieaceae bacterium | reverse complement strand
TTCCCAATCACATTCCCGAGGGCGAAGAGACCGTTGCGCTCGTGCATGGGGACTACCGCCTCGACAACATGATCTTTCATCCGACAGAACCCCGCATCATCGGTATTCTCGACTGGGAGCTCTCTACGCTCGGTGACCCGCTGGCAGACCTTGCATACCAGTTAATGGCCTGGCAATTCCCCCGAGAGGGCGGCATTGCAGGCCTGGCAGGCCTGGACCGCACCGAGCTGGGCTTGCCTTCTGACGAGGACTACATCGCAGCCTATTGTAACCGCACGGGGCGCAGCGGCATCGATAACTGGCCTTTCTATATGGCGTTCTGTTTTTTCCGCATTGCGGCCATTCTGCAGGGCATCAAGAAACGCGCCCAGATCGGCACTGCCTCCAGCGCAGAAGCCGACAGTCGAGCGATTATGGTGGGTCCATTAGCGGCATTGGGAGCGGCCTGCATCCCTTAACTGGCAGTTTATGGCGAGCAACCGAACGCTAGGCGATACTGCGCTTCTTTGCTGAGGCGGCTGAGCGGCCTGCTCCGCCTGCGCTCCTTGATTGGGGGGTCTTGCCTGAGCGCGACCCAGATTCAGACTTCAATGCTTTTTTCTGCGCCGCAGTGGGGGGCGGCCGGCGTCGGGAACTCTTTGGACGCCGGTACGTGCCCGCGGTCGGTCGTAGATCCCCGTATTCAAATCGATGCAGGATCTCTTCCAAAGTTCTAGAGATTTGCGTGCAACGCCTGATCGGTTCAATCCGGCTGTAAGTGGCGCGCTCGCCTTCTTTCACCAGCTGCCGCAACTCTTCCTCATTGGGTTGCGTGATGAGGTTCAATGGGTTTTGAAACCGGAACTTGGGGACAATATTGATGTCGCCGGAATATTCCTGATCAAGCAGCGCATGAACACCGTGCATCATCATGTTGAATTTAGGCCAGTTATCGCCATATTTCTTGGCGACACCCCGGTAAAAATTCAGCATCTCCCTGCCGATCCCCATACCTAGAGATGTGGCAGCCTGCCGCAAAGGCCGAACCTTGTCATCCCGAGGTAGGAACGCCCGGGCAATGGGGTTCACCATGCTCACGATGTAATGATTGGTAGAGAACAGGCGCGACAGACGCTTGGCAGGCAAATCATCCGCGACGGAACCGTCAACCCATCGTCTCGCAGGAAGATAGGGTTGCGTCTCGCCCAACTCATTCTTGGCCTGCAACATGACCGCAGGGAAAACGCCAGGAATCGCGCAGGAGGCCATCGCTGCAGACCGCAAATAAACGTTGGGTGAAGACACTGCATTCAGCAGCCGGGAGCGCTGATGCGGCTCAGCGGGCGCCACCGTAATGCTAACCTGACGCCCCGTCTTGGCATAAGCCTCGGCGAAAGTGAGGTCGGGAATGGTCGCGCCAATCAATTTTTCGGTGTCCTCGGCCGTGAGTCGACTGCCCATGCCCGACACCCACTGCCACAGAACGCTCTTGCTACCATCGTCGTCGGATTCCATCATTCCGACCAGATCGAGCTCTACCATCTCTTCATCGGTATAGGCCGCCAGCGCCGCGGCGACAATCGAACCTGCACTGGAGCCAGAAATCACCCTAGGCAACAGACCTTGTCGAAGTAGTTCGCTGACCACACCGACATGTAAAAAACCGAGCACGCCACCGCCACTGAGCATCAATGCGGAGCGGCCGTAACAGACGTTACTGCGATAGAAAAAATCAATTTTCTGCTGCGTGGGGATAACTTCATCGGGCAACTCGGCCAGCAGTCTGAGCGCCTCGTCGATTTCCTGAATGTACTGCCCTACCAGTACCTTGGTGCCGGACTTGGCCTGCCGGTAGAGCACACTCTTGCCCATGCCACCCATGTTGCCGTGAATGCCTTCATTGAGCGCATACAGCAAACCAATCCAATCTTTTTGTTTGCGGAATTTGCGTAGTCGATCTAGCCGGTAGCGAATCTGCGCGTGATCATAGAGATCCGAAGGCTCTTCTTGTCGCCACTCCGCTTTACCGGTCAGGGCGTCATGGTCGCAGGCTGCCGACAGCCATTCCTCATAGGTCGACGCTTCGTCCATCTGATCCTCGAGCTGCCGCAACTCTGACTTACTGGCCAATTACCGCTCCTTGACTACTTGTTGGCTATGCATCAACACGCACAGCATAGAGGCTCATTGAGCTTCATAACAGCTTGACAACTGGAAAAGTCACATCGCATCACGATAGGCGTCCTGCAGATGTCGTTTGTACAGCTTGCCGTTATCCATCCGCGGCAACTGCTCAAGGAAATCCACCTTCCTCGGCACCTTCACGCTCGACAGCCGCTCCCGCATCCAGTTAATCAGCTCTGCCTCGGTGTCATCGCTTGCATCAGCCCAGTCGAGGGGCTGCACCACCGCTATCACCTCCTCCCCAAATTCGGGGTGCGGGATACCAAACACCGCCACATCCGCCACCTTGTCATGGGAAATCAGCAGACCCTCAATTTCTGCCGGATACACATTCACGCCACCGGTGATGATGGTGAAGTTTTTGCGGTCGGTTAGGTAAAGAAAGCCGTGCTCGTCGAGGTAGCCCACATCACCCATCGTGCTCCAGCCATGCTCATTAAAGGCGTTCTTGGTTTTCTCGGGCTCGTCGAAGTACTCAAAGGGTCGACTATTGGCGAAGTACACGTCACCCACCTCGCCCGGCCCCAGTACCTCGCCGTCCTCACCCAAAATTCTGGGCTCGCCGATGATGGCCTGGCCTACGGAGCCCTTGTGAGTGAGCCAGTTTGCCGAGTCGATAATGGTGAAGCCATTGCCCTCACTACCTGAGTAATACTCGACAATCACTGGCCCCCACCAATCGATCATTGCCTCCTTAACATCGATCGGGCACGGCGCCGCCGCATGAATCGCACACTTCATAGAACTCAGGTCATATTGAGTTCGTGCGTCTTCGGGCAACTTCAGCATGCGCACAAACATAATCGGCACCCACTGACTGTGTGTGGCCTTGTATCGCTCAATCAATGCCAGAGACTGCTCCGGATCAAAGTGCTCCATAATCAGAGAGGTACCACCGAGACCGAGCACCATGATGTTGTAGTGCAAAGGTGCTGCGTGATAAAGCGGCGCGGGCGACAGATAAACGGTATCGACACCAAAGCCAAAGAAAGCGCCAACGCTGCCAGATAAGGGATGATCGGTATGGATGCTCTCTGCGTGAGGCTCCCAATAGACCCCTTTTGGCCTGCCCGTCGTACCTGACGAATACAGCATCGGCGCGCCCAGAAACTCATCCTCAATTGGCGTCTCGGGCAAACTCGCCAACTGCTCGTCCAATCGTTCAAAGCCTGCAATGTCGCCGCCAACAGACAGACAGCGCCCCAATCCGCCAGCGGCCGCAGTGGCCTCCGTCGCCACCTCGGCAAGGCTCGCAGAAGCAACGAACAACTTGGCTTTGCAATTAGTGATGATATACG
>CABYEX010000072.1 GCA_902518075.1 Halieaceae bacterium | reverse complement strand
AACATTAGTCGGCAAGCTCATGAGTTTCATGCCGCTGAGGTTAAAGGACTGATACGGAGCTCATCCAATTGAATTTTGTTTCTGACAATCAGGCGGGAGTCCACGAATCGGTATTAGCAGCACTCGAGGAAGCCAATAGCGGCAGCTCGCCTGGTTACGGTGAGGATAAGTTGACTGCAGCTGCAGAAAAGTCCGTCAGCGCCGTTTTCGAGACCGATTGTGATGTTTTCTTTGTGACCACCGGCACGGCCGCAAATGCGCTTGCCATGAGTGCACTTTGTCCGCCTTGGGGTGCAATCTACTGTCACGAGGGCGCTCATATTCAGAACGATGAGAATACTGCGGTCGAGTTGCTGACGGGTGGTGCACGTATGGTGCCTATCGCGGGTGAGGCGGGTAAGCCTGACCCGCAATTAATGCGAGCTCACATGACTACCGCCACGATTCACGGTGTCCACAACGCGCGCCCGGGCGCCATCAGTCTCTCGAATGTCAGCGAGTCAGGAACCGTTTTCAGCCCTGAAGATATTGCACCGTATCGTGCGCTGGCAGATGAATTCAAATTGACTCTGCATATGGATGGAGCGCGCTTTGCAAATGCTGTGGTGGCGTCAGGGGCGAGCCCGGCAGATTTAACCTGGAGAAGTGGGATCGATTGTCTCAGCTTTGGCCTGACCAAAAATGGTGGCATCGCAGCTGAAGCAGTTGTGATGTTTGACCACGCCATGGCGGAACAGTTTGCCTTTCGTCGTAAGCGCGCCGGTCATCTCTGGTCAAAACAGCGATTTCTAGCAGCGCAGTGGCTAGCTCTGCTTAAAAATGACTTGTGGCTTTCCAATGCGCGTCACGCCAATGCCATGGCCCACCGCTTGGCCGCTGGTTTCAAGGCTCATCCGTGCATTGAATTACCGTGGCCTGTTGATGCCAACGAGCTTTTCCCGGTGATACCTGACCATATCTGTGTAGGGTTTAGAGAGGCTGGGTTAGAGTTCTATGATTGGCCAGCTCAGTCCTATATGACCCGATTCGTCACTCATTTTGCGACGGATCCTGAAGACATTGAGCGAGCACTTGAAATCATCGCAAGCACAACGTGATTCGGTTTTCCCGTCCTCCCCAGAGGACGGTCTTACGACTAGCAAAGGTATTCCTCTGCTCCCCGCAGTAACAAGTTTGGTGATTGATGTGACTTTTCACAAGATGGCCGTTGTGTGCCCCAAGGCTGCGGCCCATTCACTGTGCTATCGAGCGATCTGAAAGACATCGCCCTCTTCAGTGATTGCGACAATCTCTCCGTCTCCTAACACGCGGACGTCTCGGACCCGACCTTTGATTTCAGGAAAGATCGCCTCGTCTAGTACGACAGTATCGCCGTTGAGCTTCAGTCGACGCATTTCCTCATTAATCAGCGAGCCCAGTAGCAAGTCGCCTTGCCATTCAGGGAATAGGTCGCCGCGGTAGATTGCGAGTCCCGATGGTCCGATGCTGGGCACCCAGTACTGCAGGGGCTGCTCCATACCCTCGGCTTCAGTGAAGGGCGAGATCACGGCGCCACTATAGTCGACCCCGTAGGTTATCGCCGGCCAGCCGTAGTTGCGCCCTGCCTGAATATGGTTCAGTTCATCACCACCTTTGGGCCCGTGTTCCATCATTAGAATCCGGTCCGTAGCTTCGTCATATATCAAGCCTTGTGGGTTTCGGTGACCATAGGAGAAGACTCGTGGTGCCTTATTGGGGAACGGATTGTCTGCGGGCGGTGTGCCATCGGTATTGATTCGGAGTAGCTTGCCCAACTCCCAATCTAAGTTCTGTGCTTCTTCACGGTACTTGTAGCCTTCACCCACAGTGACCAGCAGCGTGCCATCAGGAAGAAATGCGAGCTTGCCGCCGTAGTGGGCAGATCCCTCTTTATCTGGGCCAACCTCCAGAATGGTTTGTATCTCGCTTAGCGTGTCGCCGTCGAGCTTCGCTTTCACGACAGTCGTTCGGTTGGCAGATTTGTCCCCCCCTGAGAAGCTCAGATAGATCATTCTGTTGTTACCGAAGTCCGTGTCGGCTAGCACCTCTAGGAGTCCGCCCTGACTAGCGAAATAAACGGGCGGGGTTCCCGTTATGGGGGTGATGCTGCCGTTGGGCTCTAGCCTTACTAGCCGACCCGATTTTTCAGTTACCAAATATGTGCCGTCTCCAATGGGAGCGACCGACCAAGGCTCATCCAAACCGGTCGCCAAGGTTTTGACTTGGTAGTCTTGTGCTGAGCCTGCACAGAAAGAGCTGAGACAGAGTAGCCATAGGAGGGAGGATTGGAGCGCGCGCATGCAGAAAGGTCCTGAAAAATGAGTCAGCTAAGCTACGTCAGCGTAACATCAGCGGATTCTGGAAAACGCTTCACGTTTGGAGATGAATAAATCGTATGCGCGCTCTGCTGGCAGTGACGATAGGCATTTTGGTCGCTTTTTTCGTGGGTTCGGTGATTGGCACGCAAATGGTGCTGAGCTCGGTGGAAAAGATGGGTTTGGCGGTCTCTTGGGGCATGCGCTGGTCCACCTCACTCAGTGATCTGGCGGGCTTGAGCAGCACCCTGTTACCGCTGATGGCAATCGCCTTGGCCTGTACTTGGCCATTGTTGATCTGGCTGGACCGCCGCGAGATAGTGCGCGCCAGCGCGCTGTGGTGCGTGGTGGGAGGCGCGGCTACTGTCACGGTGCTCCACCCGGCGCTCAATAGCGCATTCGGAGTTGACGTCTTTGCGCCGGCGCGATCCCTCGCGGGTCTGGCGGGGCAGGGACTGGCAGGGGCATTGGGCGGTATGGCAATGAGTCATATTTTAGGAGCGTCGCGCAGCCGGCAGTGACACGGTTTATTTCCTTGGTCGGGCGTGATCCTTGGGCGAAAGAGCGGAGGCATAGATCAAGCTCGTTTGGGTCGATTGCAAAGCTCCTGAAATACTGTTGTCACCAATTCGTCATTGAACCGTCGCGCCATCCGTGCGTTGGTGGGCCTGCGTTACTGGTCCCTGTCCAAGTGGGTCAAGGTCAACATGTCGCAGGCGGAGAGTGCAATAAGCGCATATCAACGGGCTGCAGTGTTGCTGGCGAAAGACCGCGGGCTCGATGGGATCATCTGCAGCCATCTGCATTACCCGCTTGTCGAGCAGGTTGGCGATGTTACTTACTGCAATGATGGTGACTGGGTGGAAAACTGCACGGCCCTAGTGGAAGATTACGCTGGGGAATTTCATCTTGTAAATGGGTTCGATATGGCGCCTACCTCAATCGTGCAACTCTACCCTAGGGCTGCGTAGCAACCGCAGCAGCTCCTCTCGAACGTTTTTTTGTTGCGGACTGCTTTTGACGTCGGCTGGCTTAAGGCGAGCAGTTAGTCGAAGAAAAATATAGACAGGCAAACGCAGCTCCAGCGAACCGCTGCGGCAAGGATATTCATAAACACCATCGCGGAGCCAAAATCTTTAGCCCGCCCAGATAACTCGTGATGCTCCTCGC
>CABYEX010000071.1 GCA_902518075.1 Halieaceae bacterium | reverse complement strand
AGAAATAATGTCCTGCGCCACGTTGCTGGGCGCGGGTGCGTACTTGGAGAATTCCATCGTGTAGGTCGCTCGGCCCTGGGTCGCACTGCGCAGATCCGTCGCATAGCCGAACATTTCTGCCAGCGGGACCTCAGCGTTGACGATCTTGCCCGAAGTATTCTCGTCCATACCCTGAATCAGACCGCGACGGCGATTCAAATCGCCCACGACATCACCCATGTTTTCTTCAGGTGTTACAACCTCAACCTGCATCATGGGCTCAAGCAATTCGGCACCACCGACTTCGGCTAACTTCTTGGTGGCCATGCTGGCGGCAATCTTGAATGCCATCTCGCTTGAGTCCACATCGTGGAATGACCCGTCATACAGCGTCGCCTTCAGGCCCAGCAGCGGGTAACCGGCCAACACGCCGTTCTGCATCTGCTCTTCAATACCTTTGTTCACGGCGGGGATGTATTCGCGGGGCACTATACCGCCGACGATTTCGTTGACGAACTCGAGGCCCTCGGCGCTGGTGTCTTCCGCGGGCTCAAACTTGACCCACACGTGACCGTACTGACCCCGACTGACGGACAAACTTGCCTTCGATTTCAGTGGTGGTAGTAATGCGCTCGCGGTAAGCCACCTGAGGCTTACCAATATTCGCCTCAACGCTGAACTCTCGACGCATCCGGTCGACGATGATATCGAGGTGCAGTTCGCCCATACCGGAAATAATAGTCTGGCCAGTTTCCTCGTCGGTTTTTACGCGGAAAGAGGGGTCTTCCTGAGCGAGCTTGCCCAAAGCAATACCCATCTTCTCCTGATCCGCCTTGGATTTGGGCTCCACCGCCACCGAAATCACCGGCTCGGGGAACTCCATGCGCTCGAGAATCACCACGTTATCGGCGTCACAGAGCGTGTCACCAGTAGTGACGTCCTTTAGGCCAATCGCTGCAGCGATGTCACCCGCCAGTACTTCTTTAATTTCTTCACGGCTGTTGGAGTGCATCTGCACCATTCGGCCAACCCGCTCCTTCTTTTGCTTCACCGCGTTGTAGACGCCTGTACCTGACTCCAATTTTCCGGAGTAAACACGAAAGAAGGTCAGCGTGCCCACGAAGGGATCGGTCGCAATCTTGAATGCCAGTGCAGAAAAGGGCTCGTTGTCATCCGAGGGGCGGGTGACCAAGGTCTCGCCGTCTTCGAGAGTGCCCTCAATTGCTTTAACTTCGGTGGGCGATGGCAGGTATTCAATCACGGCGTCGAGTACCGCCTGCACACCTTTATTCTTGAACGCTGATCCGCCCAGAATCGGCACGATCTCATTCGCCAGCGTGCGAATGCGAATGCCTTCCTTGATCTCTTCCTCGGTGAGTTCACCTTCGTCGAGGTACTTAGTCATCAGCTCTTCGTTGGCCTCAGCGGCTGCTTCCACCATGTACTCACGCATCTCAGCGACTTTGTCCTGAAGATCGGCCGGGATGTCCTCGTACTCGAAGGTCATACCCATATCATCTTCGCTCCAGATGATGGCCTTTTGCTTGATCAGATCGATCACGCCCTTAAAATCTTCCTCTGCACCGATGGTCATCTGAATCGGCACGGCATTGCAGCCCAGGCGCTCGCGGAGCTGCGAAACGACCATCTCGAAGTCTGCGCCGGCGCGGTCCATCTTGTTGACGAAGACCATGCGGGGCACTTCGTACTTGTTGGCCTGTCGCCATACTGTCTCTGTCTGGGGCTGCACGCCCGACGAACCACAGAGCACAACCACGGCGCCGTCCAGGACACGCAAAGATCGCTCTACTTCAATGGTGAAATCCACGTGTCCGGGGGTATCGATAATGTTGACGCGGTGCTGGTCAAACTGCTGCTGCATGCCCTGCCAGAAGCAGGTGGTCGCGGCAGAAGTAATCGTGATCCCCCGCTCCTGCTCCTGCTCCATCCAGTCCATGGTGGCGGCACCGTCATGCACCTCACCAATCTTGTGAGACAGCCCGGTGTAGAACAGAACGCGCTCGGTGGTCGTGGTTTTACCCGCGTCCACGTGAGCAACAATACCGATGTTGCGGTAACGATTGATCGGAGTCTTACGAGCCACGACAGTGTCCTCAGATTAAAGGTTGGCAGACTGGATTTTAAAAACGGAAGTGAGAGAAAGCCTTGTTGGCTTCGGCCATACGGTGCACGTCTTCACGCTTCTTCACCGCATTTCCCTTGCCTTGCGAGGCATCGACAATCTCACCTGCCAGGCGCTGACGCATGGACTTTTCCCCGCGGTTTCGGGCGTAGTCCACCAGCCAGCGCATGGACAACGCCACGCGGCGGGAAGGTCGCACCTCAACCGGCACCTGATAGGTCGCGCCACCTACACGGCGAGACTTCACCTCGACCATGGGGGCGATATTTTCGAGTGCCTCGTCAAAGACCTCGATGGGGTCGCGCTTGGTGCGCTCCTCAACGAGGTCTAGGGCACCGTACACAATCGACTCAGCGACGGACTTCTTGCCGCTGATCATTACGTGATTCATAAATTTGGCGAGGGTGGAGTTCCCGAATTTAGGATCAGGGAGAACTTCACGCTTGGCAACAACGCGTCTTCTTGGCATGTTGGCTTTCCTATCTCTTCAGGGTTCCCGGACACTGCACTTGGCGGACCGGCCTTACTGTCAACGATGTGACATCTAGGTGGATGCCCATAGGCACCCGCTATTACTTGGGTCGCTTCGCTCCGTACTTGGATCGGCCTTGCTTACGATCCGCAACGCCAGAGGTATCGAGGCTGCCGCGCACGGTGTGATAACGTACACCGGGCAAATCTTTCACGCGGCCACCACGAATTAGTACCACGCTGTGCTCCTGCAGGTTATGGCCCTCACCACCAATGTACGAGGACACCTCAAACCCGTTGGTGAGCCGCACGCGACAAACCTTTCGCAAAGCCGAGTTTGGCTTCTTCGGGGTGGTGGTGTAGACGCGCGTGCAAACGCCACGACGCTGCGGGCAGGCCTGCAGCGCGGGAACACCGCTCTTGGTGACTTTGCGCTTGCGCGGCTTGCGCACAAGCTGGTTAATAGTTGCCATTCAGCATTTGCTCCAGTTGGTGTTTTCGAGTCCGAGGCCCCAAAAAAGCGCGCATTTTATAGACCGGCCAAAAACCGGTCAAGCACGCTACATTGTGACTATTCCTCTGCTGGGTCCTCTACCGAGTCGATCGCTTCAGCACGCTCCATCTCTTCTGCAAAACTCTCGGTGAACTCTTCATCAGACATGCTCAGTGCCAACTCGTCGCCCTCGGACTGCTTGCGACGACGCTCCTCGTGGTAGGCGAGACCGGTACCCGCCGGGATCAACCGGCCGACAATCACGTTCTCCTTGAGACCGCGCAGGTAATCTCGCTTGCCAGTCACCGCCGCCTCTGTCAGGACACGGGTGGTTTCCTGGAACGAGGCTGCCGAAATGAAGCTCTCGGTGGCCAACGATGCCTTGGTGATGCCCAGCAGTTCGCGACTGGCGGTCGGTGACACCAGACCTTCTGCCTCAAGACGATCACACTCTTCAAGGAATGACGTGTACTCGGCCTGCTCGCCCTTGATGAACGTTGAGTCTCCGGTAGTGCTGATTTCCA
>CABYEX010000070.1 GCA_902518075.1 Halieaceae bacterium | reverse complement strand
TCGACCTCGATGCGCTCAAAACTTCCGGACAATGTACCGCCCAGATACAGCGGAAACATCTCCCGCAATACGCTGGTATCGAAGTTCACGCTGACATCGCGAAGCACCGTGAGGCCCGAAAGGCCCATACTTATTCGACTGGTAAATATCTGATCGCCCCACTCGCTGGTCAGGATCAGTGGCGAGCCCCAACCGAGTCGCCATGGCTGCAGTTGCCACTGCACGCGTCCCAACATGAGTGGCTGACCATCGATCATGGTCCAGGCTCTAACTGCCTGCCCCGACCATACCGATCCCGAGAGACCAGACAGCATCAGCGTGGCGGGCAAAAATGTGGTGAGTACCCGCGCCGGCATCTGCGACAGCATGAACATCGATAACAGTGCGGCTGCCAAGAGGCGATGGTGTCGGATCAGCCAATTCACCTCAGGTACCTGCCACCCTGAACGTGGCATTCACACCGCCATTGCGGTCCGCACTGCTGACCGAGGCATCCAGCACGGCGAGGCCATATACGCCCTCTATCTGCTCAAGAAACTGCAACAGATTGTCGAACGCCACGCCCTCGAAACGGATTTGCACCTCACCTCGGCTGTTGGGTTGTAGCCGCTTCACAGCGAGGCCATTGGCTTCACTGGCTTGACTGAGTGTACGGGTCAGATTGATTTTCTGATCGCCCCCACCGGCGCGCAACGCGGCTAGTTGCTCTACCTTGAGGTCGACGCGAACCAGTTTTTCGACCAGCGCCTGATTACTCTGCGTCAAACGGTCACGACGCCCATCAAGCTCGATAAAAATCAGCTGCACAAAGAGCCACAACCCCAAGGCTGCGACAAGCACCATCAGCGCAATCTGATCTCGACTGGGAAGCGATTCGAACCACTGACGCATGATCAGATTTCCACCCGCAGTCTTGCCACAACGCCGTCCCCACGCGCATTGGAATTCTCCAGGCTCGCCTGCAGCGCGCGCTGGTCTAGCTGCTCCCGAACCTGCTCTACGGACTGGAAGTTGGGGGCCGAGAGATTGACGCGAATCTCACGTCCACCGCTGAAATTGACGGAGGTCAGCGTGATCTCAGGGACGGCACCCGCCGCACCGAGCAGCGTCACTAATACAGGAGTGAAGGCCCGGTGCTGCTCGCCGGCGCCCAACTCCGCCAGCTGACGATTGAGTTGCTTCTCCACGTCCACGACCGCACCTCTGGGATTGATACGGCGATAGCTGTGCTGAATCGCCTGTCGCAGTTGCAGGTCCTCAGCCTTCAGTGTCTGATAATCGGCAACAGATAGCCCTGTCTTCAGGATTAATGCCACACCAAAAGCGACGGCAACCCGTTGCCAGACGCCCCACCAACGCTTCAGTGGCAGTTGCGGAGCAAATTCTCCCTGTCGCAGGTCCGGGCCCGCCGGGGCAGGGTCTGCCAACAATAGCGCCTCGGAGAGCCCCCCCTGACGCCACTGCAGCTGATCGTGAAACTGGGGCGGGATAGATGCTTTGGCAGCCGCTTCATCCTGCCCGTAGGCCACCACAACGACCTGTTCTGAATCGAGACTTTCCAACAGTGCGGGTAATAGCGCGGCCTCGACTCGCGTCCCCTCGGCCTCAGCCCAGCGCACGAGCACAGAATCAGATTCGAATAAAAACGTCCACTGTCCCGCGGACCAAGGCAGGCACAGTGCCTCGGTGACCCAGGGTAATTCCCTGAGCGTTTCGGGCAGTTCCTCCATCCATTCAGTGATGGTGGCGCGCTTGACGACACCCACCGCCTGCAACCCATCGCGCAGCGGGGCGTGGGCAAAATGGAGTTCGGAAAGGTCATCGAGCAGCGACTCTTCCAGCATAAACGGGAGCGCGCGTCGCAGATGTTTCACCTCTTCCGGCGCCACCGGTACCGTGAGATTGCGGACTATGTCAGACGGTAACGCCAGACAGGTATTTTCGGGCAGGCTCACCGCACCGGCACCCAGAGACTGTGGCGCATGACCGGGTCGCAACAGAAACCCCTGTCCCTGCTGCCACCGCACCACATTGAGATTCTCTGGGTTCATCAGTGAGGGATTCGCAACGCCAGTGAGGAAGTATTAACTGACAGTGACCGCATCATAGCTCGCCCTCTGACCGAAAAACAGCAACAGTACGATCGGGCACGCGGTGCAGCACGCTGAACAAGTGGCGCTCGCGCTCTACTAACTCCACCGTGGCATCCAGCAAAAACCAATCGCTCTTAATATCCAGCAGCGGCTCAAGCTGCGCCATGGACTGGCCCTCGAATCTCGGATCCGCCAGCAGATCCGCGACGGAGCCAATCTCCCCCTCGCGCCGCAATTCATGCAGACGCTGGGCCTCGATCTCATCCAGAGGAGAGAGCTGATCTTCACCGTTCAAACTGCGCAACACCGGCAGGGGGCAGGTGAGAATATTCAGTCGGCCGTTCGTCTCCGGCCACACGGTGAGCAGCGGGGCCAGCGCCTGATAGACCGGCTCGGTCATGCCTCGCACGGCGCGCAGCTCGCTCACGCTGGCCAGCGCCCGGTTTGCGGGGAGAGAGGGGTAGTCAGCGTAGCGGTAATCCCCTTCTTCAGCGCCATTCAGTCGGCGCTCGGCGTCACGATCAATGAAGTCCGTGACAGCATCGGTCAGGGCCATCGCCTCTTCCAGCGGCAGCGACGCCTCCCCGAGCGCCTGCAGCAGTCTAATGAACATTTTCTGTGTCGCGTTCCAGCGCTTGGTGGGGTCATCGGAAGGAGCCGTCGCAGTCTGCTGCGCCGGATTGGCAGCGGCCATATCTTCCGCCACATCTTCGGCATCACCTCCTCTATTGGCATCAGGGGGCGTTGATCCGCCGGGCTGGCTATCTGCCAACAAATTGAGATTCAGCCGACCCTGCAAATCTTCAATCCGCCCACTCATCCAGCCACCGGCGTCCAGTGGATAAGGTGTCGGAGGCTGCGCCCAGACCTCTCCCAGGTGGTCTGCGGCGACCTCTGCTCTGGCGTCGGCGCGACTGTCTGCCTGCAGTGCCACCGCTGCCAGCTCTTCTGCGCCAATAAGATAAGCCCACGCCTGCTCCGAAAACAGCTGATGCGTACCCCGCTGCAGGGTTAGCGTGAAATCGCGCTGCAACCCAACGATCAGTGCCGCTACCAGGGCAAACACCAACATCGCGACGACCAACGCAGCGCCCCGCTCTGACCGGGGAGATTTACTGCGACGGTAAGACATAGGTCCTCCGCAGCTCCCCCAATCCAGCCACCTCCATCAGTACCTCTACGGCAGCCGGTGGCGAGGGCATTTGGCCTGGTTGAGACAAATCAGCGATCCAACTGTCCCGCCAATCGCGACGGTCAATGACGTCATTGCGGTCACTTTCAACCGCCGATAACGCGGGTAAGAACCTGAGCTCAAAACGCTCAACGCCTTCCAGAATCGCGGTTTCAACGGGTTCCGTCCCCGCAGTGCGATCGAGCACAAGAAAATAGCCGCGCCATAGACGTTCATCTTCAAGCCACCAGCGAACGCGCTGCAGAGTGCTGCGCGGCGCGGCGCTGGAGTTGTGCCAACCGGCCCGGGTGAGTGATAGCGGCTCACGCGCCATCTCGCCGCCCATGAGCGCTGGCACCACCTGACCAAATTCATCAACGACCGGTCGGTTGACGACCTGACGGAGATCTCGCGAGAGCAGTGCCCAAGTTTGACTGATGTCGTGGGCACGCCCGCTCGCGCTGCGCAGGCTTTCCGCACCAGAGAGTGCAGAAGACAAACCGGTATAGGCCACCACCGAAATCAAG
>CABYEX010000069.1 GCA_902518075.1 Halieaceae bacterium | reverse complement strand
CCAGCCATGTCCACCACGTTCTGACGATCATCACTCATCGTAATCACCCTGTTCCCTTCGGCCCCTCCCAAGTGGGCCGTGACCAATGCCGGAGGCTTAGGCCTCTCTTTCTGCACTCCACTCCAAATCTTCAGCCAGCGCTTTTCTTGCCCGAGCGACACGACTCATGATCGTACCGATTGGTACTTCCAGCAGCGCCGCTGCCTCAGCGTAAGAACACCCCTCTACGGCAACCTGAACCAACGCTGCGCGTTGCTCAGGCGGTAAACGTTCCATCGCCGCCGAGACCCGATCGAGCTGCACGGATTCATCAGTGTTGGCCGAAGTAGTGCCGGCCCCTTCAATTACGCTTTCTGACTGTGCGTAACGACTCCGCACGTCTCTGGATCGAATCTCATCAATCCACAAATTGCGGCATACCCTGTGCGACCACTTAGCGACGTGCGCGTCCTCGGGCATGCCTTTTTCAAGCAGGCGTTCCACCGTGATTTGCAATAAATCGTCGGCGTCAGCGGGATCTGACGTTAGTGAGAGGCAGAAGCGCTTTAAGCGCGGCAACTCCTCAATCAGGTCCTGTCTTTGTTTGGCCGTTAAACTCGCCATATCCAGCCTACTATCGATTTGACGTTTCACAGTGGGATTTATTCCCTCTCGAGCGGCAGTTATTGCTTTTAAGCGTGAGCCAGAAAGGAGTTAGACTCGCATCATGTCCGGCATCAAACCTCTACTTCAAGCCAAATATTCCCCGATCCGCGCCCGATTTCGGGTGGCAGTAGCGTTGTTCTTGGGTTTTGTGCTGACTCAGCCCGGCGTCAGTCAAGAGGTTGAGGATCAGGTTTCTGACATCGTTTCGGAGGCTACTGAAGAGCGGATAGAGCAAGCCATGGAGGATCTGCTCACCGATATTGAGTCCCGGATCAGTGAAGATGCGCTCCGTATTCAGACTGACCACTGGTTGGTCATGGCAGAAGCCGATGTGTTCGAGCAATTGGCCCAAGAAGGCTACCTCTTTGACCGGGTCAGTGAGCTTGAAGGTCTTGGCTTTCTGCTGGCGGAGGTTGCTGCGCCTGCCAGCTTTGACTTGTCGGCGACCCGCGCGGGTATCTATGAGGTGATTGGCGGCGACAGGGCGGATGTCGATCTCAATCACCTTTACACCGCCGGCGTACCGAACGAATCGGACGCGGACATGGCTGGTGTTGCCCCGCGGGAGTTGTTGGCCCTGCCAGCTGATTTGTCTGACATGTCGCTGCGCATCGGGATTATTGACAGCAGCGTGGATCAAAGACACAGGGCTTTTTCTCAGGCGTCGATTACAACTCGACGCTTTGTCGAGAACGACGCACCACCCAACTTCCATGGCACAGCGATCGCTTCCATTATTGCCAGCAATGACCCATCGGCGCTGGGCTTGGCGCCCCAGGCTGAGCTGTTTGCAGCGGAGGTGTTCGATCAAACCGAGGAGCAGGGCGAATTTGCCAGTACGGTGAGTCTGATCAAGGCGCTCAATTGGCTGATAACCCAACAGGTGTCTGTGATTAATATCAGCTTGGCGGGGCCTCCCAACCGACTGCTTGAGACCGCGCTGGCGCGTGTGCGAGAGCGCGGTGTTCTGGCGATTGCGGCGGCGGGCAATGGAGGACCTATGGCCCAGCCTATGTATCCAGCGGCGTATCCGGAGGTGGTTGCCGTGACGGCAACCGACAACCGCGGTCGCGCGTTTCGCCTGGCCAATCGCGGTGAGTACGTCGATATTGCTGCGCCCGGCGTCAACATTCGCCATGCGCAGGCCGGAGGGGGTTATGCAGCGTCATCTGGCACCTCCTACGCGGTACCCTTTGTCACCGTCGCCGCGGCACGCTTGCTGCAATCAAATAGCGAGCCCGCTGTAATGCTGGACGCGCTTTATGCTAGTGCCGTTGATGTGGGCGCCCCGGGGCGCGATCAAATCTACGGATACGGGCAATTACAGTTTCAGTAGCGCTAGAGCGGCGGCAATTCTTCAAGAAGTTTTATTTTTGGTCTACTGCTTGGCCAGGAATTAATTTGGTCTACTGCTTGGCCAGGAATTAAAAAGACAGTCGAATCTCAGTGCCTACCACGAGATCACTATAACTCGCGGTCGGCAGATTCGAGTCGTAATCAGAGTTCTTAATCATCACCGCCCATGATGCGTAGTCAGTGAATGAGAGCCGCAATTCGGCCGAGAAACGCCAGCGGGTATCCTCGCGCTCGGTGCCAATCATCGGATCAGATGCTTTGTACTGTCGATCCTCATACTTTCCCTCGATCTCAAGTTCCAGGGGGAAGCTCCCCAGATTTTTGCGATGCACGTAACGCGCCTTAATGGCATGTGAGTCGTAGTCGTAGCGATTCGCACGCGCGTTATCGACGCGGAAGGTGTAACCCACCACCGCATAGCGCTTCAGACCCTGAATGAAATAGTAGCTGTCCAGAGAAACACTGTGGCTATCGGCCTCGCGACCTGGGCGGCGGGCGATTGTTTTTTCACCATAGACGTATTCCCCTCGCAAGAACCATTGTTTGCTCAAAAAGCCCGCCAGGTAGGGAGAGAGACGCTCGTAGGTGAGGAACTCTTTGTCATCGAGGTCCGCAGAGACATCGAACCAGTTGACGCCTACGGTGGCTTTGCCCAACTGCGCCTCCAGATTTACCCCGAGTGATTCTGTGCGTCGATCAACCTGCGAGAATTCCTGATAACTATCATCAACCAATCCGGCTAAAACACGCAGCGACGCGCGATCCTGATAGCTGAACAGGGCTGACCCCTGAATCTCCAGCGTGGTGACCTCATCGGACTCACCAGTCGCGCGTTCCAGCTCATCGAGGCCAACGTTGTCATCCCAGGCGTAGCCCGCCGCTAACTCGAGGTCAAAGTCGGCCCCCCATGCCCAGGCGCCGCATAGGCAACCCGTTATCAGTAACAGGGCTCTGGCAAGAGCAGTGAAAGCCTTTATTTGCATCGGGAGGGTTCAGGGGAATTTGTCACGGAGCGTAATATACCCGGTGACGATTCGCTTCCCGTGCACGACAAAGTTTCCGTGAAAAGTCACTTGACCCCGCTCACGCCGTCAGAGGTGCAGGGATATCCGTCGCAGCAGAGGTGATGAGCGGACGGATTTCACGGTGACAATTTCGTGTTTAGAGGTGAGGGTTGACCCTGGTCGTTTATGACAAAGGCGTGCTGCCGAGACAACGTCTGAGGATCCAGCACGCCACAGCTGTGCGCGATCCGCTCAACCTCTTCTCGCATCGAGATCGCATAGTTGGCGACCCGATCGGCTTTAACCGCGGGATCCAAACCTTTTTGCAGTTTGGGGTCGTGGGTGGTGATGCCAGTGGGGCATGTGTTTTCGTTGCATTGCAGGGCTTGTATGCACCCTAGAGAGAACATAAAGCCCCTTGCTGAGCAGACCACATCTGCGCCGAGGCAGAGCGCCGCGGCGACCCCGGCGGGATTGATCATCTTGCCCGAAGCGATCAGTTTGATGCGCTCTCGCAGACCGGCGAAGGTCAATTTCTCGTCCACCAGCGGTAGGCTGGAGACTACGGGCAGCCCCATGTTGTCCATAAGGGCCTGGGGCGCGGCACCTGTGCCGCCATCCGCGCTATCCAAGGTGATGAAGTCAGGTGCAGACGCCAGTCCTCGGGCGTGGATGGCTCCACAAAAACTATCTAGCCATGCGGTTTGCCCTAAAACCAGTTTGATGCCGACGGGTTTGCCCGATGCCATGCGGACTCGATCAATCAAATCCAGCAGGGAGTCAGCGTCGGTGACCTCCGAATGACGGTTGGGACTAATTGAATCCTCTCCCGGCGGTATGCCGCGGGTCGTCGCGATCAGATC
>CABYEX010000068.1 GCA_902518075.1 Halieaceae bacterium | reverse complement strand
TTACCGGCTGGCCCCCCAGGACGCGTATCCCGCTCAAATTATTGACGTCAAAAAGGCGATTGCCTGGGTGAAAACCCATATCGAGGAATACGGCGGCGACCCGCACTTCATCGTCGTCACGGGTGGCTCGGCCGGGGGGCATCTCTCTCTCCTTGCAGGCCTGACCTCCGGACATACCGATTGGCAGGAAGGTTTTGAGGGTTTGGATACAGGGGTGCAAGGTGTGCTGGCAATGTATCCGGTTGTGGATCTTACCAACCGGCACGGCATTCGACAGCAAGCCAGAATGGATGGATTCATCAGCAGAAAGATCATTCAGCAGACCCGAGAGGCGGCACCGGAGGTGTTCGAGGACGGCTCTCCCATCTCCTGGATCCATCGTGAAGGTGTCGCCGAGTCAGCCCCCCCGTTTTTTATTGTTCAGGGGACCCACGATTCGCTGGTGTGGGTTGAGGAGGTGCGGCGCTTCGTTGCTGAATTTGCACCGCTCACCAGTGTGCCGCTCGTCTACGCAGAGCTGCCACGGGCGCAGCATGCGTTTGAGATTTTCCATTCGCCCCGTACCAGCCATTTTTTGAATGCTGGGTCAGCTTGGTTGGAGTGGGTTCGCGCGCAGCATGCTGAAAAATCCGAGGTTTCCGGGGACAGATCCGAGCCGCCGACCGCAGAGCCGCACAGGGGGAACCCATATGATTGATGCCTGGATACAGCACCCTGCAGCCAGACACTCTGGCTACCCGATATTTGACTCACTGCGTCGCTGGACGAAATCGGATCTGGACGTAGTGCCGACCGTCGCGCTTTGGACGCTGCGGGTATTTCGACGGCGCTGACGTCCGCGTGGTAAGGCCCCAACAACGTCATGATTTCCAACGGTGAGGTGGCGAGCTTAGTCGCCGAGTCCGTTGGCCATCTTGTGGGTGTGGGTTCAGCCGATATCAGTAAACCTATGGAAGCTGTGAGAGAGATCCGGCGCTGTGTGGAGGAACTGGGCCTCAAGGCGATTCGCATCTTGCCGTGGCTGTGGTCTCTGCCGCCCACCGACAGGCAGTTTTACCTGGTTTATGTGGCTTGTTGCGAAGTGGGTGTGCCGTTCTGTACCCAAATTGGTCATACAGGACCGGCAGTGCCGTCAGAAGTTGGCAGGCCTAGCTATATCGATCAGGTGGCACTGGAGTTCCCGGAACTGACCATTTTCGGGGGGCACATTGGTTATCCGTGGACCGATGAGGCTATCGCGGTGGCGACTAAACATCGCAACGTGTATATCGATACTTCGGCGTACACCGTGGACCGCTATCCACCTCAATTGGTGGACTTCCTCAAACACCACGGCAGTCAAAAGGTGCTGTTTGGTAGTAACTATCCGATGATTACGCCGACTACAGCACTGGCCAGCCTCGACTCGCTAGGCCTTAATGAAACGGCTCGCTCTTGCTTTCTCGAGGATAACGCCAGACGGGTCTATGGGTTGTAGCCCTCCGTTCAGGATGGGATCTCTCCCCAAAAAACACTGAGAACCGATAACGCCGCTGCGGGCGCCGTTTCTGTGCGCAGCCCCCGTGGCCCTAGCTGCAACAGTTTAAATCCCTCTGCGCTTGCGGCAGCAAACTCCTGGTCGGTCAATCCGCCCTCGGGACCGATGAGGAGCGCCGCATCCCGGGGACCACCGTGGGTGACGGCTGAGGCAGATGCGCTGGTATCTTCCGCGCAGTGAAGTACCCACTTTTGCTCTGCTGATACGTTTTCTACCCAAGACACCAAGGATTGAGGTGGAGTTATAGAGGGCACTTTGACCCGCCCGCACTGTTCGCAGGCACTGATGGCAATCTGCTGCCAGTGAGCGATGCGCTTTTCCACGCGGCCCTGGGGAATGCTGAAGTCAACGCGCTCGCTGTAAAGTGGTGCGATGGCACCCACGCCCAACTCGGTTGCTTTCTGAATCGCCCAATCAAATCGGTCGCCTTTGCTCAGACATAAGCCCAGCGTGGTGTGGACCGGCGACTCCGTTTTGGGGGTGGCGGCTTCGCCAATATCAACGCTGACCTCGCGCTTGCTGACCGTGAGCACTGTAGCAGCGAACTCCTGCCCATCGCCGTTGAACAACGAAATGTGGTCTCCGGCGCGGGCCCTGAGCACGCGGCCCAGATGCTGGGCAACGTTACCCTTCAGCACCACTTGATTACCGGGCGTCAGCGGTTGATCACTGAATAGTCGGGGGTTGCGCACACTCACACCTCAAGATGAGGTACAAGTGTACGCTGATTCAAAGAAAGGTACGGAGGCGCCAGAGTCTCAGCGACCCGTCACCGTCTAGCTCGGGTAACGAGTCGTAGCGCGCTGCCTGCTCAGTACTTATAGCTATCGGTTTTGAACGGACCGTCCACGCCTACGCCAATATAGTCGGCCTGCTTGGTGGTCAGCTTGGTCATCACGCCGCCGAACCCTTGCACCATTAGGGTCGCTACCTGCTCGTCGAGCTGCTTGGGCAGCACTTCTACCGTGATAGCTGCTTGGCGCGCATCGCCCGAGAGATCTGCGAAGCGCTTCTCGTACAAATGGATCTGTGCGAGCACCTGATTCGCAAAAGATCCATCCATGATGCGTGAGGGATGTCCCGTCGCATTACCCAGATTCACCAGGCGGCCCTCCGAAAGCAGCAGTAGGTGATCATTGGTTTCTAAATCTCGCACAATCTTGTGCACCTGCGGTTTGATTTCTTCCCACTGCCATTCGGCGCGCATGTAGGCGGTATCAATTTCGTTGTCGAAGTGCCCGATGTTGCAGACCACGGCGCCGGATTTCAGTGCGCGCAGCATGGCGGCTGTGCAAACGTTGAAATTGCCCGTTGCGGTCACCAGCATGTCGGTAGCGCCCAAAAGGTCGGTGTTGATGCAACTATCAGAGCCGTCGTCGACGCCATTAGTGAAGGGAGATACCACCTCGAAACCGTCCATGCAGGCTTGCATGGCACAGATAGGGTCGCACTCGGTAACGCGCACGATCATCCCTTCCTGGCGCAGCGACTGGGCCGAGCCTTTGCCGACGTCGCCATAGCCGATGACAAGAGCGCGTTTTCCCGCCAGCAGGTGGTCGAGGCCACGTTTGATCGCATCGTTCAGGCTGTGTCGGCAGCCGTACTTGTTGTCATTCTTTGATTTGGTCACGGCGTCGTTAACATTGATCGCAGGGACCTTCAGTTCGCCATCGGCTAGCATCTCGTAAAGGCGATGCACCCCGGTGGTCGTTTCCTCCGTAATGCCGTGGATCTGCTCGAGCATCTGCGGGTACTGCTCGTGGAGCATGGCGGTCAAATCGCCGCCATCGTCCAGCACCATATTGGCATTCCAAGGCTTGCCGTCGGCAAGGATCGTCTGCTCAATGCACCAGTCGTACTCTTCTTCCGTTTCGCCCTTCCAGGCAAAAACAGGTATGCCAGCAGCAGCGATGGCCGCCGCGGCGTGGTCCTGGGTCGAGAAGATGTTGCAGGACGACCACCGCACTTCCGCACCGAGAGCAACCAGGGTCTCAATTAGCACGCCGGTCTGGATCGTCATGTGGATGCAGCCCAGTATCTTTGCGCCAGCAAGCGGCTGTGTGTCGCGGTAGTGTTCCCGTAACGCCATAAGCGCCGGCATTTCGCTCTCGGCGATCTCCAGCTCTCGGCGACCCCAATCGGCGAGGTGAATGTCTGCGACTTTGTAGTCGGCGAAAACGCTTTGCTCAACAGCAGTGTTCATAGTGATTTCTCTCAGGCTTCGAGGGTTAAAGGCTGGCGGCCGTGCGCAACGCATCGGCTTTGTCCGTGCGCTCCCAAGTAAAGCTGTCGCCCAATCGGCCAAAGTGGCCGTATGCCGCGGTAGTACGGTAAATGGGGCGTTTCAGATCGAGCATATTGATAAGGCCTTTTGGCCGCAGATCAAAGTGCTCGCGTATTAATGCCACGATGGCATCGTTGGCCAGTGTGGCGGTGCCAAAGGTGTTGACGGAGATTGACGTGGGCTCCGCCACACCAATGGCATAAGAGACTTGTACCTCGCAGCGCCGGGCCAGGCCCGCGGCCACAATGTTCTTCGCCACATAGCGACCTGCATAGGCCGCGGAGCGATCGACTTTGGACGGGTCTTTGCCCGAGAACGCACCGCCGCCATGCCGTGCCATGCC
>CABYEX010000067.1 GCA_902518075.1 Halieaceae bacterium | reverse complement strand
CCTCAGTGGTCGAGACCGCCGAGCAGGTGTTCGCCGAGAACGACATGATCGTCAAAGTCAAAGAACCTCAACCGCATGAGTGCCGGCAGCTCCGACCTGAGCAGCTGCTATTTACCTACCTGCACCTCGCGGCCGACCCAATGCAGGCAGAGCTATTGATCAACTCCGGGGCAACTTGCATCGCCTACGAGACGATCACATCGCCACAGGGAGGGCTGCCCCTGTTGGCGCCCATGAGTCTTGTCGCCGGCAGGCTCTCGGTGCAGGCAGGCGCCCACCACATGGAAATTCATCAGGGCGGCAACGGCACACTCCTGGGCGGCGTCCCCGGTGTGGCACCGGCAAAAGTCCTTGTCCTGGGCGGAGGCGTCGTGGGCAGCAGCGCAATCCGGGTGGCGCTGGGTATGGGCGCCGACGTGACGGTGCTGGACCGATCTGTCAGCCGCTTGGGCGAGCTGGAGGAACTATATCGGGGACAACTCCGCACCGTATATTCCACGGCAGAGGCTTTAGAGATGCATACCCACGAGGCTGATCTGATCATTGGCGCTGTGCTCATACCCGGCGCGTCTGCGCCCAAGCTGGTCACCGCCGAGATGCTGGCTGATTTTAAACCCGGAACCGTGATGGTCGATGTCGCCATTGACCAAGGTGGGTGTTTTGAAACCTCACGACCCACCACCCATGCGGATCCCACCTATGTGGTCGACGGCGTGGTGCACTACTGTGTCGCCAACATGCCGGGCGCTGTAGCGAGAACCGCGACGCTGGCGCTAACCAACGCAACCCTGCCCTACATCATGCGCCTGGCAAGTAACGACGTAGGCTCCCTACTGCTACAGGATAGGCACTTTGTAGCCGGGCTGAATATCGTTCACGGCCAGCTGACTCATCGAGCCGTAGCGGACGCTTTGGGGCAAATGTGGACGGAGCCGGACCAGATACTGAGGGCATCGTTGCATTTGCAATCTGCTTGACGGCGCCTCGGCCTCAGGCGCCGTGCGCCGGCCTGTTCTTGCGCAGGGTGCAAATTCCTGCACACTTCACTACTTATTTAACGCATAGGCTTTCTGTCATGCACAAAATGAAGTCCAATATCGAAGCGTTATCTGCATCGATCCTCGCTTACGCCATGGAGCGGCTGCGAATGGATCCGCCAACCATCGATCGCGCCCAGCCGCAGACAACGCTGGAAGAGCTCGCGGGCCAGACCATTACCAAGGAGGGCCTGGGCGGCGAGGAGGCGCTAAAGCTCTTTGTCGACACGCTGGGTCCTGCCTGTATTTCTCAGGACCACCCTAGGTACCTCTCGTTCGTGCCGTCAGCCCCCTCGGAAGTCTCGACCCTGTTTGATCTGGTGGTAGGGGCATCTAATATCTGCGCCAGTAGCTGGCTCGAGGGCGCGGGAGCCATCTATGCAGAAAATCAGGCGCTGCGTTGGATCGCAGATATCACCGGGTTCCCCCAAGGAGCAGGGGGCGTTTTTGTCAGCGGCGGAACTGCTGGCAATCTCTCGGCTCTGGTAGCGGCGCGCCACGATTGGCGACAGGCTCACCCGGAACGCAGCAGCCAACGCGGACTGATCATTTCATCTCGCGGTGCACACGCTTCAGTGGCACAGGCGGCGCAGGTGATGGATGCCGATTTGGTCCAATCCGGTGGGCACCAGCTCACGGGGGATGACGTGGCAGCAACCATTGCCGAGCTCAGCGCTGAAGACCGAGCGCGGCTGTTCGCCGTGGCGTGCACCGCCGGCACCACCAATCTGGGCATCATCGATGACATGCAGGGTATCGGCGAAACCTGCGCCAAAGAGAAGTTGTGGTTCCACGTGGACGGCGCATACGGCGGGGCTGGCCTGGCGGCACCCTCGGCCCGGCCGCTTTTCGACGGCATTGAGCGCGCAGACAGCTTTATCGTGGACCCGCACAAATGGCTGTTCGCGCCCTTTGACTGTTGCGCACTCATCTATGCCGATCCAGAAAAGGCACGCAAAGCGCACCGCCAGCACGGTGACTACCTCGAGGTGTTTTACGACGGCACCTGGAATCCCAGCGACTACGCACACCACCTATCTCGCCGTGCGCGCGGCCTGCCCTTCTGGTTTAGCCTCGCTGTGCACGGAACAAAAGCCTACGCCAACGCGGTGGAGGTGACTCTGGATTGCGCCCGCGAGGCTGCGACCATGATCGAGGCCCACCCCAACCTGGAAATGGTCACCGACCAACGTCTGTCGATCTGCGTCTTTCGCCGCATCGGCTGGACACCGGAAGAATATAAGGTGTGGAGTGACGCATTACTGGAGCGCGGCGATGGACTGGTCACGCCCACCAAACATGAGGGTGAGACTGTACTGCGATTCTGCATCGTCAATCCGCGAACCAACCGCGAGGACATCCAGCTAATACTCGATACTTTGTGACCACCCCTCGGCGCGAGCTATCGTTGCATCGGCAAGTTGCCCGCAGCAAAAAACTGCAATGGTTTTGAATTTATCCGTAAACTTGACGCCGCTGCGCAAATGGCAGCACATCGCGCCCCTCACCGAGGACTTTACCGTTATGAAAAGGATTGCTCTCGTCGCCGCGTTGGCGCTTGTCGGTGTGGCACTGTTTACGCCCTGGCTGTTTGGCCAGGCCCGCGGCACTCAGACGGCCTCGCGATTAGAAGCGCCCTACCCGCTGACATTCCCGGACGACTTTGCCTGGGGCGTAGCGGTCGCCGCACAACACGTTGAGCATCAGCAGCCCAGTGACTGGACTGCCTTTGAACGACACGTCATTCGTGAAGGAAAGACGGGCACGGGTGATCAACCGGGACAGGCCAAGCCGGGACACATTCGCGATCTCGACAAATACTCTCAGGAAGTCCGGCAAAAGAAGGTGGACTTCGACAGTCGCTATGCCAGCGACTTTCAGGCGCTGGCTGAACTGGGACTGAACAGTTATCGCTTCAGTCTCTCATGGGCACGCTTATTCCCCCGCGCGGATATGACCGAACCCGACCCGAACGGCGTTGCTTTTTACCAGGATGTCATCGCGGCCGCCAAAGCCAGCGGGCTCGAACCGCATGTGTCGTTGTTTCACTTTTCCACGCCCGAATGGTTTTGGGAAGAACAGGATGGACAACGGGGTTGGGAGCGGCCAGACGCGCTAACCCATTGGCGCCGCTACGTAGAGGCGGTCTCTCAGTTACTGGGCCCGGAGATTGACTACTGGTGCACGCTGAACGAGCCCATGGTGTATGTTCTGTGGGGCTACATTGAGGGCATCTTCCCGCCGTTAGAACAACGCGCCGGCCCCGTGGATGTCGCCCCGGTGGTCGCGCAACTGCTTCGAGCCCATGCTGATGCCTATCGCATCCTGCACGCCGATGCCGAGGCGCGCGATCAGTCGATTTCTGTTGGCCTCACGCAACACACCCGCGCCTTCGAGCCGTGGCGAAACTGGCACCCGATCGATCGACTGACCGCAGAGTTTGTGCAGCAGGCCTTCATTTGGGATGTCTTTGACGCCATTGAGAGTGGCCGCTACGCCATGACCAACACTGACTTCACTGCTGACATCGACGGCCTCGCGGGCACGCAGGATTATGTCGGCATCAATTATTACGGGCGCTTTTATGTTCAAATGGATATCGATGCCATGGCGGCAGGCCCGGTCACCCATACGCGCGACCCAAATAACCCGGAAGAGCTGACGAGCGATCTTGGGTGGGCCCTCTACCCTATCGGATTCAGCGACGTGCTGAGTGAGGCCTGGACACGCTACGGCAAGCCGATACAGATACTGGAGAACGGTATTGCCGATGCCGCTCAACCCGACTCGATGCGCCAGACTTTTATGGTCAGTCACCTTCGCGAAGTGTGGTACGCCATGAACGTTCTCGGCGTCGATATCGACGGCTACTTTCACTGGTCTCATCTGGATAATTTCGAGTGGGCAGAGGGCTTCGGCCCACGATTCGGGTTATTTGCTGTGGACTATGACAACGACTTTGCACGCACACCACGCGACAGTGCCGGCGTCTACGCAGAGATCATTCGTGCCGGCATCAGCGACACGATGTGGGCGCAACACCGCGGACCCTTCTGACGAACTTGAAAATGCCCATTCACATTGGGCGTCTTTAGAAGGTGCTCTCCGCCCAGCGGACACACTCGTATCGGCGATGATAATTCCAACGGTTGGACAACTAGGGCATTTTCATTGAGAGCAAGCCGACTGAAAGCGGTCCGATTGA
>CABYEX010000066.1 GCA_902518075.1 Halieaceae bacterium | reverse complement strand
GGAAAGGTTCACGACTAATACTCGTGAGCTGTGACGTTACCTTTAGAAGAAGCACCGGCTAACTCCGTGCCAGCAGCCGCGGTAATACGGAGGGTGCGAGCGTTAATCGGAATTACTGGGCGTAAAGCGCGCGTAGGTGGTCTGTTAAGTCGGATGTGAAAGCCCCGGGCTCAACCTGGGAACTGCATCCGATACTGGCAGACTAGAGTGCGGGAGAGGGAGGTAGAATTCCACGTGTAGCGGTGAAATGCGTAGATATGTGGAGGAATACCAGTGGCGAAGGCGGCCTCCTGGCTCGACACTGACACTGAGGTGCGAAAGCGTGGGGAGCAAACAGGATTAGATACCCTGGTAGTCCACGCCGTAAACGATGTCTACTAGCTGTAGGGGTACTTGAGACCTTTGTAGCGCAGCTAACGCAATAAGTAGACCGCCTGGGGAGTACGGCCGCAAGGTTAAAACTCAAATGAATTGACGGGGGCCCGCACAAGCAGTGGAGCATGTGGTTTAATTCGATGCAACGCGAAGAACCTTACCAGGCCTTGACATCCTCGGAGCTTTCTAGAGATAGATTGGTGCCTTCGGGAACCGAGTGACAGGTGCTGCATGGCTGTCGTCAGCTCGTGTCGTGAGATGTTGGGTTAAGTCCCGTAACGAGCGCAACCCTTGTCCTTAGTTGCCAGCACTTCGGGTGGGAACTCTAAGGAGACTGCCGGTGACAAACCGGAGGAAGGTGGGGACGACGTCAAGTCATCATGGCCCTTACGGCCTGGGCTACACACGTGCTACAATGGCTAGGACAGACGGCCGCAAACCCGCGAGGGGGAGCCAATCCGACAAACCTAGTCGTAGTCCGGATCGGAGTCTGCAACTCGACTCCGTGAAGTCGGAATTGCTAGTAATCGCGAATCAGAATGTCGCGGTGAATACGTTCCCGGGCCTTGTACACACCGCCCGTCACACCATGGGAGTGGGTTGCTCCAGAAGTGGTTAGTCTAACCTTCGGGAGGACGATCACCACGGAGTGATTCATGACTGGGGTGAAGTCGTAACAAGGTAGCCCTAGGGGAACCTGGGGCTGGATCACCTCCTTAAACGATTGTGAAACTACCCTTCAAGTGTTCACACATCTGTCTTTATCTGTTTGGTTGATGCGATGGTGGCCGTCAGGCTGCCGAGAGTGTGCCACGAAGCTCTGAGTCAACGGTTGCATGCCGCAGGCGGCGGAACTGGCAAGGCATTGCGTCTGCCCCGGAGCGCCTGAGGCGGTTCGGTCACAGGCAACGCGGCAAGCGAGTCACGTTAGGCCTGTAGCTCAGTTGGTTAGAGCGCACCCCTGATAAGGGTGAGGTCGGCAGTTCAAATCTGCCCAGGCCTACCAAGCTTTATGGGGCTATAGCTCAGCTGGGAGAGCGCCTGCTTTGCACGCAGGAGGTCTGCGGTTCGATCCCGCATAGCTCCACCACTCCTCACTCGCATTGAACGCAGACAAGGGCGCATCCGGTGTGCCCTTGTCTGGTTTCGACAACCAGAATGTTCTTTAACAAGGTAAATCAAGCTGAGTCTCTGAATCAGCAACCCGCAGTAAGGTTCGCTTTGCTGTTGGTGATGATTCAGTGATTAAAAGTTCTCAGGCACCGTCTCAATTCCGGTGTCTGAAACGAGTTGTACACACTGTGACTTAAGCGTCACAACATCCGGCGGGTGTTTACTTTGATCGGTAAACATCTAGTAAGTACCCAGCCCGTGCCAAAGGGGGTTGGGGAAATGTCTTCTTGTATCTCGTGAGAGAATTTCTGGTCGGTAAGACAGAAATCCAGATAACTTAGGTTATATGGTCAAGTGACTAAGCGCATACGGTGGATGCCTTGGCAGTCAGAGGCGATGAAGGACGTTGTAGCCTGCGAAAAGCTTCGGGGAGTCGGCAAACAGACTTTGATCCGGAGATGTCCGAATGGGGAAACCCACCCTTAGGGGTATCCTGCACTGAATCCATAGGTGTAGGAGGCGAACCTGGTGAACTGAAACATCTAAGTAACCAGAGGAAAGGAAATCAACTGAGATTCCCACAGTAGCGGCGAGCGACCTGGGAGCAGCCTGCAAGTGATAGCAGCTTGGTTAGTGGAACGGTCTGGAAAGTCCGGCAATAGAGGGTGATAGCCCCGTACACGAAAACCTCGCTGTGGTACTGAGCTTGCGACAAGTAGGTCGGGACACGTGTTATCTTGACTGAACATGGGGGGACCATCCTCCAAGGCTAAATACTACTGACTGACCGATAGTGAACCAGTACCGTGAGGGAAAGGCGAAAAGAACCCCGGAGAGGGGAGTGAAATAGAACCTGAAACCGTATGCGTACAAGCAGTGGGAGCCCTTCGGGGTGACTGCGTACCTTTTGTATAATGGGTCAGCGACTTATTGTTTGTAGCGAGCTTAACCGTTTAGGGGAGGCGTAGGGAAACCGAGTCTTAATAGGGCGCTCAGTTGCAGGCAATAGACCCGAAACCGGGCGATCTATCCATGGCCAGGTTGAAGGTGCCGTAACAGGCACTGGAGGACCGAACCCACTAATGTTGAAAAATTAGGGGATGAGCTGTGGATCGGAGTGAAAGGCTAATCAAGCCCGGAGATAGCTGGTTCTCCTCGAAATCTATTTAGGTAGAGCGTCGTGTCTCACCCTGGGGGGTAGAGCACTGTTTGGGCTAGGGGGTCATCCCGACTTACCAACCCCATGCAAACTCCGAATACCCAGGAGTGCAATCACGGCAGACAGACGGCGGGTGCTAACGTCCGTCGTCAAGAGGGAAACAACCCAGACCGCCAGCTAAGGTCCCTAATACCAGTTAAGTGGGAAACGATGTGGGAAGGCTCAGACAGCTAGGAGGTTGGCTTAGAAGCAGCCACCCTTTAAAGAAAGCGTAATAGCTCACTAGTCGAGTCGGCCTGCGCGGAAGATGTAACGGGGCTAAATTGGTAACCGAAGCTGCGGATGCATGCTTGCATGCATGGTAGAGGAGCGTTCTGTAAGCCGTTGAAGGTGAACCGGGAGGTTTGCTGGAGGTATCAGAAGTGCGAATGCTGACATGAGTAACGATAAGGGGGGTGAAAAACCTCCCCGCCGGAAGATCAAGGTTTCCTGCGCAACGCTAATCGGCGCAGGGTGAGTCGGCCCCTAAGGCGAGGGTGAAAACCGTAGTCGATGGGAAGCAGGTTAACATTCCTGCACTTCTTCTTACTGCGATGGAGGGACGGAGAAGGCTAGGCCAGCAGGGCGATGGTTGTCCCTGTTCAAGGTGGTAGGCTGGGATCTTAGGTAAATCCGGGATTCTAAGGCCGAGAACTGATAACGAGCACCCAAGGGTGCGAAGTGGTCGATGCCATGCTTCCAAGAAAAGCTTCTAAGCTTCAGGTAAGTAGGAACCGTACTGTAAACCAACACAGGTGATCAGGTAGAGAATACCAAGGCGCTTGAGAGAACTCGGGTGAAGGAACTAGGCAAAATGGTACCGTAACTTCGGGAGAAGGTACGCCGGTTTTGGTGATGGGACTTGCTCCCTAAGCTGAGGCTGGCCGAAGTGACCAGGTGGCTGCGACTGTTTATTAAAAACACAGCACTCTGCAAACACGAAAGTGGACGTATAGGGTGTGACGCCTGCCCGGTGCCGGAAGGTTAATTGATGGGGTTATCTTCGGAGAAGCTCTTGATCGAAGCCCCGGTAAACGGCGGCCGTAACTATAACGGTCCTAAGGTAGCGAAATTCCTTGTCGGGTAAGTTCCGACCTGCACGAATGGCGTAACGATGGCCACACTGTCTCCACCCGAGACTCAGTGAAATTGAAATCGCTGTTAAGATGCAGTGTACCCGCGGCTAGACGGAAAGACCCCGTGAACCTTTACTATAGCTTCACATTGGACTTTGACCTTATTTGTGTAGGATAGCTGGGAGGCTTTGAAGCAGTGGCGCCAGCCATTGCGGAGCCAACCTTGAAATACCAGCCTGATAATGTTGAGGTTCTAACCTAGGCCCGTAATCCGGGTCGGGGACAATGTGTGGTGGGTAGTTTGACTGGGGCGGTCTCCTCCCAAAGAGTAACGGAGGAGCACGAAGGTGCGCTAATCACGGTCGGAAATCGTGAGGTTAGTGTAAAGGCACAAGCGCGCTTGACTGCGAGTCTGACAAGACGAGCAGGTACGAAAGTAGGTCTTAGTGATCCGGTGGTTCTGTATGGAAGGGCCATCGCTCAACGGATAAAAGGTACTCCGGGGATAACAGGC
>CABYEX010000065.1 GCA_902518075.1 Halieaceae bacterium | reverse complement strand
CGTCGCGCCGCGGTGATCGAGTGATGTCAGCGGGCTGTTATAGAACGTGTGCTGACGCGGCCCCTGGGAACGGTCAAACCGCGCCACCAGCCAGGCATCGGAGTTGAGCGCGTGGGTGCCAAAACCGCGAACGGTGCGGTCAATATCGAGCTGCCCCGCAATGCGACCCTCGTCACGGGTGAGCCCCTCGTATCGAATCTCGTCATCGGTGATGTGGTACCAGGTGCTGCCTTTGAAGATGCCGTCCTCGGTGAGACGGACAACGCAATCCTGGGGATGGAACTCGGCATCCACGCGCTGAATCACATCGCGAATCAGCGCCGGTTCATCATCGAGCTCACAAAAGGCCCGCAGAACCCGGTCGCCATTACGGTGGCGCGTGAGCGTAAAGTGCTCCCGGCCCCAGATGCCCGAGAGGAAGTTCGCATTGTCGATCTGGTACTCAACCGTGCCGCGACGGGTCATATGTTCCCGCGCTGCCAACTTTTGATCGCTGATTTTCATATCAAAGAGAGCGGTAAAAGGCGGCGGTGATGGCGGAGATCTCTTCGAACACGTCGTCCCGGGCTCGGTTGAGCCACTCAATGTCCTGATTCAATGTGCTGTATAGCGATTCTAGCTGGGTCAGCTGGTAACGGGCCTCCCGACGGGCGTCTTTGCTGAGTTCGGGATTGTCCCGCGCGGTCCGAAGCTGACCGATCTGCATGAGAAGCGCCTCTGCCTGATCGGATTTTTCGGCGATCTGAATTTCGATCTCGCGCATTTCGGTTTTTAGCGCAAACACATCCAGCCCTTTGCTATAACCCAATACATACTCTCGGAAGGTTTCTCGTCGGCACTGGGTGGCAAAATCGCCGCCGTGGTCGGCAGTCTCAAAGCCAGTTTCGCGGGTGCAGTAGTAGGGCAGGCCCAGTGCGTGTCCATGTCGATAGAGCGTAAAATCAACGGTAACGCCGGTGCTGGCGCAGGCCTCGCGGTGCTCTGAGGAGCGCGATACGGTGTAGCCCTCGACCGCATCGTTGTAGCCCACTTCTTCCCAGTTGGCCTGCAGGCACTCCTCGGGGCTCATGGTGGCGCAGCCCGACAGTGCATAAGCTATCAGGATCGTTCCGTTGAGGCGTCTGCTCATCTTTATGCTCGTCACCGTGTCATTGCACGGTGTTATTGCTCGGTGTTACTAAAGGTGCCGTTGTCAGGCGCTGATCAACACCTATAATGCCCGCCTTCAGCACACACTTCACCTCTTACTGGCGCTTGAATGCCAGTGACCTGAATGACGCTCGCGTCAAGGCTGGCTTGAGACTCTTCATGCGAATTTGGACTTATCTTCGGCCCTTTTCTCACCTCGGTGTTGATTACACCGTAGAGGTCTATTTCACCTTTTCGCAAACGTTCTCGCGGCTTTTCAGGGGTAAAAAGTTACTAGATGAGCAGTCGATACAACACATGGATGGGATCCAGACCTTTGTGCACGCGCTCCCAGCTGATGTCGGCAGGGCCGCGCGGGTCGAGGTGGGCTACGTCAGCTGGTGGAGCGTGGGTATAGCGGTATTGCAGGGCGACCATACAGTTTACGAGAGTCACCCTGGTAAAAATGTGCGCTTTGCAGAGGGCATGATGCAGGGTAGCGCGCCGTCGCCTGCCAATGACGGGTCATCCGACCCGGCGTCCTCGGGTCTCGATATAGGCCAGATGATTGAATCAAACCAGAGCAAATGGCAGCGCAACAAATATTCCATCTATGCGGATTTGGCACTGGGTGCGCTGTTCTATTCGGTTGGCAAGTTCACCGAGGATCTCGCTCTGGCCGCTATTGTGGGTGCGGGGGCCGGTTTGGCGTTGTTGGTGTTGCAGCGCTTTGTGAAGGTCGATTTGCTTGGCGGCTTCGCGGTGTTTGGCACCATTATGTTAGTGATTTCGGCGGCATTCTCGCTGGCGTTGCAGGACGATTACTGGGTGCAAATGAAGAGTACGGTGCTGGGGCTACTGACGGCCAGCGTCTTCATGATCGACGGCGTCCTCCGGCAAGGTGCTTACTTCGGGGCGCGCATGGAGCGCTACATGCCGCTGCCGCTCCATCACAATCGCATTGCCGTGGGGATGAGTGGCCTCGGTATTGTGATGGCGCTCGCTAATTATTACGTGGCCGAGAATTTCTCCGAGGATTTTTGGCTCACTTGGACGACCTTCCTCGACATGCCGCTTTCCATCGGGCTTTTCTACGCGATCATTTTCTGGGCGCGCAAAAAACCGACCGACCCTGCCTAGCGATCTGCAGTGACATATGCGCGGCGAGCTAGGAACGCTGTATGTGAATCGGTGTTGATGTGATAGGCGCTGCAGGGGGAAGCCCGATCGAGAGCCTTACGCGAGGGTCTTTTTTGCGACAAAAGCGGGTTAAAAAGCGCTATCTTTGCCTCACCGCGCATTGCGATGCTGCGACCGATGAATCGTATAACAACCAAAGTGGTCCTTACGGATGGCAGTTCAGGAATTTATCTCCCCAACATCCCTGTCGGAAGCGCAACAAGTAGTCGGTGACGGATGCGCCAGCTCATGGCTTGCCGGCGGCACTGATCTCTTGGTCGGCATCCGGTTGGGTGCACGCGACCCGGCGCGGATCATTGATCTCAAACAAATTCCCGAGCTGACCGCGATTGAGATAGACGAGACGTCTGTGCGGATCGGCGCGGCGGCCTCGGCTTTTGATGTACTGCACAATTCTGATGTGCCATCGCTGTTTCCTGGTCTTGCTGAGGCGCTGAACTTGATCGGTTCGACTCAGATAACCGGCCGATGCTCGGCGGGCGGCAATCTTTGCAATGCCTCCCCAGCGGCAGACAGCATTCCAGCGTTGATTGTCAATGGTGCCCAGTGCAGCATTCTGGGGCCCGATGGCGAGCGCACGCTTGCGGTCGAAGATTTCGTGGTCGGACCAAACCAGAATGCACTGACACCCGGCGAGTTACTGGTTGAACTCATCTTGCCAAGGCCTGCGGTTGGCACTTCAGACGCCTACTTGCGGCTCACACCGCGAACCGAAATGGACATCGCGGTGGCCGGGGCAGGGGTCTCGATCACGGTTGATGAGTCAGGCATTTGCACCGCTGCGAGGGTCGCGATTGGCGCGGTGGCACCCACGGCATTATTAGTCGAGGCGGCGGCTCAGGCAGTGGTGGGTTCTCAACTAGATCAAGCGGCGATCGATGGGGCGGTTGCGGCGGCGCGCGCTGCGGCAACACCTATCTCCGACAAGCGCGGCACGGCCGAGTACCGCACCCACGTGGTGGGGGTGTTGGTGTCGCGTGCCATTGCCAATGCACAGGCACGGATTACAGAGGCTCGCTCATGAACAAGCCGCTCAACAAAATGGCCGTGCAGGCCACCATTAATGGCGAGAGCGCCGCTTTCCTTTGCTCACCCGGTCAGGTGTTGGCTGAGGTGCTCCGCGATGAGCTCGAGCTGATTGGTACCAAGATCGGCTGCAATACGGGTGACTGCGGCGCTTGCTCAGTATTGGTGGACGATCGTTTGGTGTGTTCCTGTTTGGTGCTGGCAGCTGAAGTAGAGGGCAAGTCAGTGCAGACGGTGGAAGGCGTGGCTAATGGCGGCGAGCTGCATCCAGTTCAACAGAAGCTCTTGGAGCACGGCGGCTTACAGTGCGGCATCTGCACGCCGGGTGTAGTGATTGCTGCCAAGGCGCTATTGGAGCATAACCCCGATCCCACCGAGGAGCAGGCGCGCTACTGGTTGGCCGGCAATCTTTGCCGCTGTACGGGCTACGACAAGATCATTCGCGCGGTGTTGGATGCCGCTAAGACGATACGCGGGGAGGCAGCATGAACGCCTATCAGGAATTCAAAATTATTGGCTCGCGCCCCATCCGGCCCGATGGTCTCGATAAGGTTACTGGCCGCGCGCGCTACGGCGCCGACCTAAACATGCAGGGCCAGCTCTATGGCCATATTTTACGGAGCCCCCATGCGCATGCGTTCATCAAATCGATCGACTGCAGCAAGGCGCTGGCGATGGAGGGTGTGTTGGCAGTGATGACCGGGGAGGATCTCGTTGAGCCCGGTAGTCAAATGCTCGGTAGTGGTGAGGGCGCTCTGGCGCTAAAGGATGTGGTTCCAATGGTGATGTCGCAGGGAAAGGTCCTGTTTCATTCGCAGGCAGTCGCTGCCGTGGCTGCGACATCGCCCGAGCTTGCAGCCGAAGCCGCGCAAGCCGTGGAGGTGATGTACGACGTGCTCCCGTCTGTCACTGACGTGCACAAGGCGCTGGCGGCCGACGCACCTACTTTGCAT
>CABYEX010000064.1 GCA_902518075.1 Halieaceae bacterium | reverse complement strand
CCAACGTTTCTTGCGAGCTGTAGTCGTTATGCGCATCATTCAGCTCACGAAAGGAAAGAAAATTTGCGGCGAATAGGCAGGCAATGCCAACAAATATAATGAGTAACGTTTTATTCTTTATAGTCATCAAGCAATATCCACCCGCACATCTCTCAGCGAATTTATCGCGCGTTTAAACCCCAACCCCTGCTTAAGCCGAGAATCTGCCCCTGAGAAGAGCGGGTCAAACCATGTAAAGTGCAACGGTAACGTACCTTGAAAGTCGGTTAGAATGAAGAGCAAGGACGAGCCCAGGGCCAAAAAGTGTAGCTACAGGGAAAGGCGCCAAGTAGCGATGTCGTGCGCCATGGGGCTAAACCTATATCCGTTAGCGAAATGCGAATGCAAGTGCAGATACTGAGTTAATATTGATCTGACGGCGTTCCATAAGCTGAACCAAATGATAGGGAGAGAGCCAATGCGTAATATTGTAATTCTTGTTAGCACTTTGCTTTTCGCCGGCGGTGGTGCCAGTGCTGCTTGCCCTGATTACCTCAACAATGAGATGCGTATATTGGGAACTACGGACGTCGTGAATTTCTGCGAAGCTTATGGAGAGAAACCCCTACTTATTGTTAACACCGCGAGTAATTGCGGCTATACGCATCAGTTTACTGGGCTTGAAAAGCTGCATCAGCTATACCGGGATAGGGGACTTGTGGTACTGGGATTCTCCAGTGACGATTTTTTCCAAGAGGAAGATAACGAGGAAGACGCCGCTGAAGTCTGTTTTGGGAAATACAAAGTTTCGTTTCCAGTAATGGCAACTAGTTCCGTTCGTGGTAAAGACGCAAATCCAGTATTCAAGGCGCTTGGTGAGGCAAAAGGGTATCCAAGGTGGAACTTCAGTAAGTATGTTGTTGCCCGCGACGGGGACATCATCGCGAAATTCCGCAGCAACGAGAGCCCTGACAGTCCAAAGATCCGAGCAACTCTGGCCAAGGTGTTAGGAGGCTAGATCTAGTTCATCCGAAATATGCATAGCAGAACAAAGGTCATGGATAAAGGAGAAAGGTCTCCATCTGCCCTTTACCCTTGATATCTATCAGACCTCGGCTCTCAGTTCTGTACTTGGGCGCTAACCTCTTTGCGGTTTGCTCGGTAATATGAATAACGTTTGGAACTCCGTGTGATTCCATGCGCGCAGCAGTATTGACCGCATCTCCCCACAAATCGTAAATGAATTTGCGTTTTCCAATCACCCCAGCAACTATCGGCCCAGAGTGAATACCTACCCTGATAGAGGGCACCTGCCCCGCGATAGTGGGGTATTCATTGACGTATCGAATCATCTTTAGCCCCATCTCAGCGATTTTATTTGCATGATCTGGGTCAGGAGTTGGAACGCCGCACGCAACCATGTAGCTATCTCCAATCGTCTTGATCTTCTCCAAACCCAGCTCGTCACTGAAATCATCAAACTTAGTAAAGATTTCGTTCAACATCGTAACCAACGCTTTAGGATCCATTTTTTGGGACATCGGAGTGAACCCGACGATATCCCCAAAAAGAATGCTGCACTCCTCGAAGGAGTCGGCGATTGTTTTTTCCTCACCCAACATTCTGGGAACGATCGAACCTGGGAGAATATTCAGCAGAAGTTCCTCGTTCTTAGTTGCGATCTCCTTAATTTCCGCAGTTCTGGCGTCTATTAGCGAGGTAACTTCGTCAGACATTCTTGTGAAGGCGTAGGTCATCATCTTATTAGACTCCGCCTCACCTCGGTCTGAATCCTCGTCTGAGATAATGCGCTCCATTCCCTCAATGTCTTTGAGGATCATCTTTCTCGCGTCACCCTCCAGTTGAGACGCAAGACTACTCATCTTCTCGACGATAACCGCATCGCGGGATTTACGCTGTTCAAGCTGGCTTTGCTTAACTCTCTCGAGCTCCACCAAGTGGTTCTTATAGTTTGTAAACGCGCTAGTAAGTTGACTCACCTCGTCATCGTCTGATCTAAGGAAACCCTTGTGTTCAGGGATGGCGACGTTGAGGTCTCCTCTCGTTAGAGACTGGAGGACATCAACAGCGCGACTAATTCCACCGAAGGCATAACCGGTCAATATAGTTACTAGACCCACCAGCAAAGCAAATACAGCCGCTGCAATGCCCATGGTGGCGACAAAATCCTGTTGGGCTTCCGCAACTGCACCTGATTCATTTTTTAGGATAAGAAGTTGCGCTCGTTCAACTCTTGCATAGGTGCTCAATGGAAAACCAAAAACTGCTACGCCTAGCTCAGTGTCCAAGTGCCCGAACTGGCCCGTTTTAAGTAACGTTTCCGCATCCTTCTCGAGCACGGCCACAGTCTTATTGGATAAGCCGGGTAAGTCTCCAATCTCAGAAAAATCTTCAACTTCAAAATAATCCCCCAACCCAATTATCTTGTGAGAAGCTGAATCAAGGGCTCCTTGGGTTGGAAGTCCGAAACTCAATTGCGTCCTGACACGAAACTCATATTCAAAAATCTCTAACAGCTCGAAATAATTTTTGCCCAATACGAAGGTCCCGACCTTGCGATCGCCGGACAAAAGATCGATGAATAAGGCATCGTTTAGAGTGCTCTGTAACTCACCAGTTTGGTCTCTTATTTCAACGACCTCCCTTTTTGAAATCCCTCTGGCGATTCTCAAAGCACCCAACTTGGTGGGTTTATCAGCTGCGATTGAAAAGTTGTAAACAGCGGTGTCTGAGCACGGATCTATCCCGAAATCTTCAAAGCTGCTCGTGCAGTGCAGCACATTACCTGCTGGATCAAGTGCAATCACAAAACTCAGTAACGCGTAGTCAATTTCATCAGCAAAAACCTCCGCTACCAGCTCCTCTAAAGCCAGTTGGTCCTCACTTTGTATAGCGTTGAACAATGGATTTTCAAAAGCCACACCGGGGTCCGTGCCCTCAGGAAACTCAAAAGTGGAGTTCTCATTCCAAATATCACGTTTCTCAAGATTTCCCGTCTGAGGGTGCCAGGCCCCAATACCTTGGGCAAAAGCATCATTGGCCATGGTGTCCCAAGCCTGCTGGTAAAGTCCCGCTGAGGCAGCGAGGCTCGCCGTTTGCTGTTTTTGAGCCCTGAACTCTGACAGGCCCAGAAAAATAGCGGCTATGAGAAGGTTTCCGATGATGGTGAGCGTTAACAGCTGAGTCTTAGTTCGCATTTTTCACCGATCCGGCTGAAAAGTAAGTCGAACATAGATGTCATCAACCTGCACAACTTTGCCGTTAACAGTTGGCGGCTTGTATTTCCAGGTTCTTATGTGAGATAGCGCAGATCTCTCAAATATACCCGGAGGATCTGCATCCGCGATTCGCGCGCCAGACACCGAACCGTCTTTTGCCACTGAAAAACCAACGATAACCTGACCCACGTACTTAAATTTTCTCGCCTTGGGCGGATACCTCAATCGACCAGTGCCTATAAGCTCGCAAGGGACATCTAACACCGTATCACCAGAACGATATTTACCCGTATTTACAGCCAGAACATCTGCATGAGTCAAGGGCGTGGCAAACAAACACCCCAACAAGACGGTAAGTAAGGCGACGCGGAACTGGGCTACAGACAATCTCAAGCCAGCCACAGCCATATAAAGACGTTTTATTTGCCTCAACATCACAGGCAATTCAGAACCGTCCAGTCAATTTGAGGAACATGGTACGTCCGAAGACATCGTAATATTGCGTGTAGGTGTTGCTGAATACGCCGATATCTTCTTTTAACCACTCCCAAGAATTCGACCCTATCGCCTGAGGTTGCTCATCTAGAACATTTTTGACCCCTAAAGTTAACGATAAGTTTTCATTGATGGTATATCGGCCTGAAAGATCGATGAGAGAGTATGCATCTATCTTCTCTCTAAAATATTCGACGTCGTCGTCACCGTCGTCAAGCGCCGACACAAACTTCCAGACGGCTTGTAACTCAATATCGCCGACCGAATAACCGATCGTCATTCGGTGTTTGAAGTCAAAAACTGGATAGTCAATCAGATTGTCGCAATCACCATTGAAGTATCCGAGGCAATCAAAATTAACATCCCCATAAATATCGTCTTCAATGGTTCGGTTTAAAAGCTTGGTGGCAAAATAGTTGAAATCAACGTAGCCGGAAAAAAACGGAAACCCATACTCGATATTCAAGTCGATCCCATCTACCTCATGCAACCCAAGGTTTTGATACCCCCCAAAGATTTCCACCAGACTTCCATTTGCGTCACGAGTGAGTGAATTACAAGCGGGCGAACCTATGCCTCCCCTGCCCAAACTCTCGTCATAACAGGAGATAATTAATTG
>CABYEX010000063.1 GCA_902518075.1 Halieaceae bacterium | reverse complement strand
AATGAAAAGCACCTCAGCCTGATGGATCCGGAAGCGCGCAAGTACCTGATGGGTGAGATGGACAAGTTTCTGGCTGGCGAGGACTTCGATCAGGCCGAAGGCTATGTGCCGCCTAGTGAATAACCACTTGATCATGCTGTACTGCAAACTCGTTGGCCGCACTTCGATACTGGAATGCAGACAATGAATGCGAAACCTTGGGTCATTACTGTTTCGGTATGTGGCTTTGTCACGGCTACTTTGGCCGGGATCAAGTTTGTGCAGATCTCGCAGGCCATGGCGTTTATGGAGAGCTTCCCGCCCGCCTACGAGACGGTCACCGTTGCCAGAGCCGAGGCTGACGAGTGGCAGCCCACTCGGCTTCTGAGCGGCACCGTGCAGTCACCAGAGCATCTTGTCATCTCAGCAGAAACACCCGGCCGGATCGTGCAACTCCCGTATCGAAGCGGCGAGACGGTCTCTGCTGGTGCCGAGGTGCTGGTGCTATTTGATGACGACGTCGAAGCGCAACGAGACGCGCTACAAGCCGACCTGAACCTCGTTGAAACCCAGTTATCGCGAAATCTCACGCTAGAGGCGGACTCACTGGTTTCTCAAGATCAGCTGGATATCCTCAAAGCCCGTAAGCTGTCGCTGACGGCACAGATAGCGGTACTTGAGGCGCGCCTGAGTCGCATGACAGTGCGCGCGCCCTTTGCCGGCACGATGGGTATTTACACGCAGCGTGTTGGCGACTTAATGCGCTTCGGCGAGGTGCTCACGACCCTCACGGGCCTGACAGCCAGCCGATGGATTGACTTTAAGGTCCCGCAAGGCCTCGCCAATATTGTGGTCGGGGACACCGTGGAGATCCGTGACGTCAACGGCTTCTTTGCCGCGCCTGCCAGAGTCATCGCGGTCTCCGCTGCGTTCTCTGAGAAAACTCGGACCTACGACGTCCGCGCTGAACTCAAGGCGCCTGCGCTCAAGCATGGCTCGCTGGTACAAGTGGCAATAGATACTGGTCCCCTGGAGAACCTGATGTCGGTGCCCAAACGCAGCGTGCGCTGGGACGTCCATGGTGCACACGTATTTGTCGTAAAAGAGGCCGAGGCAGATGCTTTCCTTCCACATCGCGCCAGCATCCGGCGAGTAGAAGTCCGCGGCGAGGGCCATGACAAGCTTTTTATAAGTGGAGAGATGACCCCCGGCGAGTTCGTCGCCAATAGAGGAGCGTTCAAGCTGGAGGACGACCTCTTCGTCGCAGTTCAGGCCCTTCCCGCACACCAATGATCCATCTGCCGTCATCGCCACGATGGACTGACCTTTTCATAAAGAGGCCGGTGGTGGCGGTTGTAGTTTGTCTGAGTCTGTTGCTCATCGGAATTCGATCGGCAGTAGATCTTCCGGTTATTTCCTTTCCGGTGATAGAGAGCTCGTCCATTGCGATCGTTACGGTATATCCGGGAGCCAGCGCCGACACCGTACAAGGCTTCGTGACGGAGCCGATTGAGCGGGCCGCCAGCAGCATGCCAGGGCTGGACTACATCGAATCAGTCACCACCGCCGGCACCAGCACTGTCACCCTGTGGCTACAGCTAAATCAAGACACGACCGAGGTCATTTCTACCCTGTCAACGCGACTGAGCCAGATACGCTTTGAACTGCCAGAGGGCACAGAAGATCCCTCGATACAAATCAGTCGTGCCGACACCCCATATGCGAGCTTTTACCTGGCGCTGCGGATCCCACCAGAGCGGACCTATGCTGGTGTCAGTGATCTTATCCAGCGAGACATCCTGCCCAGACTGGCGGCGATATCAGACGTGGAGCGCGTCGAGAACTACGGCCTGCAGCAGTCGATGCGAATTTGGCTCAACCCCTGGAAGATGGCGGCGCTGGACGTCAGTACCGCGGACGTCGCGGACACACTGCGACGCAATAACGTCATCGGCACCTTTGGACGCACCGAGAGCACCTCGCAGCGGGTCAACCTGAAAACCAACAGTGAGGCCAAAACTCCCTCCGACTTCGCCAACATGCTGATACAAAAAGAGGGCGATGTGGATATCCGTTTAGGCGATGTCGCGCAAATCGAAATTGGCACGACGGAACTCAATAGCCTCGATCGCTACAATCAGGATCAAGTTGTATTCGTCGGGGTATACCCCGAACCGGGCACCAGCGAAATCGTGGTGGGCGACGCTCTGTACAAGACCGTAGCTGAGATCAACGAATCACTCCCGGAAGATCTCGAGCTGTTTATTCCTTTTGACAATTCGCGCTACATGCGCGAGGCCGTAGCAGAGATTTTCAGCACGCTGGGAGAGACCATCCTCCTGGTGGGCCTGGTGGTTCTGGCCCTGATGGGCTCCGCACGCAGCGCTCTGGTGCCACTACTAACTATTCCCATCTCTATTCTGGGCGCTACAGCGGCGATCTCCTTAATCGGGTTCTCTATGAATCTGCTGACCATTCTGGCGATTGTGCTGTCGGTCGGCTTGGTGGTGGATGATGCCATTGTGGTGGTGGAGAACGTCGCCCGGAACCTGCGGGAGGGCATGTCCAGAAAAGAGGCGGCTCTCGCCTCCTCCCGTCGGCTACTCTCCCCCATCATTGCCATGACGATGACGCTGGCGGTGGTGTATGCACCGATCGGATTCCTTTCTGGTCTTTCCGGGGTGCTTTTTCGAGAGTTTGCCTTCACCTTGGCCATTGCAGTTGTCATATCGGGCTTTGTCGCGATCACGCTGTCGCCGATAGTGAGTGCATGGGTCTGCCCAGACAAAGGCCATGAAACCCTTATGACGCGATGGGTCAATGACCGCTTCGAGCGCATCGCAGCTAAGTATGGCAACGTGGTGGATTTTTCGCTTCGTTGGCGATGGCAGCTGGTCACAGGAGGGCTTTTCCTATCCCTATTGGTCGTGCCACTCTACCTTTTCTCATTGAAAGAACTCTCGCCAGTTGAGGATACCAGCAGCATCTCCTTGATAGTCGAAGCCGCGCCAGAAGCTTCCATGAAGGAAACAGTGGGCGGCTTTGTCGATGCGGTCGACGTAATGCTATCGGAACCCACCGCTACCTATATCTGGCAAAGCATTAATCCTGGATTAGGATTTGGCGGCCAGGAATTTGTCTCGCCCGATGAGCGAGATGTCAGCACCCATGAGCTGCTACCTGCCATGAGTGAGCGACTCAAAGCTGTGCCTACCGTCACAGCGTTTCCCTCAGCGCAACCTTCTCTGCCTACCGCGGGTCAGTACGATCTCGAGGTGGTCGTCACCTCCAGCGACTCCCTCGAAAACATGCGCCGCGTTGCCAACGCCATGGCAGGACGCGCGATGACGTCGGGGCTGTTCTACTTTTTTGAGAGCGGCCTCAAGATGGATTTACTGGCGGTGGAGTATCAACTGGACAAAGGCCGCATGTCGGACCTCGACATGACGTTGGGAGACCTGACCTCTCAAATGGACCTATTTGTCTCTGAGGGTTATATCACGCGGTACGACGAGCGCGGACGCGCCTACCGGGTCATCCCCCAGCTGCAGCAGGGCTTCAAGTTTTCGCCCGAGGCACTGCTGGATACGCCCGTGGTACTGCCCTCCGGAGAGCAGGTGCCTTTTGGTACCTTCGCTGTGCTGCAGCGCAATACCGAACCCCGAGCACTCACCCGTTTCCAGCAAAAGAGTAGCTTCAAGCTCTTTGGTGGCGTGATTCCAGGCTATACCAAAGATCAGGCGCTGACCTATGTGGAGGGATTAGCCGACGAGCTGCTGCCGCCCGGATATGTGCTGGACTACACCGGCGAATCCCGGGAGATTCGGCGCGAAGGGAATACCATGGTCAATGTGCTGGGGCTCTCCTTGATCATGGTGTTCCTAGTGCTGGCGCTCCAATTCGACAGCTTTCGTGACCCACTGATTATTCTGCTCGGTTCGGCACCGCTGGCACTCTTTGCCGCGATGGTGATCACCTTTACCGGCTTCACCACGATCAACATCTACTCGCAGGTGGGGCTGATCACGCTGGTGGGGCTCATCTCCAAAAACGCGATATTGATTGTGGAGTTTGCCAACCAAGCGCAGGCACAAGGGCTGACCAAGCTGGAGTCGATCAAAGCTGGCTCACTTTACCGGCTCAGACCAGTGGTCATGACCACCGGTGCCACGGTTTTTGGTCACTTCCCGCTGGTGTTAGTTGAAGGTGCTGGCGCCGAGGCACGTAACAGCATCGGCTTTATTCTAGTGATCGGTATGCTGATCGGTACACTGTTCACGCTGGTGTTGTTGCCTGCGATCTACGCGCTACTGGCCTCGGATCATCAATCGGCAGAGCCCGACACTGGCAGCATCTCCGCAGAAGACCCGAACAAACCGATACCAGCCTAACACCAGGCCTCGCGTTACTTGACGCGTGGAGGGTGCGCGGGTTTAATACGCGGCCTTCACGCTGTACGCCCCTATTTTGCCCAGGTAGCTCAGTTGGTAGAGCAGTGGATTGAAAATCCTCGTGTCGGTGGTTCGATTCCGCCCCTGGGCACCATCTAA
>CABYEX010000062.1 GCA_902518075.1 Halieaceae bacterium | reverse complement strand
AAGCTTCAAGTTCCTTTTTAACGACGCTCGGTGCGGCGTCACTGCTGATCAGTTGGATCCTGCTGCTCATTACCGCCTGGCGGGAAGAATATGCCTGGGGCATGTTTGCCCTGCTGCTCCCGCCGGTGGGTTACGGCTACGCCCTGTTCCGGCTCGATAAAGCAGGCGCTTCAGTGGGTTGCGCCCTGCTCGGCTGGATTCTGATCTGGTTGGGCTGGTAAACGGGTAAAACACCCTATTATCGAAGGGCCGGACCCCTCTGCAGTTGACATTAAACCGTGTATCTCAGATCATTCGCGGCCTTTTTTGGACCCTTTGGAGCACAACGGTGGCTAATTCACCCCAAGCAAGAAAACGGGCGCGTCAAAACGACAAGCGTCGCGCGCACAATGCGAGCCTAAGATCGCTGGTTCGCACTAAGATTAAGCAGGTTATCGCGGCAGCCGACACGGGTAATGCCGACGACGCCCGCGCCGCCTATGATTCGGCCGTACCCGTGATCGACAGAATGGCGAACCGCGGCATCATCAAGAAGAACAAGGCAGCCCGCCACAAGAGCCGACTCAACGCCCGCGTCAAGGCGGCGGCGAGTTAAGACCTGTAGGGTTGTCCGCCTCGCTCAGTCGGCGAGATAGTGATCCAGCCCCGCTTCAATCTCTCTGGTGATGACCCCTTTCAGGGGTCGCATTATTAGTCCCAAACGGACCTCACCGACAACGCGCTCATCATCCAAGGTGACGGTGCCCGAGAACCCCTTCCCATCAAACTGAATCGTTTGCACCTCTCGTGCGACCGAGGCACCCAGCGCGTCGCCGAAGTGTGCGGCAAGACGCTCCAGCGCGGCCTCCTGAGCGGCCTGATTCAGTCGATGACGGCGCGATAGACGAATAACAGACATTCAATAATCAGATTGGGGCAGGGTATCAATCCCGTTATCCTACACGCCTCTATGAAGAGTGTTTCCTCGCCATGAGCCACCCTGCCGACAGCAGTCGACGCTTCCTGTTTGACGGCGTGGACGTGCGTGGCGAATCGGTGCAAATATCAGGTGCGCTGACCGATATGCTAGCCAATCAGGCCTACAGCGCAACGCTGAAGCGCCTGCTGGGTGAATTTGCAGCCGCCGCCGTGCTGATCAGCAACAATCTTAAATACGAAGGCCGCATTATTTTGCAGGCGCGCAGCAAACAAGCGGTATCTCTGGTCATGGTCGAATGTTCCAGTGAGCGCCACATCCGCGGCATTGCTCAAGGCGACCTCAACGCAGAGGCCGATGATCCCATGACCCTGCTATCAGACGGGCAACTGGTCTTGACCGTGGAGCGTGAGGCGGGGCAACGGTATCAGGGCATCATTGCGTTGCAAGGCGGTACCCTCGCATGGGCACTAGAGGATTACTTCTCACAAAGTGAGCAGTTGGGCACGCGGTTTTGGCTCGCCTCTGATGCAGCCCACAGCGCCGGACTCATGCTGCAGCAGTTACCTGCGCAACTTACAGATGGTGAAGAACGCAGTGAGCAGTGGTCGACACTGTGTTTACTGACCGAGACGGTACAAGCTGATGAACTGTTGGGCCTAACGCCAGAAGCGTTGTTATTCAAGCTCTATCAGGAGGAAACCGTAACGGTATACCCACCGGCCCCCATTTTGTTTAAATGTAGGTGCAGTCGTGAGCGAAGCGCCGACGCGATATCCCTGTTGCCCGAATTGGAGCGAGAGGAGATCTTCGCTGAACAAGGCGAAATCACGATGACCTGTGAATTGTGCGGCACGACCTATCGCTTTGGTCGAGAGGTATTGCCCCCTCAGAGCGCAGGGACAACGCTGCATTGAATCGATGACGTAGACGCATCGAATTGAAAAAAATGCTTAACAGCAGAATAGATAGTACTCAGCACGGAACCCAACATGAGCGAAGCTGCCATATCGACCCCGGATATTCACTCCGGTCTCTCTTCAACTGAACTGATTGACATGGCTCTGGCACGGGGCGAGGGCGTGTTATCCGATACCGGCGCATTGCGTGTCGAGACGGGCGCACGAACCGGCCGCTCTCCGGCGGATCGGTTTGTCGTCCGAGAGGCCTCCAGCGAGGACGCCATCGACTGGGGCGGCGTCAACCGGCCGTTTGATGCAGATCGTTTTGATGCCCTCTGGGAGCGGGTCAAATCGCACACCAATCAATCAGAAATCTGGGTGCAGCACCTGCACGTAGGGGAGCATAGCGAACACTACCTACCCGTAAAAGTCGTTACCGCCACAGCTTGGCAGTCCCTCTTTGGCCGCAACATGTTCATCCGCCCTGACACTTACAACCCGGCCAACAAGCCGGAGTGGAAGATTCTCAATGTGGCAGACTTTGTCTGTGACCCCGAGCGAGATGGCACCCACTCGGACGCCACCGTCATCATCAATTTCGGTCAGCGAAAAGTATTGATCGCGGGGATGCGTTACGCAGGCGAGATGAAAAAAGCCATGTTCTCGGTACAGAATTTCCTGCTCCCCGAGAAAGATGTCATGCCCATGCACTGCTCCGCCAATATTGGCGAAGATGGCGACACCACATTGTTCTTCGGCTTGTCGGGCACCGGCAAGACCACCTTGTCAGCGGACCCGGAGCGCTACCTTATTGGTGATGACGAGCACGGTTGGTCCAAAGGCTCCGTCTTTAATATCGAGGGCGGCTGCTACGCCAAGACCATCGATCTGAGCCGCAAAAATGAACCGGTTATCTGGGACGCGATTCGCGGCGGTGCCATCATTGAAAATGTGGTGCTGGATGATGGGGGGCAGGCAGACTATAGCGATACCAGTCTGACCGAGAATGGCCGCTGCTGTTACCCACTGGAACATGTTGAGAAGCGCTCGGAGACCAACTCTGGTGGCGAGCCCAAGTGCGTCATTTTTCTCACCTGTGACGTTTTTGGCGTGCTGCCTCCGATCTCGATCTTGTCAAAAGAGGCCGCAGCGTTTCACTTTCTCTCGGGTTACACCGCGCGGGTTGGCTCCACCGAGGTCGGCGCTGCGGCGGGTATCAACCCCACTTTCTCAACCTGCTTTGGTGCGCCTTTCATGCCTCGACCAGCGGGTGACTATGCCGAACTGTTGATCAAACGGATCGAAGACTTCGATAGCCAGGTATATCTCATTAATACCGGCTGGACGGGCGGCTCCGGCGCGCCCGGCGGCTCGGGATCACGATTTCCGATCCCCGTGACCCGCGCGGTGGTGAAGGCAGCTCAGGACGGCGTGTTGCTGGGTGTCGAGACCCGTCACATCGAAAGCCTCAACCTGGATTATCCCGTCAGCGTCCCGGGGGTGGACGACCAGTATGTTGATCCGAAGGCGGGCTGGGCTAATGATGAGGCGTACGAAGCGCAGGCGAGCCAATTGGCAGCACTGTTCCTCGAAAATATTACCAACTTTGACGTCAGCGAAGCGATTGTGGCGGCAGGTCCGAAAAACGCCTGAAACCCTGGATGGAACCTTTTGGAATCAGCTAGCCGGGGTAGATAACGCCGGAGTGCTCTTTTTAGCCCCAAACCATCTCGCTCTTAACGCGCGCGCGTCCTCAGCGATTAAATACAGCGCCGGCACCAGCACCAGTGTGATCCCCGTCGCGAACAACACGCCAAAAGACAGCGATGTCACCATGGGAATCAGGAACTGTGCCTGAACGCTGGTCTCGGACATGATGGGCAAGAGGCCAACAAAGGTAGTCATCGAGGTCAAAATGATCGGCCGGAAGCGATCTTCGCCCGCCTGTAGCAGTGCCGTCACCAATTCCGTGCCCTCCTCCCGGAGTCGATTAATACGATCAATGAGCACCAGATTGTCGTTGACCACGACGCCAGCACAGGCCGTCACCCCCATAATGGAAAACATACTGACCTGCCAACCCAGAATCATGTGACCGAAGATGGCCCCCATGAGACCGAATGGAACGGCGGTCAGAATCAACAACGGCTGCCAATAGGAGCGGAAGGCCACCGCCATCAGGGCGTAGATCACCATCATGGCGAGCGCCATCAGCCGCACGGTGGCCTCGCGAAACTCGATTTCTTCCTGCAATTCCCCATCGAGGTTTACAAACAGATCAGGGTATTGCTGTTGCCACTTCGGTAAGTAATCGCGGAATACAGACTGCACAATCGCGCGCGGAGGCGAACCGTTGGCCTCAACGTCCGCCTCAACTTCCAACGTGCGCAGGCGATCGAGTCGCTCCAGTTTTTGGTAACCGGCTTCGACCCGATAGGTGGCTACGGCCTCAAAAGGCACTTCTCCGCCGCCGGGCGTACGGATATACATATCATTCAAATTAGCAATGGCGAGCCGCTCTATCTCGGGATACCGCACCATGACCTTGACGTCTTCTCTCCCTCTGGGGATGCGCTGCGCTTCCGCACCGTGGAATGCCTGCCTCACTTGTCGCGCCACATCCACCAAACCAACGCCTAATGTTTCCGCTGCTGGTTTTAACTCCAGCACTAACTCGTCCCGGGGGCTGTCGAAACTGTCAGAGACGTCAAACACCCCGGAGTAAGAGAGCAGCGCCTCTCGTACATCCCCCGCCATCGCCTCCAGATCCTCTACCTTGCGAGAGGCAAGCACGAGTCTTATGGGTTTGCC
>CABYEX010000061.1 GCA_902518075.1 Halieaceae bacterium | reverse complement strand
TGCCAATATCGCTGTGTACGGCGTAGGCAAAATCGAGTGCACAGGATCCCTTGGGTAGCTCAAGAATGTCTCCGCGCGGCGTAAAGACGTACACCTCGTCCGGGAAAAGATCGATTTTGACGTTTTCGATGAACTCCAGCGAATCGCCGGCGCGCTGCTGCATTTCCAGCAGGCCTTGAACCCACTCCCGCGCTCGGGTGTGGGAAATACTCGCTCCCGTTTCCTCGCTCTTATAAAGCCAATGAGCGGCAATGCCGTTGTTGGCCATATCTTCCATTTCGTGGGTTCGGATCTGGATTTCAATCGGCACACCGTGCATGCCCTTCAACACGGTGTGCAAAGACTGGTAACCGTTTGCTTTGGGAATGGCGATGTAGTCCTTGAACTCCCCGGGCACCGGCTTATAGAGGCTGTGCACCATTCCCAGAGCGCGGTAGCAGTCATCGACAGAATCGACAATCAGCCGGAAGGCAAAGATATCCATCACCTGGGAGAAGGATTTCCGCTTGGCCTTCATCTTGTTGTAAATACTGTAGAGGTGCTTTTCCCGTCCCACGACGGTGGCATTGAGCCCTTCGCGGTTCAGGGTCTGGCTCAACTGGTCGCGAATTTGGTCAATAAGCTGCTTACGGTTGCCACTTGCCGACTTTCGCGCAGCTTCGAGCCGTCTGGCACGCATGGGGTAGAGCGCCTTAAGGCCTAAATCTTCGAACTCCATGCGCACTTCGTTCATACCCAGACGCATGGCAATGGGGGCGTAAATATCCAACGTCTCACTGGCGATGCGCTTGATTTTCTCTCGGTTCAGTACGCCGAGCGTGCGCATGTTGTGCAGGCGATCCGCCAGCTTGACGAGGATGACGCGGATATCTTTCGCCATCGCCAGCGTCATTTTCTGGAAGTTCTCGGCTTGGCGCAGTTCCACCGAATCAAATTCGACATGGGTCAGCTTGCTGACACCATCGACCAGCTCCGCGACCTCTTCGCCAAACTGGGCACCAACGTCTTCTTTGTTGACGCCCGTGTCCTCAATCACATCATGCAGCAGGGCGGCCATCAGGCTTTGGGCATCCATGTGCATGCGAGCGAGAATGCTGGCTACAGCCAGTGGATGGGTAACGTAGGGCTCTCCGCTACGCCGGGTTTGACCGTAGTGAGCTTGCTCAGAGTAATAGTATGCGCGCCTAACCAGCTGCGCCTGTTCCAGGGGAAGGTAGTCGGCAATCAGCTGCTCGAAAGCTGCGAGCGAGCTATTGGCAGAGTGCCTCTCTCGGGGAATGTTATGTGCAGAGGGCTTTTGCCCCAGCCGGGTGCCAATGCCGGGGAGAGATCCGCTGAGTGCTTGGAGTGTTGTTGCCACCACCGCCAGCGGATCCCGTGATCAGAGGATGGGCGTCTCGAAGCTGGCCGCCAGTTCTTCCTCTGCTTCGATTTCGCTCTCGCGGGCGAGGACTTCGGGGGTAATCAAACCCTCGGCGATTTCTCGCAGCGCTATGACCGTGGCCTTGTCTGAGTCGTCCTCGACGAGTGGGTCGCGACCCCCGATTGCCATCTGTCGGGCGCGCTTGGCGGCCAACATGACCAATTCAAATCGGTTATCAACATTATCCAAACAGTCTTCAACAGTAATTCTCGCCATGACAGCGTGGTCTCCTTATCACTCACCGCTAGTCAACGCGGGCGAGTAGTATAACGTAGCGAAGCGCTTTGCACCTCCTCGACACCGTCAATAATGCCAGGGTGCTTACCCTTACGAACAAACTAGTTGAGCAGATCCTCGATGTGATTCTGAAGTGCTGACTGCTGTTGACCGGTGCGTAGCCGCAAAGAGCGCACCAGCGCCTGCAGGGCCTCCAGCGCCGAGTCGAACTGGTCATTAATAATCAGATAGTCGGCCTCATCCCAATGCGACATTTCATCCCGCGCGGCACGCATCCTTATTTCGATGGTGTCTTCGTCGTCTTGACCACGCGCCTGCAGTCGCGACTTGAGCGCCTCGAGCGAGGGCGGCAGGAGGAAAAGCCAGGCGCTGTCGGGCAGCAACTTTCTTACTTGTTGAGCACCTTGCCAGTCAATTTCTAGAATCACGTCTGCGCCGTCGGAGAGCCTAGCCTCCAGTTGGGTCAGGCTGGTGCCATAGAAATGGCCGAAGACCTCTGCAGATTCAAAGAAGGCGCCGGCCTCACGCATCTCATGGAAAGTTTCAGTCGAGATAAAGAAATAATTGACGCCCTCTACTTCGCCGGAACGTTGCGGTCGGGTCGTGTGCGACACGGAAACTTCAACCCGCTGATCTTGTTTCATCAATGCTTTGATCAGGGAAGTCTTTCCCGCGCCGCTGGGCGCAGACACGATTAACAGCTGTCCTCTCGATGCATTCACAATCAAAGTTTACTCAATGTTCTGGATTTGCTCGCGCATTTGCTCGATCAACACTTTGAACTCCACAGTCACATTAGTGGTACTGAGCGCGGTGGATTTTGAGCCCAGCGTATTGGCTTCGCGATTGAGCTCCTGCATCAGGAAATCCAGTCGCCTGCCGACCGGTGAGCTACTCTGCAAAGCTGATTCAATGGCATCAAGATGCGCGTCCAGGCGATCCATTTCCTCGTCAACATCTGCCCGCTGCAGTACATATACGATTTCTTCTTCCAGCCGCATCGGTTCTGCTTCGATGTCGAGCGATTGCAGCCGATCGATCAGGCGTTGTCGATGGGCTGTTTGCAGGTCCGGCAGCTGTTTCCGGAGCGCGGCGAGATGCCCCCGCATTGCATCTGATCGCTGCTGAATCAACGCGGCCAGCTTTTCGCCTTCCTGCGTTCGCTGCTCACGCAGGCCCTCGAAGCATTGTCTGGCGGCATCGATGGTCGCGCTTTGTAGCGCTTCCAGATCGGTCTCGGGTTCGCTTAGCACGCCTGGTGAGAGCATTAGCGCGAGCTGGTCGGGCGCCGCGGCATCGGGGAACTCACCGGCAACCTTTAGCAGGGCGGCCTTGAGGGCCGAGAGCCGTTCACTATTCACTGTGGCGGGAATGCCTGAGCCGCCATCCAAGACGCGCACCAGCATCTCGAGCTTGCCGCGAGCAAAAAACGTCCCTGCCTGCTCGCGCAAACTGCCCTCCATACTTCTCAGTGTGTCCGGCATCCGACACTGCAGGTCCAGGTAGCGATTGTTGACAGAGCGGCACTCCACGGTGACCGTCAGGGCCCCCGTTGTTACACTCCCGCGGGCAAAGCCCGTCATACTCTGAGTCACCGTTATTCCTCGACCATTAGTACTACTAAGTGTAACAGCAGTGACTTGGGCTGAACGTTATCCACAGTAGGAGAACCGTTATGGACACACCGCTCGACAGGCCCAGTGGTCGCGCCCCGGACGCCATGCGGACCATTCAGTTTGAACGGGGGTACACCTGCCATGCTGAGGGCTCGGTCTTGGTGTCTTTTGGGCAGACAAAGGTGATTTGTACGGCGAGCGTGAGCACCGGCGTACCCGGTTTTCTGCGAGGCAAGGGCGAAGGGTGGTTGACTGCTGAGTACGGCATGCTGCCACGCTCCACCGGGTCGCGGATGGACCGAGAGGCGGCGCGCGGCAAGCAGGGTGGCAGAACGGTTGAGATTCAGCGACTGATTGGTCGCTCCTTGCGAGCCGCGTTGGATCTTAAAATGTTGGGAGAGCGCACAATCACCGTAGATTGTGATGTGATTCAGGCAGATGGCGGCACCCGCACCGCTGCGATTTCGGGAGCTTGTGTGGCGGTCGTTGATGCGCTGAACCACCTCCAGCGCGCGGGTGAACTGGACGCCGATCCGCTGAAGCATTTGATCTCAGCAGTGTCTGTCGGTGTCTGGAATGGCTTGCCCGTAGCGGACCTTGATTATGCTGAGGATTCCACAGCGGACAGCGACATGAATGTGGTGATGACGGAGCAGGGTGGTCTGATCGAGGTGCAGGGTACCGCGGAGGGCGCCACCTTCAGTCAGGAGGAACTGACGGGTCTTCTCGCGCTGGCTTTTTCCGCTGGTGAGGCCATCACTGCCGCACAGCGGGCCGCGCTCAGCGCAGGCTAAAGGCTCAAGTCGTAATCTATGATTACCGGAGCGTGGTGTGAGAATGCCTGCTCGTCAAAGATGGTACCGCGCTCAACCTGGCCCACCAGAAGCTCGGAGATAATGTGGGTATCGGTACGCAGACCGCCTGCATCGTCGCCATCAGGCCACCAGGTATAGGCGCCCGGCTCTTGATCAGTCAGGGAGTAAGCGTCGGCATAACCGCTGTCATAGAGGCCCAGCAACCAACCACGTTCCGAGGGTGACAACCCAGGTAATGCCGGACTGTTCCCGGCGTCCTCCGCATCGGCATGATGCGCCATGAGCTCCCAGCCACCACAGAGAATATAGCCACGGCGTTTATGGCGCACTTTCTCGAGGTGGCTGCTCAGCTGTGAAAGAAAGTCCAGCTTGCTGGCCATGGCTTCAGGGCCGCCCTTGCCGCTGGGCACCAGCACCGAACCCACGCTGATCTCGTCAAAATCTGCCTGAATGTAGAGGCCTTGAGAGTCAAACGCCTCGAACCCCAGACCCCAGATGATGGCTTTGGGCAGTTGCTTGCAGTAGATGGCGACGCCATTGAGGCGTGGGTCGTCGTAATGATCCAGAAAGTACGGGTTGTAGTGATCCGGAAAGAATACATTCCCGGTGAGCATGTGTTCTGCGCAACGGGTGTCCTGCAGGCAGATGATGTCCGCGT
>CABYEX010000060.1 GCA_902518075.1 Halieaceae bacterium | reverse complement strand
TTTTACTCGCCGCTGTGCCCCATACCGAAGACTGGCAGCGTCCAAACCAGCCGCGGCACTTCTCCGCAAACCCGGCGTGGATGATCGAACTTTTCATGGTCATGAAGCGGCGTGACGAGGTAGCCATAAACCCCCAGCCCCAGAAGCGGGACTGACGGCCTCAGCCCTTTCGCGGCATTCTGAACGGCAGCAAAAACTGAACTCACATCTGACTAAATTGCGGCAGGCCGAGTATGCCTTGGATGAAATATCAGCCTGCCACACGTATCTCAGAGCAGATTTTATGACTCCTCAATTGAACGGGATTGCCAGAGGCGGTGACTCAAGCACAACCCTTGATCGCTTTTTTGCACAGGACCTCTACTAGATTTAGCTGGTAATCCAAACTTGCCTCGGCGCGGTGACTAAACCTGTCCTCAGGAATGTGACTGTGGTCGTACACATCTTGATGAAATCTTGAAACCAAAGCAGCCTCTAGCGATGGACATAGAAAGGCTACTCGCTGATGCCCGACAATAGCGACCCGACACCTTTTTTCAAATCTGGTCACCAACACGCCCACCACAGCATCGGTGCTAGATGCTCTAGTGTGTTTCAGGTAAATGCCTTTAGAGGGAATTTCAAAGCATATTTTGGTTATGAGCTCCCCCTCTGTTGGACCTCCGTTGGCAAAATAATCCTCAGCCATGTGACTATTTTTCGTTGTATGGATCATTGCGTCTAGGGCAAGCAAAGCCGCGTTCCAGTCGGAAGACCGCGTTTTGGACGCTATTGCGCCACCTATCGTTCCTCTATTTCTAGTTTGTGAATCACCAATATTTGAGGCAAGCTCGCTCAATACGGGCACTTTTTGAGCAACTACAACTGACCTAGCTATTGCAGCGTGGGTCTCGCCCGCACCAATTGATAGGGTGGGGCCTTCTGCATAAATACCATGCAACTCATTGATATTGGATAGCTCTATTAAATCTGAGACGTGTTCAAGGTCACGCTGGAGACGTAGCACCACCTCTTGACCGCCGCCAAGGTAGATCGGATGTTTCGACTCACGATAAATTGCTTCAGCATCGGCGATTGTTTCAGGGCTGTGAAATGTTGATGAAATGTTCACGCACTCCCAACAGATCGTTTGATACAGCGCCAAACCTTTTCAGGCGTAGCGGGCATCGATACGCGCTCTCCCAGTGCGGAGTAAATCGCATTCATTACCGCTGGCGGCGCGGCTATTGCACCTGACTCTCCGCAACCTTTCACGCCAAGAGGATTGTGCTCACAAGGCGTCTCGGTAAAAGAAATATCGAATGAGGGGAGCGACTCAGCTCTTGGCAAGGCATATTCGTTGAAAGAATCAGTTATCAAATTTCCCGTCTCACAATCGTATTTGACATGCTCCCATAGCGCTTGACCAACACCCTGAGCAATACCACCATGCAACTGCCCCTCTACGATAGGCTCGTTAACCACAACACCAAAGTCGTCGACCGCTGTGTAATTAACCACGGCTACTGATCCGGTTTCAGGGTCAATCTCCACCTCGCAAATGTGTGTGCCAGACGGATAGGTAAAGTTTTTCGGATCGTAAAACGCGGTGGCCTCCATCCCAGGCTCCAGATCTTCGGGATAGTTATGAGGGGCATAGGCAATACGCACTATTTCTTGAATAGTAATTTGATCGTCACCGTCGGCGCGCTTGAATACACCAGATGCAAACTCGACTCCCGATGATTGACAGTTAAAACAATGCGCTGCAATCGCTCGCCCCTTCTCGACCAATTTTTTGGCGGCTAGCACAACGGCCGAACCACCAACTGAGAGAGATCTTGAGCCATAGGTTCCCATACCAACAGGAGTGCAGCGAGTATCGCCGTGCAGAACAGAAATATCCTCTAAAGACACCCCGAGCACACTGCTTGCTACCTGCGCAAAAGTGGTTTCGTGACCCTGGCCTTGAGAATGAGACCCCGTAACAACCTCTAGTTTAGCGGTGGGTAGGAACCTAACAGTGGCTGATTCCCATAGACCGTAATCAGCCCCAAGAACACCGGCGATAGCGGAGGGCCCTATTGCGCATGCTTCCACATAGTTCGAAATACCGATACCGCGCCTCTTGCCCTGCTTTAAGCTTTCCTGCTGCCTCCCTTTAAATGAAAAATATTGGGCACGCTCGAGCGCTTTTTCAAAGTGTGCTGGAAAGTCTCCAGAGTCAAACACAAGTCCTGTCGGTGTCTGATATGGAATCTGCTCCGGTTGGACTAAATTCCGTGACCTTAAATCACTCGGATCTAGCCCTAGCTCACTGGCGGCATTATCAATGAGAGTTTCAACTACGAATGTCGCCTCAGGTCTTCCCGCCCCACGATATGCGTCGACTGGTGAGGTGTTCGTATAAACACCTGTCACATCTGCAACCACGTTGGGAATTGAGTACGGACCTACCAACATCATTGCGTAGTTATATGTGGGAACGAGTGAACCAAAAGGCGAGAGATACGCGCCTAAATTAGCGAGCGTGTTAACTTTGATTGCGGTTATACGAGCATCCTTATCAAGCGCTATAGCTGCTTCCGTAAGATGGTCTCTTCCGTGAACGTCGGCTGCGAAACTTTCTGCTCTAGTTGCGGACCACTTCACTGGGGCTTTTAATTTTCGCGACGCCCAGAGGCAAAGACACTCCTCTCCATAGACAAATATTTTAGAACCGAAGCTTCCTCCAACATCCTTTGAGACCACGTCGATCTCATGCTCTGGCGCTATACCTACCTCTTCCGCCAAAACTCGTCGCAATATGTGCGGATTCTGGGTGTTGGCGTACAGGGTGTATCGCCCTGTCGCTTCGTCATATTTGCCATTGGCCGCTCGCGTCTCTAGTGGTGCCGCTATTAAACGGTTATTCACTATTTGCATCGATGTAATATGATCCGCACAGCTAAACGCCTGCTGAACTGCTTCTTCGTCGCCTAATTGCCAATTGAAGGCTGTGTTGCTGTGTAACGATTCATGGACAAGCCGAGATTTTAGTGCCGAATTTAGATCGATAACGGGCCTGGATTCGTCGTAGTGCACTTTGATCTTACGCACCGCTTGCTGCGCAACCCTCCGGGCGGTGGCTACGACCATGGCTATCGGCTGCCCCACGTATTTAACCTTCCTGCTACTGAGGAGCGGCCTACTTTTGGCACGCATAGGCTCCCCAGAAACATCCATAATTTGCCAACTGCAACTAGGGCTCATGAGTCCATCAGACAAAACGTCTTGCTCAGTAAATACGCCGCTGACTCCGTCAAGCTCATTCAGAGCCGTTAGATCTATCTCTTTAATCTCTCCAGACGCCACTTCAGAACGGAGGAAACTTGCATAAAGTTGGCCCGGGAACTCGATATCGTCAGTAAAAATGCCTCCTCCAGACAATAGTCGGGAGTCCTCCACACGGCCAGGATGCTTAAAAAGATTCTCCGAATCGCGCTGGTCAGAATCCTCGCCTGTAGCCGCTAAACGGATTGCGCTGACAATGTTTTGGTAACCGGTGCAACGGCATAGATTTCCACGCAACTGTTGCCGTATTCGAGCAGGATCCGGGTCGGGGTTTTGGGCTAGGTACTCAGATGCTTTCAGCAACATGCCGGGAGTACAAAATCCGCACTGCAATGCGTGCTGTGTTGAGAAATGACTTTGCAAAGAAATGCGGCGATCAGCTTCTGCCAAGCCGTCGACAGTGACAACAGCCTGACCTTTTGCCTGAAGCGCTAGGACTGAACAGCTCTTTACCGACTTACCATCCAGGAGCACGGTGCAGCTGCCACACTGCGCGCTGTCGCACCCCCCCCTGACACTCTTGACACCCAAATCATCTCGCAGAACCGTCAATAAGGTGTCGAAGTTACTAACGTTGATCTCATGTGCCTTGCCGTTAATAACAATTTTGAGCGGCGAATCCACGTCCATACTAGTTCACACTTTTCTCAAGCGGAACAAACTGACTAACCCAGTAAAAGTGGGGATGAGCTGAGGTACTTTCATCTGGTAGTTGAAGTACGCTTGTCCGAATCTTTGCCGAAGCTCACGCTCCTCTAGGGCTGTTATGAAATAAAAACCGAGTATGGCGGCTGCGCCCACCAGGTAGGTTCCCAAGAAGTTACAAACGAGGCACCATCCGATGATACCGACGATCACCAACGTATACCTTGGGTGGCGAACGACCGTATACGGACCTTCGGTGATAAGGTATTGCGAATTATTTTTTATCTCTGGAACCCCAGCAAAAATACTGAGGCTTAGATGCGCTCGAACAGATTTTGAGAGCCAGATAAAGACGGCGTATATCAACACCCCGGGAATTACCGTCAACCAACTAAAACCCAGGTCAGGTCCCAGAAGCGGCTCGCGCCAATGCCACGCAGGCCATGCGGCGATTGTCATAGCGAGCGCCGCAGCACTATAGGCTGGTATCACGCCTGCCTTGCGCCAAAGCTTAAGACACCCATGAATCGTTATCCAGAAGGCCATAACGGCTGGCAGTACTAGTGTCATAAAAGTTGCGAGAATTAGACGGATGTCCATTATTAACCTCCGGATGTTTGTTATTTATGGACCGGTGGTCTTTCGGCGGGGATCAGGTTACCGTGAAATGTCATGGTATCACGTTGCGATCACATGGCAGATCTCAAAGTAAAAGACTTTATATTCGGTATGCCCTCTAGATTTGCTGCTGAAAAAGCTACTGGGCTCGAGGCGACTATCCAGTTCGTGATCAGTGATCAGGATGGCGGCAACTTTGTGCTGCGTATTAACAATGGCACATGCACCGCTAATGAGG
>CABYEX010000059.1 GCA_902518075.1 Halieaceae bacterium | reverse complement strand
GTGCGTCGGCGGCGATGGCCATCAGCGCAGTGCTACCGGAGTCAGAGGCCAGGCAAAGACAGACCCTTTTTACAGTCATCGGCGTGGCGACCTTCAGCACTGCCGCCATGATTTTCTATCCCATTGCCGGAGATTTATTTTACTTTAGTTCGGCTGATATGGGGCTGTTCATCGGAGCGACGATTCATGACATAGCTCAGGTCGTGGGGGCCGGATACAGCGTCTCAACGGAAACAGGTGATCTGGCTACCTTCGTAAAGCTGGTCCGTGTGGCAATGCTTGTACCCATCGTTATGGCCATCGCTGTGTACTGCCGGCTTGAAGACCGGAGGGAAGGTGGTGGTGTATCCACTCGACCCACTTTCCCTATTTTCCTGGTCGGTTTTATTGGACTGTTTGCACTGAACAATGTGGTCGAGATTCCAACGATCATGACAGACGGGTTGTCTCAGCTTGCGACAGGACTGCTGCTGTTGGCGGTGACAGCTTTGGGTGTACGGACGTCGCTTCGTGAGGTCGCGTCGATTGGTTGGAGACCCATCTGTCTACTGGCAGGAGAAACTGTCTTCTTAGCCGCGATCATTCTTGGATTTCTTTTGCTGAGTGGCGCGTAGTTACGCAGGGCAACGTTCAGCGAGAATATCGATCTCGAACTGCATCACCTTATTGCCGTACTGGTTGAAAGCCTCGTTGCGGGATCGGATGAGGCCCCATTTTTCGCGTATCACGCGGTCAGGTTTGTCGATGATTTCATAGGTGTAGGTCAGGGTGTGTCCGGGGCGGACGGGCTCCAGCCACTGCAGATCGGTGATAGAAACGCCAGCGCCATTTCGCCTGCCATCATTGACTCCCTGCGCATACACTTCCATGTAATCGACCATTTTGCGCATCCACATAGCCGTGACGAGCCATGGGCTGGCGATCAAACCTTGCCGGTGATTGCCCCGGGCCTCTACAGGGTCGGTCGACTGAGGCCGCGGATCAAATGTCTCAGCAAACTCAACGATTTCCAGTTCGCTGAAGGTGTGCGAGCCAAAAACATGAAATTCTCCCACCGGCAGATCTTCAAACCATCGGTCTCGCAAGTAGAGCGCAGTCACTACGTCACGGCCCTAGCCGAGTCTTGCGCGATGGCAGCCGCCGCGCTCATCACTGCCACCACAGCGCCATCACCACTGCAGACTTCGACGTCGAACGCTTGAACGTACGTCTCTGCGATGGGGCTTTCGTCCGGGATGTCGGTCAGTGTGATGCGCACGCTGATTTGCTCGTCGACAAAGGTCGGCCGGGTCCACTTCAGGTGGCCGACTGACACCATTTCAACGAAGGGTAGGCCGCTTTCGATTAGCGTTTCGCTGACCAAGCGCGTGGCCAATGCAGCGATATGCCAACCGCTGGCGCACAGGCCGCCAAAGATCGATTGTTCTGCTGCCTCTTTATCCAAGTGATAGGGCTGCGGATCAAACTGGGAGGCAAACGCCACAATAGAGGTTTTGTCCAAGGTGATCAGCCCGCTACTTAACGGCATGCTGCAAGAGTGAGAGGTTGTCAAAATGATGCTCTATTGTGTACGTGTCGGCGCATTCAGTTTATCGCTAAGTCACTTTGGCGGCTCGCGCGCTGATACCTAGCGCAAACGGCTCCGTTGAGCGTCGCTCTTGCCGCTGCGTTAAGCTAATTTCCTAGTTGCCAGCCGGCAAGAGCTTAGCAAATACATATGGGGTGGAGTCAGTCCATTGGGACCCCTAATCACTGCCTCAGCTTGTAACTAGAGCAAGAACTCTCAGTGGGCTACCGGAGCCTCCCTCTATCTTCAACGGTGGGCACAAAATAACAGCACCTGTAGGCGGCAACAGGTCGAGGTTCGTCATACACTGCAAGCCGTATTTTCCAGCGCCATGCATAAAATAGTGGCAGGGCAACGGCGGATCAAAGCTCATCGCAATTCCAGCGTCGGTCCCGATGCACTCAGTACCGAACCCCAGAACGTCTCGTTCTTCGATCATCCAGTGTACGCACTCATTGTCTGGGCCGGGGTGATGCGCTGTATCATCGATGATGTTGGCGTAGTTGTCGGGGCTCGCGACCTTTCGCCAGTCAGATCGCATGAATACCCAGCTTCCAGCAGGTATCTGGCCGTGCTGGTCCTCCCAAGCCATTAGGCGTTCTTTTGTGAGCAGAAAATCCTGGTCCGCTGCCACCTCATCGCTACAATCCACGACACAGGCAGGCGCAATGAAGTCTCTCGCCGGTATTGAATCAACTGTGTTGTTTGGTAGGTCTTTACCCGAAACCCAGTGGACGGGGGCGTCAAAGTGGGTGCCGGTGTGCTCATTGAGCGATATATTGTGCCAGAACCACATGGGGCCATCGTCGTTATACTCTGATACGACTTCCTTTTTAAATGACCATGCAGGCTTGAAGTCAGGTGGTAAAGAGATCACCGGATAGTCCTCTCGGAGTGTTTCAGTCAGATCAATGACCTTGATCCCACCTGTCGCAAGGTCCTGAACTAAGTTTGCTAGCGTACTCATTGTGATCTCCTTATTTAACCGGTGTTTTCAGTCATTGTGGAAAAGGTTGGTTACCAGAGGTAGCCGAAAAATAGCGCCCCGCCCCAGAATAAATTAGCACATTGTGGGTGTTTGTAGTCTCAGCTTGAGCCGCAAGACTGTCTTGCGCTGCACAGCTTTCAGTACCGTTTACACGCACCAGAAAACATTTTTTTGGGAGGCGCTCACCGACTGCGCGCTGAGCAAGGAGTGAGCAGTTTCGTCTCGAGAGAACATCCGGCGCGTTCTCCGCGAGTTAACAGGCGTGGTTTGCAAGCGTCTGTCTCGCGATGATGGTGGTCTGGACTTCGCTGGCGCCCTCGTAAATTCTCAGCGCACGAATGTCGCGGTATAACGCCTCGACGATATAGCCTTTAGTGACGCCTTTGCCGCCATGCAACTGCACGGCAGCATCGATGACCTGTTGCGCGGTCTCCGTAGCATGATATTTGGCCATCGCCGCCTCGCGGGTGACACGTTCCGCAGCGCAATCCTTGGTCCAGGCCGCGCGATAAATCATCAGCGCACTACTGTCTACGCCGAGCGCCATTTCACCGATCTTGCTTTGAACCAGCTGTAGTTCTCCTAGCGTGCCGTCGTAGATATTGCGTTCTGTTGTGTAATCAAGCGTTTCATCCAAAGCACGCCGCGCCATGCCGAGCGCGGCAGCGGCAACGGTTGAGCGAAAGACGTCCAGCGTCGCCATAGCGAGTGCGAACCCTCTGCCCTCGGTGCCCACCAGTTGGGCAGCAGGAATGCGGCAGTCCGTAAAGGTCAACGTGCCGAGAGGGTGCGGCGCGACCAGGTCGATACGCTCTGTCACCTCAAAGCCTGGAGACCCGGCTTCGACAATGAAACAGCTGATGCCTTTTGCACCACCCGTGTCGTCAGTCCGGGCAAAAACTGTGTAGAAGTCGGCGATGCCGGCGTTGGATATCCAGGTCTTGATGCCGTTTAACACCCAGTCATCACCGTCTCGCCGGGCGCGGCAGGTCATGCCGGCAACGTCAGATCCGGCATCGGGCTCCGACAGCGCGAACGCCGCGATCTTGTCCCCGGTAGCGACGGCATTCAAATAGCCAGCTTGCTGGGCTACGTTGCCGAAGAGTGAAATCGGTCCGCTACCCAGTCCCTGCATCGCAAAAGCGAAGTCGGAGAGCGCGTTGTGCCGTGCCAGCGTTTCGCGGATCAGACAGAGGCTTCTCACGTCCAGCTTGGCATGGTGTCCACCTGCACTGGCGGGCACCGCATAAGTCGTGAATCCTGCCTCGCCAAGGGCTTTGACGATCGCCTTGCAGGTGCCGTCTAGGTCATCATGCTCGTTGGCTGTAAGGGCGGGGAGGTGGTCTCCCGCCCATTGGTCAAGGCGCGTGGCGAGTTCCCTATGCTCTACATTGAAAAAGGGCCAGTCCAAGAAGCTCTGATCGCTCATCCTGTTATCCCCCAGCCGAAAGCCATCGCGTCAGTTGCCCTCGAAAACGGGTTGTTGTTTGTCAACAAAGGCGTTGTATGCCCGTCGAAAATCCTCAGTTTGCATACAGATCGCCTGAGCCTGCGCTTCACACTCAATGGCTTGATCTACAGACATGTTCCACTGCTGATGCAACTGTATCTTGGTAATGCCGTTGGCAAAGGTAGGGCCCGCTGTAATCCGCGCGGCAGCCGCCTGCGCGTCGCCGAGTGGGTCGGCGCTTAGGCCGTTAAAAAAGCCCCAACGCTCGCCTTCTATTCCGCTCATTGAGCGACCGAAGTACAGCAGCTCACTTGCGCGTCCCTGTCCGATAATGCGGGGCAATATTGAGCACGCCCCCATGTCACAGCCGGCGAGACCGACCCGGTTAAATAAGAATGCCACTTTGGCACTCTCGCTGGCGTAGCGGAGGTCGCTCGCCATCGCAATGATCGCGCCGGCGCCGGCACAGATGCCTTCGACCGCACTGATGACGGGCTGGCGGCAGGCCCGCATCGCCTTTACCAGATCACCTGTCATGCGGGTAAAGGCCATTAGCTCTTTCATGTTCATCTGTGTCAAAGGACCGATGATCTCGTGGACATCGCCACCGGAGCAGAAATTGCCACCAGCTCCCGTGATTACCACGACATCGATATCCTCTGCATAAACCAGCCCCCGAAAGAGATCCCTGAGCTCCGCATAGGATTCAAAGGTCAGTGGGTTTTTGCGGTTCGGTCGGTTCAGTGTGATGGTGGCAACCCTGTCGGTACACTCCAAGAGAAAATGCGTCGCGTTGTAATGGGCCAGAGAAGTGGTGTCCATGGTGTCTCTCCATATTAGGCGGTGCCGCCGCCATCGATTGCGATCGCTTGCCCGGTCACGCTGGCGGCCCCTTCACTGCACAGCCAGCTCACAGTTCTGGCGACCTCGGTCACGTCCACCAGGCGGCCCTGGGGGTTGCTCTCG
>CABYEX010000058.1 GCA_902518075.1 Halieaceae bacterium | reverse complement strand
TTAAGTTCACCCTAAATGGCGAAGCGGTCACCAGCGAGAGTCCGCCCGACACGCCGCTCTTATGGGTGTTGCGGGAAGAGCTGCAGCTGACCGGCACGAAATTTGGTTGTGGCATCGCTCAATGTGGTGCGTGCACCGTGCATCTTGATGGTAGCGCGGCCCGAGCGTGCGTGACGCCCGTGACGGCAGTCGAAAACTGTCAGGTTACCACCATAGAAGGTCTCGCCACGCCCGTTGGCGCCGCACTGAAATCGTCTTGGGAGGCCGAGCAGGTGCCGCAGTGTGGCTACTGCCAATCGGGTCAAATCATGCAGGCGGCAACGCTGCTTGAGGGGAACCCCGCGCCCAGTGACGCCGAGATCGTCTCGCACATGAATGGCCACTTGTGCCGATGCATGGCCTACCCGCGCATCAAGCGGGCCATTGCCGCCGCTGGGAGTGAGCTGGTGCAGGGAGAGGGTTCAAATGAATAAGCCAATCGCAGCACTTTCGCGGCGTCAGTTTGTTGTAGGTGCCGCAGGGTCATCATTGGTGCTGGGCTTGGGCTCGGCACTCGGCGGCTGTCAGCCTGATCAAGCGGCTTCTGACCTCGTAAGTCAGGGTGGGAGTGCCTCATTCTCGCCAGTGATGTGGTTCGAGATTGACGCCAGCGGCGCGATTACCATGAACATTGTGCGCGCTGAGATGGGCCAGCATGTGGGGACTGCTCTGGCGCAGGTGATCGCTGATGAAATGGGCGCGGCCTGGGAGGACGTCAGCATTCAACATGTCGATACCGACCCAAAGTGGGGAAATATGGTGACAGGCGGTTCCTGGTCGGTGCACACGTCCTTTACCCAGCTGTCACAGGCTGGCGCTGCCGGCCGCATGGTGTTGGCAGAGGCCGGTGCCCGGATTTTGGGTGTCGCACCCGAGGCATGCCGCGTTGAAGGCAGCCGAGTTCACTCTGGCTCTGCTAGCGTCACATTTGCTGAGATTATTCAGGCGGACGCTGTCTCTAGGAGCTTCTCTCAGGAAGAGTTGGACGCGCTACCGATTAAGACGCCGGCCGAGCGAACCATCGTTGGCCGGGATGTGCCCGCGCTGGATGTGCCCGCCAAATCCGACGGCACTGCGCAGTATGGCCTTGATATTCATCTGCCTGGCATGGTGTACGGCATTCCGCTGATCCCGCCCACCCGTTACGGCGCGACAGCACTGGGCATTGATGAATCTGCGGCCGAGTCACTGCCCGGTTATTTGGGTGCCGTGTTGATCGAGGATCCCACCTCGACCCTGCAGGGCTGGGTGGTGGTCGCGGCAGAAACCATGCCGGTAGCACTCAAGGCTGCACAGGCCGTGCAAGTTGATTGGCAGCCCGGTGAGACCGCCAGCGTCAGCGAGGCGGAGCTGTTGGCAGAAGGCTCGCGGCTGGCGCGAGATCCATCCAGCGGCACCTTGGTCGTTGATGATGGCGACGTTGACGCCGCGCGCGCCACAGCCGCTAGGCAACTGGACGCCACTTACCGCACCGCCACCGCGCTGCATTTCACGCTCGAGCCCCAGAACGCTGTGGTTGAATTTGACGATGCGGGTCAGTGCCACATTTATGCCGGCAACCAATGGCAGTCGCTAATTTTGCCTTTATTGGCTCAGGTGCTGGATTTACCTGAGGCCAACATCATCATCCATCAACAGTATCTGGGAGGCGGTTACGGCCGCCGTTTGTTTGGTGATCAGATGATCCCGGCGGTGTTGGCGTCACGGGCGCTGGGCCGGCCGCTGAAGCTGATTTTTGATCGGGAGGCCGACAGTCGGTTCGACTGTGCCCGCTCGCCAACTGTATGCACATTCGCCGCGAGCTTTAGTGAGCAGGGCGCGCTTACGGGCGTGGAGCACGCTGCGGTCGCGGGCTGGCCGACTCTCTCGATGGCGCCCGGTTTAATGGCCCCTGGCGTGGCGGGTGTGGGGAAGTTTGATGCCTTCTCTATCAGCGGTGCTGACCACTGGTACACAATGCCTGCTCATCGCGTTCGCGCTGTGAATAATGAGTTGGCCCAGAAAACTTTCTTGCCGGGCTGGCTGAGGGCCGTAGGGTCCGGTTGGACTGGCTGGGGTGTCGAGAGCTTCATGGACGAAATGGCGCACGAAATGGGCGAGGACCCTGTTGCCTTCCGTCTGGCGTTGCTGGATGGTCAGGGGAAAAACGCGGGCGGCGAGGGCAGCACGGTGGGCGGTGCGACGCGACTGCGCGCTGTTTTGAAAGACGTGGCTGAGCGCAGCGGCTGGGGACGGGCACTACCGGCTAATGAAGGATTAGGTGTGGCGGTTTGCCACGGCCAGGAACGCCGTATGCCAACCTGGATTGCTTGTGTGGCGCATGTTGCAGTGGTGCCTGAGACGGGTGAGATTGCGGTGAAAAAGCTTTGGCAAACCATCGATGTGGGCACAGTAGTGAATCCTTCTGGTGCCATGGCGCAGGCAGAAGGTGCTGCCCTGTGGGGACTCAGTTTGGCGCTCCACGAGGGCGCTGAGTTCGAGTCGGGACAGGTTAAACAACGTAATTTGGATACCTACAAGCCGCTCAGAATGGCCGATGTACCTGAACTGGACATTATATTCGTCGACAGCGACGCGTTTCCCAGCGGACTGGGTGAGCCGCCGCTCATCCCTGTGGCGCCTGCGATCGGTAACGCTGTATTCGCCGCCACCGGACAGCGGGTCAGGGATCTGCCGATCCGACTCGCCTGAGGGGCGCCACCACCCCTTTGTGAGAAAAGTCGCATCTGTCTGAAACGCCCCATTATCGGGCGTTTCAGCTGTTGACACCCCCCGGCCACATCCGTAGACTTCGCACTCTTTTTTCGGGGTCCCTCGCGGGCACCGGCTGTTTTAAGGAGATGCACCGTGCAAAATCAGCGTATCCGAATCCGGCTAAAAGCCTTTGACCATCGCCTGATTGACGTGTCGACAGAAGAGATTGTGGATACGGCCCGCCGCACCGGCGCTCAGGTCCGTGGCCCGATTCCTCTGCCGACCAAGAAGGAGAAGTTTACCATTCTGGTCTCTCCTCATGTGAACAAAGATGCGAGGGATCAATACGAGATCCGCACCCACAAGCGTCTCCTTGATATCGTCGAGCCAACCGAGAAAACGGTTGACGCTCTGATGAAACTTGATCTGGCCGCGGGCGTAGAAGTCCAAATTAGTCTGGGTTGAGCACAAATTAGCAGAAGTAGCCTGCCTGGTTCGCCGGGTGTGTAACGTCCGATTCAATCATTAACACGACTGTGTCGGGCGGCCATAGAGGGTTGAGCCCCGTACACTGTGAGGTTTAAGCCATGACTATTGGTTTAGTCGGCCGAAAATCGGGAATGACTAGAGTCTTCACCGAGGACGGCGCATCAGTACCAGTGACCGTAGTGGAAATTGCTCCAAACCGCGTCACTCAAATCAAAGAGCTCGAGACCGATGGGTACCGGGCAATTCAGGTCACAGCGGGTAGCCGCAAGGCCTCGAAAGTCAGCAAACCGGAAGCCGGGCATTATGCCAAGGCTGGGGTGGCCGCTGGTGAAGGCCTATGGGAATTCCGTCTGGATGCCTCTGATGAGGCGTTCGAGGTGGGCTCAGAGCTGACCGTCGAACGGTTTGAGCAGGGTCAAAAGGGCGATGTTGCGGGGCGTTCCAAGGGCAAGGGCTTTCAGGGCGTCGTAAAGCGCTGGAATTTCCGCACCCAGGACGCGACCCACGGTAACTCGCTGTCGCACCGCGCGCCGGGTTCTATTGGCCAGTGCCAGACGCCCGGTCGCGTGTTCAAGGGCAAGAAGATGTCCGGTCACATGGGTGACGAGCGCGTGACGACCCAAGGCCTGGAAGTGGTCCGCGTTGACATTGAGCGCAACTTGCTGCTCATCAAAGGGGCGGTACCGGGTGCTCCAGGCGGCGAAGTGGTCATTTGTCCGACAGTCAAAGCGGCGGGCAATATCCCGTCCCAGTCGTGAGTAGCGGGGGCGAGACGTGGAACTAAGTGTAGTCAAGCCGGGAAACAAGGCAGCAGGCACTGTCGCGGTATCCGAAGCCAATTTTGCCCGCGAGTACAACGAAGCGTTGGTGCATCAGGTCGTGACGGCCTACTTGTCTGGCGCACGGCAGGGCACCCGGGCGCAAAAGACGCGATCAGAGGTCGCCGGCGGTGGCAAGAAGCCCTGGCGCCAGAAGGGCACGGGTCGCGCCCGCGCGGGCACGATCCGCTCGCCGATCTGGCGATCCGGCGGCGTGACCTTTGCGGCCAAGCCCCAGGATCACTCGCAGAAGGTGAACCGCAAGATGTATCGGGCGGCGATGCGTTCCATCCTGTCTGAGCTGGCCCGAACCGATCGCCTGATGATCGTTGAGGCGCTGGACGTTGAGCAGCCCAAGACCAAGCTGCTCGTAGAGACCCTGAAAGGGTATGGCGTGGATAACGTTTTGATTGTGGCGGACAACGTAGACAAGAACCTGTATCTGGCCTCGCGCAACTTGCACAAGGTTGATGTGCGGGACGTCGAAGGCGCGGATCCTGTAAGCCTTATTGCTTACGACAAGGTCATGATCACCGTCGATGCGCTCAAGAAATTTGAGGAGGCGTTGGCGTGAATCAGGAGCGAGTTTTTCAGATTCTGCTGGGCCCCCACGTGTCGGAAAAGTCGGCAATCGTGGCAGAGCAGAGCAATCAATATGTGTTCCGTGTCTCGCTGGATGCGAGCAAAGACGAAATTCGTGAGTCCGTCGAGCAACTGTTCAAGGTCACAGTGAATGATGTTCAGACGCTGCGCGTGAAAGGCAAGACCAAGCGCAACCGGTATGGATTAAGCAAGCGCCCGTCGTGGAAAAAAGCCTACGTCCGGGTGGAGCAAGGTCAGGAAATTGACTTTGCGTCGATGAGCTGAGGTAGCGAGTCATGGCAGTCGTAAAGAGTAAACCCACGTCAGCAGGACGCCGCCACCAGGTTAAGGTGGTGACCGAAGGCTTGCACAAAGGCAAACCTCACGGTCCGCTCCTCGAGAAAAAATCCAAGACCGGCGGCC
>CABYEX010000057.1 GCA_902518075.1 Halieaceae bacterium | reverse complement strand
TGGTGCCCAAAATCATCGTGTAGTCACGGTTAAACGCGGCCTGCACATAGAATCGCCCTAAGCCGGGGATCTGGAAAATGGTCTCGACCACAAACGAGCCCGCCAGCAACCCCGCAAAGGCAGGGCCAAGGAAGGCAATGACCGGAATCAGACCACCGCGCAGGGCGTGCTGGGTGACCACCCGCCATTCGGGCAGGCCCTTGGCACGCGCAGTGCGAATGTAATCCTGCGAGAGGACCTCTAGCATGCCCGCACGGCTCAAGCGCGCGATGTAGGCGGCGTAGGCAGAACCCAAGGTCACCGCGGGCAGAATTTTATCGCCCGGGATATCGCCCCAGCCCGTAATCGGTAGCCAGTCGAGCCAGATACCAAATACCAGCACCAATAGCGGTCCCAATAAGAAAGACGGCATACAGATGCCGATCATGGCCAAGCTCATTGGCACATAGTCCTGTGCCGTGTTGGGCCTTAGGGAGGCAAATACCCCCGCTGTCACGCCAATACATAGCGCGATGATCAGCGCATACAGACCAAGCTCAGCCGTGACAGGCAGACCGGCAAAAAGAATCTCATTAACGCTACGCCCCGGGTACTTAAACGAGGGGCCGAGGTCTCCTTGGGCGAGATCCCCCAAGTAGGCGAAATATTGCTCGTGTAACGGTAAATCTAGCCGGTACTGGGCCTCGAGGGCTTTTTTGACCTCGGGGATGACGACCTTTTCTTGATCGAAAGGGCCACCCGGGGCAGATCGCACCAAAAAGAAGGTGGCGGTGATCACCAGAAAGATCACGGGCAGGGCCTGCAGGATGCGGATGAATATAAAGCGCAGCATCAGCGGAGCGCCTCCGGCAATGTTCGGCCTGGTACCAACTTCACGTACTTGAGATTCAGGGAGTCCATGAGGTTGGCATGGAGCCCCTCAACGCTGGGGTGAATTAGGTGCTTACTGGTATAGGTGTAGATCGGAATGATAGGCATCTCTTCCATGAGCATGGTTTCTGCTTCTGCGAGCAATGCGTAACGCTCTTCCCGCGTTGCAGCCTTTGGCGCCTTGTAAAGAATGAGGTCATCGTAAACCGGGTCGCTGTAGTAGGTGTTGTTGTTACCCCCATCGGTAATAAACAGGTCGAGGAAGTTATTCGCGTCCACGTAGTCGCCAATCCATCCCCGGCGCGCGATCTGAAAATCGATCTGCGTCACGGAATCGAGGTAGACCTTCCACTCCTGGTTGGTAATCGTGATATCGATCCCCAGCTCGGACTTCCACATTTGCTGAATGGCTACAGCAATTTTACGATGGCCCTCGTTGGTGTTGTAGAGAATCTCAAGACCTGGCCAACCTTCACCATTTGGGTAGCCGGCTTCGGCTAGCAGCGTGCGGGCTTGCTCCGGGTCGTAGTCAAAGAGCTTGGGTGGGTAGTACCCCAGAGTACCCGGTGGGGTGATGGAGTAAGCAGGCACCGCCGTTTCCTGCAGCACGGTGCGCACTAGCTTCTCGCGATCCACCGACATCGCTAGCGCCTTGCGCACGCGCACGTCATCGACCGGTGGCCGCTGGGTATTAATTAAGTAGTAGTAAGTGCCGAGGTAGGGTGCTTGCACATAGGGGGTATCGGGCATGTCGCGGTAGAGCGGGATTTTTTCGAGCGGCACCACCTGCGTGTAATGCAATTGCTCAACGCGGAACATGCGCTCTTCACTGACCACGTTTTCCATGGGGTAGAAGACCACAGAGTTGAGCGCCACCTTGTCGCGATCCCAGTAGTGCTCGCTTTTCTCGACAATGATACGGCGGTTGAGCGACCACTCGGTCAGTGTGAACGCGCCGTTGCTGATGATATTGCCAACCCGGGTCCAGGGCGTGTAGCGGTCGGTCATCTCGCCAAACTGCATGAGTGTCTCGGGGTGTACCGCGAAGGTGCTGTAGTGGTCCATTAGCTGCACAAAATAGGGTGTCGCCGCGTTCAGGGTCACTTCGAGTGTGGTGTCATCAAGGGCCTTCACGCCCACGTCGTTGAAATCGGTAACCTCACCCTTGAGATACGCTTCGGCGTTAACCACCGGGAAAAGCATGTAGGAGTACTCGTTACCTGTCATGGGATGCAACGCGCGGTTCCAGCTCCATACGTAATCGCTGGCCGTCACCTGCTCACCATTGGACCACTTGGCGTTTGGGTTCAGGTAAAAGGTGATGACACGGCCCTCATCGCTAAACTCCCAGCGCTCGGCGACGCCTGGCTCCGGCTCCAGCGTGATCGGGTTCTTGACTGCGAGGCCTTCGAAAAGCGCGCGGATAATATGGTTTTCCGGGACACCCGTGACCACGTGAGGGTCGAGGCCCTGGGGCTCTGTGCCGTTGCCATAGTGCAGTACGCCGTCGCGGTTTCCGGTGACCACATTACTTTCCCCACCGCCGCAGGCAGACATCGAGAGCAGCAGTACGCAGCATAGCGCTGAGAAAACGTAGGAGAGTATGCGAGCGGTGTTGATTTGCCGCGACACCATCGCGTGGCGTAGCGTCCTGGCCGCGCCTGAGAGGGGGTGTTTCAAAACTGAGTTCCTGCCCACAGAATGGTCCTATGCTACCGAAGATCGGGGGTGGATGAGAGTGCGAATATTGCGCGCCATCTATGCCGATGGGAGGGCAGGGCTTTGGTAAACTCCGCTAACGGGAGTCGCACTTCGCCGACTCACAATAATGAGCCGTGATCGCCTGAATACGCCCATGATAGTCAGAACTCGTGTCGCACCCTCGCCAACTGGTGATCCTCATGTAGGTACCGCCTACATGGCGCTTTTTAACCGGTGTTTTGCCCATGCACATGGTGGGCAGTTTGTGCTGCGCATTGAGGACACGGATCAGGCGCGAAGCACGCCCGAGGCCGAGGCCAAGATTTTTGAATCATTACGTTGGCTGGGCCTTGACTGGGATGAAGGGCCCGATGTGGGCGGCCCTAAGGGGCCCTATCGGCAGAGCGAGCGGGCCGATATGTACAGTGGCTATGCTTGGGAGCTGGTCGAAAAAGGTCACGCTTTTGTCTGTTATCGCACCCCTGAAGAGCTGGATGCGCTGAGAGAGGCACGCCGCGAGGTGGGCAAATCGACGGCCTTAAAGCCCTCTGATCTGCTTTTGCCTGACGATGAGAAGGCGGCGCGCAAGGCGGCGGGTGATGCCTATGTGATCCGCATGATGGTGCCCGAGGCAGAGGGTGTCTGCGTCATCCAGGATATGCTGCGTGGCACGATCGAGCTCGACTGGGGCATGGTAGATGCCCAGGTCCTCCTGAAGTCAGACGGCCTGCCTACTTACCACCTTGCCAACGTGGTTGATGATCATCTGATGGAGATCACGCATGTGATCCGTGGAGAGGAGTGGATCAACTCGGCGCCCAAGCACCAGCTACTATATGAATATTTTGGCTGGGATATGCCAGTGCTGTGTCATTTGCCACTGTTGCGCAACCCCGATAAATCCAAGCTTAGTAAGCGCAAGAACCCCACCAGCATCCTTTACTACCAGCGCATGGGGTATCTGCCGGAAGCGGTCTTGAACTATTTGGGTCGCATGGGCTGGTCGATGCCCAATGAAGAAGAAAAGTTCACGCTAGATGAGATGCAGGCCGCATTTGATATAAGCCGGGTGTCGCTCGGCGGCCCGGTGTTCGATGTGGAAAAGCTCAAATGGCTGAACGGACTCTGGATACGCGAATCACTAAGCGCTGACGAATTGGTCCGACGGCTGCGTGACTGGGCGCTGAACCGGGAGATGCTAGATAAGATCCTGCCCCACGCCCAGGGTCGTATTGAGGTGCTCTCCGACTTGATCCCTCAGGCAGCGTATCTCGTTTCTGGCGACGTGGTATTGGATGTCGATTCGTTTGGCGAGGAGGGTGAGGCCCGTGAGAGCGCAGTGATGCAAATGCTGTTTGTGCTGTGGCGTCTGGAAACCCAGCAGGACTGGAACCGCAATGCTCTATTTGCCGCGCTGAGAGATTTGGCCGAGGCCATGGACCTCAAGCCCAAGGCCCTCTTCGCCCCCCTGTTTGTGGCGCTATCTGGCGAGAAGGTGGCGTATTCGATACCCGATTCGATGGCGATCCTCGGCCCGGATATGACCCGGGCCCGCTTGAGGGCCGCCATCGATGCTTGTGGTGGTGTCTCGAAGAAAGCCGCGAAGCGGCTCGAGAAGGCTTACGCTGATCTGAGCCGCTAACCGCCCTTCGCTCAGTTCTGATTTTCTTTATTGAGCAGGCATAGCCCTGCGAGTATGGCGAAGGTCGCCTCGAACAACAGCGCGTACCAGGTGTATCCCGTGAACTCCGAACTCATCGCCACGTCGGCCGCGCCTTGAGCAGCTTGCACCGTTAGATCAAAATTGCCAAAGGCGACGCTGCCGCGCGCCGCTGCCAGTCCGCCCAGTACCATCATCAGCAGCCACAACCCGGGGCGCAGGTACCCTTTGAGGATGCCTGACAAAAAGATGATTGACCCCAGACACAGCTGTAACCCGCCATACATGGCAGCGAGCTCTGCAAGCCCATCCTGATGCGCAACCCACAGGCCCGTGTATTCGGCAGGAAGTTCGGGGTTGTACCAGCACATGGCGCCGTAGATGAAGAAGATGGCACCGGGGATGATGAGCACGGCTCTGGCAAACATCATGTTGATGGCCTCTGGCAGGTATTGGCGGTCGACTCAACTAGTTTACTACCGATAGCTGCGCAGTGAAGTGAGCTTTAGCGGCTCCGCATAGAGACAGTGACAAGTGCTATGTTAATAGTGATTGCGGACGACGACGATGGTTAGGGTTCGTCAAAAACTACTGCCATGAATGACTGTAACTTTAGCAGCCGGCTATTTGCTGCGGAAGATGGTTTGGTGGTCCATGATCCGGGTGAACCGAAGGCTGGCCTGGCAAATCGGTAGGTTTGCTTGACACGATTCAGCAGCATCCGTAGTGTTGCGCCCCTCGACTCTCGTCGAGTCCTGATGTGGGGCTATAGCTCAGCTGGGAGAGCGCAACACTGGCAGTGTTGAGGTCGGCGGTTCGATCCCGCCTAGCTCCACCAAAATCTATAT
>CABYEX010000056.1 GCA_902518075.1 Halieaceae bacterium | reverse complement strand
GCAATGGCTTTGATGTCCGGGCGGGCGGCGGGGGTGTCCTCGTTCAACCGCCGGCGGGCACTGCAGGGGCTCATGATGGGCACGGCAGGGCTGGCATTGTCGCCGCTGCCGCCGGGGCAGGTGGAGATACCTCCCGGCCAGATTCGCCTCATGTTCAACGAGAACCCCTATGGCCCCAGCCCGACGGCGTTGGCCGAGGTGGCCAAGATTCTGCCCAAGACTGCCTACTACCCCGGTGCCATTGAGGAAGACCTCATGGGGTTGTTTATGGCACGCCACCAGGTCGATCGTGAGCAGGTGTTTCTGGCATCCGGGTCTAACGAGGGTCTTCAGGCCGCGATGATGGCCTTTGGTAAACACGGCAAGGTGATCTCACCCGCGCTGACGTACTCCGACCATCTTAATTACGCCGAGAAACTCGGTGTCGCCGTGCACCGGGTGCCGCTCCGCGAGGACATGGGCATAGACCTCGAGGCCATGGCACGCGCAGTCGATGATTCCGTCAGTCTGGTCTATCTCTGTAATCCCAATAATCCGACTGGCATGGCCATCGATGGCGATGAGCTGCGAAGTTTCTGCAGAGAGGTCGGTCCCACGGTGCCTATTTTGATCGATGAGGCTTACAACGAACTTACCGACCAGCCGGACTACACCTCGATGGTGGATCTGGTGCGCGGTGGTGCCAATATTCTCATCACACGGACCTTCTCAAAGATATTCGGTATGGCCGGGCTCCGTGTCGGCTATGGGATGGGGCATCCCTATATAGTGAGCGTGGTTAACGACAACGTGATGGCCTGGCGCAATGGCGTGGGGCTGTACGCCGCTTATCACAGCTACCTCGATGAGGACTTTATCGCTTTCTCCCGCGACAAGATCCTTCAGGGCCGCGAAATGGTCAACGCCACCTTCCGGCGTCACGGGATTGAACCACTGCCCTCGCAGACGAGTTTTGTCTACGCCGACATCCAGCGCGACGCAGATGTCTTTAAAGCCAAAATGGCCGCTCGCAACGTGAAGATCCGTGGAATTTACGCCGGCTATGACACCTACTCGCGGGTCAGTATGGGCCGTATCGAAGAACTTGAGATCTTTGATCGGATCTTTAGTGAGGTTTATGCCGGTTGATGGCGTCCCAGCGCGCCACTTTGTATGCCATCCTTCGCCTAGCGGGCGGCGAGAGCATCTGCCTCAACCGCATCCATGTGGCCGGTCATTTCGTCGACCAGCAGTGGGATGATGTCCTCGGGCATATTGTGCGCCATACCCTCAATCAGCAAAAAGCGGGATTCCTGAATCAGTGACGCGGTATGCCGCCCATGCTCTGGTGGCACCAAGCCGTCATCCGCTCCGTGCAACACCAAGGTGGGTGCGGCAATGGTGGCCACTTCGTCAGAGCGATCTCCAGTTTTGAAGATGGCCATCAGGTGGCGCTGCATGGACTCTGGGTAAAACCCCCGATCTCGAATGGATTGCTCGCGGTCCGCTTCTGCTTCACCGGTGGCCAGATTGCGTAATCTCATCTCAGCCTCGTCAGTCGGTGGCGGGAGATGCGGCGCATTGGTGGTCGACATGATCGAGATTAAACTGCGCGTTTTTTCGGGGTACTGTGCCGCCACAATTTGGGCAATCATACCGCCCATCGAAGCGCCGACAATATGCGCCTTATCGTAGCCCACTTCGTCCATGAGTCCTGCAATGTCAGCCCCCATGTCGTTCAAAGTGTAGGGCGCGTTGACTGAAAAACCCAGCTGGTATTTGAGGAGTTCCCACCATAAAACGGGTTGGCCCCACTCATCGAAACGGGTCGAGGCGCCGGTGTCGCGGTTATCCAGTAACAGGATTTCATAGCCCCCGTTGGCCAGCCCGGATATCAGTGCATCACCCCAGGCCACATTCGACCCTCCCAAGCCCATGATGACCACGGCCTTGGGTTTGTCGGGATCCGGCTCGACAATGCGATAGGCGATATCGAGCTCACCTGCGGCAGCCATTTGCAGCGGATAGCTGTCGAGGTAGGTGCGGGAATACTCGGCTTTACCTATTAAGGGCAGGCAGAAGGTAATCAGGCAGGTTAAAAAAATCCGCAAAACGGAGCCTCACAGAGAAACGACGCGGATTATACGGCGCTCAAGGTCAAACGGGCTTTGTGTTGTCAAATTAAACCGGTTGGTGAGAAACCTGTTCGCTCGCGCTCAAATAGGACGCGGGATATTTGACCAGAAAAGACCTTTAACTGGCATGATGCGACCTTGAGTCCCATGATCTGCCCGTAGAAGATCGCCGTCCCGCTGACGTAGCATGTGAATCAGGACCAATATGAATAGCGCAGAACCGATTACCTATCATCCCGCTGTGAGCGATGACATTTTGCTCGATACTGGCGCGCGCGACCCGGTCTTTGATGAGATCTATCCGCGTTTGCCCGGTTTCAAGCTGGGAGTGACCAACTCCTGGACCCGCGGGCAACCCTTCGATTTTTATCGCCGTATGCGCGAGGACGCGCCAGTGATGTGGTCACAGATCAAGAAGCCGTCCTCCGGCTTCTGGTCCGTGGTGCGCTACGATGACGTCAAACACGTAGAGCTCAATCCACAGACCTTTTCGTCCCAGCGCGGCAGCATCAATATGAGCGTGCTGCGCAACGACAAAGGCAAGGCCGAGCGGCTCATGTATGCCGCCTACAACTCGCTCATTAACCTCGACGCAGATCTGCATCGCGACCTGCGGACCCAGCAGGCGGCTTTCTTCTTCCCCGCGTATATCGAGACCCTAAAGGAGCGTGTCGGAAAAAAAATTCACGACTTGCTCGACGACATGGAGCGGCAGGGTCCTGTGGTGGACTTCGCCAAGTTGTTCTCCATTGAGCTGCCCATGTTCACGCTGTGCGAGATGCTCGGAGTCGACGAGGAAGACCGCGCCGACATCATCAAGTGGATGCACTACCTCGAGCTGGCCCCGCAGTTCATTACCCACCCGTTCCGGATGCTGCTCGCCGAGCCTTCGTTCCCGTTCCGCTTTGAAAAGATCCTACACGATATGTTCAGCTACGGTGAGCGGGTGATGGCGGACCGGATCCGCAACCCGCGCGAGGATCTGTTGACCACCATTGCCAATGCCACGCTGGGCGAAAAACCCCTGTCACAGAGTTACCTCGACGGCTCCTGGCTGCTGATTATCTTTGCGGGCAACGATACTACCCGGAATTCCCTTTCGGGCACGATTCGCTTGCTAACCGAGTTCCCCGAGCAGCGGCAGATGGTGCTCGATGACCCGTCTTTGATCGAGCGGATGTCCCACGAGGCGCTGCGCATGGTGTCACCCGTGATGCACATGCGGCGCACCGCGATGGAAGATACTGAAATTGCCGGGCAGCGCATCGCCAAGGATGAAAAAGTGATCATGTGGTACGGCGCGGCGAACCGTGACCCCTCCGTGTTCCCCAATCCCGATCAGTTCGACATGATGCGCGACAACGTCGACAAGCACTTGGCTTTCGGCCACGGCGTGCATCGTTGCTTGGGTAATCGTGTGGCGCAGCTACAACTCAAGATGGCCTATGAGCGTATTCTCGAGCGCTTCCCCAACATCTATTGGACCGGCAAGCAGAAGATCGAGCCGATTATTCTGGTGCATGCGATCTCGAGTCTGCAGGTTAACCTATACGGCAAAGACGGCAAGCGTCCCATCATGGTGGCGACTTCCTGAGGAAAGCCCGCGGGTTGGCATGGAGACTTGCCGCCGATCAGTATGGTTGCCTTCGCCTGTTTCGCAGCAGGTTATGTGATTAACTTACATGGCCGATAATAACGACACCAGAGAAGCACATATGAGTTCACCCCCCGATCAGGCAATGCTTCGCGAAAGCCTCAAAGGCGTGACCGAGGAGCCCACCTATGGCGGCATCCTGAGCTTTATGCGCCGTCGCTACACTCACGATTTGGCCGACGCTGATGTCGCTGTGCTGGGTATTCCCTTTGATCTGGCAACCACCGCCCGTCCTGGAAGCCGATTTGGCCCACGTGGGGTACGCGAGGCGTCGGCGAGCCTCGCCTGGGAGCGTAAAGCAGTGGGATGGGGCTTCTCTCCGCTCGAAACACTGGTGATTGTTGATTACGGCGACTGCGACTTTGATGCGGGTAACCCCGCCGGGGTGCCTGATGAGATCTACGAGTGCGCCCGTCAGATTCTCACCACCGATACAGCCCTCTTATCCATTGGGGGCGATCACTTCGTGTCTTACCCCCTCCTTAGAGCGCATGCCGAGAGGTATGGTGAGCTGTCCTTGATCCACTTTGACGCCCACTCCGACACCTGGGCAGAGGATAGCCAGCGGATTGATCACGGCACCATGTTCTATCACGCCGCACAACAGGGGCTCATTTCGCCGGCACACTCTTCACAGATCGGTCTGCGCACCCACAACGATAGCGACCATGGCTTCAACATTTTTGATGCCCCTGCCGTGCACGACATGAAGCCTGCCGATCTGGCGGCAGAGGTAAAAGGCATCGTGGGTGATCGGCCTTGTTACCTGACTTTTGATATTGACTGTTTGGACCCCAGTTTTGCCCCGGGTACCGGCACGCCGGTGGTCGGTGGCCTGTCGACCCACCAGGCTATGCAGATCTTGCAGCACTTAAAGGGTATTAATCTGGTGGGTATGGACGTGGTTGAGGTAGCACCGCAATACGATGTGGGAGCGATTACATCCCTTGCTGCAGCAACCGTTGCGCTTCAGCAGCTGTGTTTATTCGCCAGCGCAGGCCAGTAAGGAGCGATTGTGGGACAGGCGACAGATCAGGAAATCAAGGAAGCCCTCGAGCGAAAGGGTCACTACGCGCTTAACTGGGAAGATCTCGACAAGATCGAGCTCCCCACCGGGGTGATTTCATCGATGTACCGCGTCGGCGACCCGACCCGGGCAGAGTCTCCAACAGTGTTTAAGGTGTTCTATCCACCCGGCTGCACGATCGAGGCGCACACCCACGACTGTGACTACACTGAGATCATTCTGGAGGGTTCACAGCGGGTCGGCGCGACCTGGCATCACGCCGGCGACATCCGTATCGGCATGGCCAACCGGGGGTACGGGCCGCTGGTCGCCGGTCCTGAAGGCACCACGGTGCTGTTTATGTTTGCCTCCGGGGCCTGGCCCG
>CABYEX010000055.1 GCA_902518075.1 Halieaceae bacterium | reverse complement strand
GGGCGGTGTCCTAGGCCACTAGACGAAGGGGACAATGATCCTAACAACAGAAGGCGCGCATGTTAGTGAGCCCCCGATGGCGCGTCAAGGGCGAATTTCTGTTCCTTCTGAAGCAGGCCGCGATTGGTTACACTACGCCGCTTTCGCGAAACACCCCCCGGGATTAGGCTCAATGTCGTACGCGCTTGAAATCGAAGGCTTGGAGAAGGTTTACGCCAATGGCCCGCAAGCGTTGAAAGGAATCGATTTGCGGGTCGCGCAGGGAGACTTCTTCGCGCTGCTGGGCCCCAATGGCGCAGGTAAGTCGACTACTATCGGTGTGATTTGCTCACTGGTCAAAAAGACCGCAGGCACTGTGCGGGTCAACGGCGTGGATATCGACGAAGATTTTCCTCGCGCTAAACGCCATCTTGGCGTGGTGCCTCAGGAATTCAATTTCAACGTCTTCGAGAGCGTTGAAGATATCCTCATACACCAGGCGGGGTATTACGGGATCCCTCTCAAGATCGCTCGCGAGCGTATCGATACCTACTTGGCAAAACTGGGCCTGACCGATAAGCGGCATACCCGCGCCAGAATGCTATCAGGCGGAATGAAGCGACGGCTGATGATCGCGCGGGCACTCATTCACGAACCCAGCGTGTTGATTCTCGACGAGCCCACCGCCGGCGTCGATATCGAAATGCGCCGCTCGATGTACTTTTTTTTGCGCGAGATCAATGAAGCCGGCACGACCATTATTCTCACGACGCATTATCTTGAGGAGGCCGAGAGCCTCTGCCGCAATATCGCCATCATCAACCATGGCGAGATCGTCACCAATACCTCGATCAAGAATCTGCTGCGTGAGCTTCATCGCGAAACCTTCATTCTTGACTCACGCCAAGCCTTGCCCAAGACGCTCGCTGTGGACGGTTTTGAGCTGACACGCATCGATGATTATTGTCTCGAAGCTCAGATTGAGCAGGGGCAGGATCTGGCAGAGTTGATGTCTCAGCTCCACGGTCAGGGCATCAGTATTCTCAGTATGCGCAACCGGGAGAACCGACTGGAGCAAATGTTTGTCTCGCTGCTGGAGCAGGCGTCGTGACCCCTTACGAGCAGTGGGTGGCGCTGCTGACGCTGACGCGCAAGGAGATCCGGCGTTATACCCGGATCTGGTCCCAAACCCTGTTGCCGTCGGCGATCACCATGTCGCTGTACTTTCTTATTTTTGGCAGCCTGATCGGATCACGAATTGGCGAGATGGGTGGCGTCAGCTACATGGAGTTTGTGGTGCCCGGGCTGATCATGATGGCGATTGTGACCAACTCTTACGCCAATGTCGTGTCATCCTTCTTTGGGTCCAAATTTAACAACAGCATTGAAGAACTGCTGGTATCACCCACCCCCAATCACATTATCTTGTTGGGCTTTGTCTTGGGCGGGGTGAGCCGAGGCATGCTGGTAGCGGTGATTGTCACGATTGTCTCGTCGTTGTTTGTTGAGCTGCACATTCACAGTTACGCCGTGGTCGTTGCGGTGGTAGCGCTGACCTCAATCCTTTTTTCCCTGTGTGGTCTGATTAACGCGGTGTTTGCCAATACGTTTGATGACATCAACATCGTGCCGACCTTTGTTCTCACGCCGCTCACCTATCTGGGCGGCGTGTTCTACTCTCTGGAGCTACTGCCCCAATTCTGGGCTACGGTGTCCCAAGCCAATCCGTTGGTCTATGTCGTCAATGCGTTTCGCTTCGGGATGTTGGGTGTGAGCGATGTGAGTGTGGGTTTTGCCTTCGCCATGATCGGTGCTTTTACGCTGGTGGCTTACCTGTACGTAGCGCATCTGCTAAGAACCGGCAGACGTCTGAGAACCTGACGCAGATGGCCGGTGTGCTGGGTCAAACGGTCGCCGCGCCTGAGCGTTACGCGCCCGAAGTGCTTGAGCCGATTCGTCGGCAAAAAAGCGTTGCGACGGCTTGCTTCGGTTGGGATGTCTGGCACGCCTACGAGTTGTCTTGGTGTGTTGGAGATGAGGCTTGCCACTGGGTGGGCTGGTTGGCGATCCCGGCGGACTCGCCTGCCACGGTGGAATCCAAATCTCTGAAGTTGTATTTGAATTCGCTGAATTTCCATTCTTTTGGTGGCCATCAAGAGGCGCTGAATACGATCTGTGGCGATATTTCAGTGCTTGTCGGTGCCAGAGTGTCGCTCGAATGCCTACCGGTAGAGGGGTTATCAGGCATCACGGAAGAGCTCGACGGTGTGAGTCTCCCTGTTTGCTCGGCCCATCAGGGGATTGAGACGGTCAGCGCAGATTCGTTGACACACTCCCCAGGGAAGGGAAATGTCGTGTCTGAGCATCTTGTAAGCCACAGTTTGCGGTCCTTGTGCCCTGTCACCGCGCAGCCGGATTGGGGCAGCCTGTCTATTAGTTACACTGGTAAAGCGATGGACCATGAGAGCGTGTCGACTTACCTCAGTGGGTATCGATCTCATCAGGGTTTCCACGAGCAATGCGTGGATCAAATCTTTACAGATCTCTTAACGCTGAAACCTGACTCGCTACAGGTTGCAGGCTTTTATCAACGCAGAGGGGGTATTGATATCACGCCTTGGCGCAGCACCGAGCCGCTCGCTGCCAACCCCCAGCGTCTGGGTAGACAGTAACCCTCATGCCCTGGTGACCAATCCGAATGCCTTTGGTGGCGAGCAGGTTGACTTCACGGCCTTCGTGAGAGTGCCGCTCACTAAAGGTTTGCATGCGGAAGCGTCCTATGCGCAACTGATTTACCTTGATCTGAGCGGCCCGCAATCCTCGGAGAAGTATCATTTCAGCCTCGAGATTGGCACTTCTTTCTAGTGTGGTACGGCGCTATCGGAGCGGTGACGCTGTGCTAAACTCCGCGCCCACGGAGAGGTGGCCGAGTGGTCGAAGGCGCACGCCTGGAAAGTGTGTATACGGCAACGTATCGAGGGTTCGAATCCCTCCCTCTCCGCCAACAAACGAGAAGGCCACCTACAGGGTGGCCTTTTTGGGTTTATACGAGACAGCTCACGCTGCGCTCGATGCGTTGGTTAGCCCTCGGTATCTGGCAGGTTATTAAACATAGTCTCAAAAACAAAAGAGCTGGTACCTTCGCAGGAGACTAACTCTTCCATCGCCTCTTGGCCCTCGGGGTTTTCAGCAGCGAAAGCACCGTAATTTTGTGCCGCATGAGCTCTCGCATCGAATGAGTACCAGTAGTAATTCATAACGAAGTCGAAGTCAGGTGTTTCATTGAAACCCATGTAAGGCACGTGATATGCGATGGCCAGACCTTTGAAGCCAGCGTCCTCCATTTGCTTCACGTTTTTAACTTCTTGTGCGGCGACTTGATCCAAAGTCACACCTTCGTTGAGAGAACATCTTGAGAACTGCACAGGGCGTTTTTTATCGCGCTCCTCGGCGTCCATGGGGATACGTGCAACCAAGTTGAAGAATGTTGCGATGCTGTTTCGGCAGGTGCCCGCTGCACCGCCCGTTACTTCTTCAGCTGCGGCATCATAATTGTTGGCGAAGGACCCCCATTCTTCGTACATCGCCTTACCGTCAGGCCATGTGCCCCAGGTGATGTAGTCATAGTCTGTCTCACCAGCATGCATAGGTAACAGGATAGCCTGCGTATAATGAGTGCCGTTTTTCTTTGAGAACTCGCCGTACTGCTTGCTTTGTTTTCTCACGTCTTCCATCGTCTTGCCATCGTTGAGCGTGCAATAGAAAAACTCTGACCGCATCTCGGTCATTTCTTGAGCTACTGTAAGAGACGGAGCCAATGCCATGAAGAAAGCAACGATTAGTCTCATTTTTACCCCCTTGTGATTTAGCGCGAGCGACATGCTGCTCGACCTAGTCTAGACCCAGTAACCTAAAGTTCAAGCCCGCGCGTCCTAAGAGCGGACCGATTTATCTCTCTCGCGCAAAACGCGCGACCTATACTCTGTCAGATCTAGTGGCGCTAGAGTGCTATTCCAAGCGGGTCCAAGTCTCTCGCAACACGTATTTGCCCAAGTCGACTATTTGAGTGAACGAGTTGTCGCCCTCGTCTACCGAGACGGTTACTTCAAAAATTTGACCTATGAGATCGGGATTTGAGTGATTCACGATAGTTTCTCTAAGTATGCCGTCGGCATATGTGTAGGGCCCGTGACCCACGGAGAGATAGTGAGGCTGTTGTTCAGATACCTCGTAGTAATAGGTGTATATCACTCGCTGTGACGTAAATATTTTGATTTGACGAGGCTCGCGAGGGGTGACGACTTCATCGTCATAAGAGGTACTGGCTATCTCCCAGACGCCCTGTAGCGTGGGATTAGCGGACACGGTGGCGGCTGTGAGAAGTAAGATGGCTAGTAAGGTTTGACGCATGACATTGCTCTCTGCGATGGACACGGTGCCAGATTGTGTCGACAACTATATGCGCGCAATGCAAATGAGATGAGTCGGACCTGTCGGCGGTTAATACGACGCGGCATCAGCCGATATGTAGTGTTTACCTGCTATTCGATTACCGCTGCAGTAACCCGCTCGACCGCCGTCATGGCATGGAGGAAGGGTTGCCCGGGCAGGATATTCCAGCCAGTGAGTACAATCACCAGGTCCAGCTCCGGCAAAAAAATAGGTCTTTGTCCGCCAAATCCCTTGCCAAAGTATGCCCTCACTGTTTTTCCCTTGAAAGTATAAGGTTGAGACCACCACAAATATCCGAAGGCCTCATCGTTCGACTTTCCAGTCGGATAGTGTGGCGCAATGGATTCTTCGATCCATGCGGCAGGGATGACTTGCTCGTCTTGCCACCGACCTTTTTGTAGGAGTAGTTGTGCAATCCTGGCGAGGCTCCGCGCGGAGATATATAAACCTTCTTGCGTATCGGTGAGCCCGTAGGGTGTTCTGTCCCAGTAGTAGTCATCAATTCCGAGAGGCGTGAACAGATTCTCGACCGCATATTCCTCGATGTCGATCCCCGTCGCGAGCCGGAAAATATGGCCCAGGATAAGTGCTGCGCCACTGTTGTAATTGAAGACGGTGCCTGGCTCGTTCTCCATGGGCAGATCGAGCGCGTACTGTACCCAATTGTGCGCCTTCGTCATGACAGCAAATGAATTATCAGGGTCGATATAAGGGAGGCTCTCATCCCAGAGTAATCCATCGCTCATGGTGAGCAGATCGCGCAGCATCATGTCACGTTTGCGCTCATCAACATTCCCGACGGTTGCCTCGTCGAAAAATTGCAGTACCGGTGTATCGAGATCGGGAAATTCTCCTCTCGATAGCGCGATACCCACCAATGCAGATACGACGGATTTGGTTACCGACTGCATCGAGTGCAGTGTCGTATTCCGGTAGTAGGGATGCCACCAAGGGTTGAAGTAGTTGTAGGGCCCGCTGGGGTCGTTAACGACCAGCGCGCCGGGGGTGGCGGCTTCTTGCTGATATATCGATGCGTAGTCGTGCTCGTAGTAATGCTCGAAGACCAGTTTGCCGTGACGGGCTACCAGGAACGCATCAATGTAACCGTAACGTTCGTTTTGGATATCCTGATGAAATGCGTTCAGTGGCTCTTCGGAGAGGCTGACAGCCGCA
>CABYEX010000054.1 GCA_902518075.1 Halieaceae bacterium | reverse complement strand
GCACCATATAAGTGGGGTCATGCTTGGTGCCCTGCATAAGCGACTGACCCACTGCCACCTGATGCCAGGCGTCGGGCATACCGGACTCGTCCACGCTGCCGCGGAGCTTGTGCACAAACAGTGGCCGGTAATGGCCGCTGCGAATGTCTTCTTCCCGCGACCAAATGATTTGCACCGGTACCGACTCACCCATAGCGGCTTCTACCGCCTCAACGGTGTAATCCGCGGTTTTACTCGAGCGGCGCCCGAAGCTGCCGCCCATAAGCGGTCGGTGGATGGTGACGTTCTGCTGCGGGATTCCCAGAAACCGCGAAATCACTTCCTGGTCGTTGGACTGGTACTGGGTACCACTCCAGATCGTGCAGGTGTCGCCCTCAACCTGAGCAATGCAGTTCATGGGCTCCAAAGTGGCATGTGCCAGCAGCGGCATCTCGTATGTGGCCTCGACCACGCTTCCGCTCATCTCCGCCGCATCGAGCGCACCGATGGCATCGCCGATATCCTCCGCCAGCAAACCGGGTGTATCGGCCAAGGCACGATAATCCGCGTAGAACTGCTCACTGGAGACCCCGTCGTTCACACCGCGGTCCCATTCGATCTTGAGTTTGGCTCTTGCCTTCTGCGCGCGCCAGTAGTTGTCCGCCAATACCACCACGCCGGCCCTGATGGCTTTCACTTTGACAACACCCGGCATCGCCAGGGCTTCGGTGGCATCAAAATCGACTACCGACCCACCGTGAACCGGAGGCCGGGCGATCGCGCCATAAAGCATCCCGGGCAGCTTGATATCGATACCGAACTCGGCGGTGCCATCCACCTTGCCAGCACCTTCATAGCGCCGGGTGGGCTTACCCAGAATCTTGAATTCACTGGGGTCCTTGAGTGTCACCGTCTCGGGTGGCTGGATATCGAGCCGATGAATCGCTTCCAGTAACTCACCGTAGGTGCCGCTTCGGCCAGTGCCTGCATGCGTCACTGTCCCGCCCTCGGTTGTGAGCTCAGCTACTGGCACCTGCCAATCTTGCGAAGCCGCCTCCAGCAGCATGGCCCGCGCCTTGGCACCGGCCGTGCGCATTGGCATAAAGGTGCTACCCGTGGTGACGGACCCCGCTGTCAGGTACTCGCGAAACAATGGCGAGTAGTACTCGGGCGTCGTTGGCGCTGCCTCGAGCGCAATACTGCGGTAATCGACGTCAAGTTCCTCCGCCAACATCATGCTCATGACCGTGTAAGCGCCGTTACCAAACTCTGAATTGTTTGCCAGCATCGTAACGACGTTGTTGGGGTCGATGCGGACAAAGCTGTTCATCATGGCGCCAGTGCCACCCGCATAAGCTTTACGAGAGAGGCCTATTGGGCACTGCGCGGCGAAGAGCAGCGCACCGCTGCTCTGCACGAATCGTCTGCGACTCAGCGAGCGGGGTGTCAGTGTCTCGCTCATACGCTTTGCTCCTCTGCCATTAATGCCGCCGCCAAGTGCACCGCTTTGCGGATACGGGGGTAGGTGCCGCAACGGCAGATATTGCCTGCCATCGCTGAGTCGATCTCGGTGTCGCTGGGATGAGGGTTTTGCGCCAGCAGTGCTGTGGCCGCCATGATCTGCCCTGATTGACAGTATCCGCATTGGGCGACGTCGGTTTGCAGCCAAGCTTGCTGCACCGGTGACAAGCCCGCCTCAGTTACCTGCCCTTCAATGGTTTGAATGCTCTTATTCGCGACCGCCGACACCGGCGTAACACAGGATCGAATCGCCACGCCATCCAAATGCACCGTACAAGCGCCACACTGGGCAATACCACATCCAAACTTGGTACCGACAAGATTCAGCTCATCGCGAAGCACCCACAGTAGAGGGGTATCAGCCTCGCTGGTCACCTCGACGTCATTACCATTCACCTTCAGTTTCATGGCCTTTCCTTAATTACTGCGCCTGTACGGACAATATGACACCGCCGAGGGCTTTGATAAAGAGCCGGCGGCGTCCAGCACTTTCAGACCGCAAATAAGCCGCAACGTTGACCGATTACAGGAGCTGATGCGACCCAGCCAAAGTGTGTACACTTTGCCCTATATTGCATACACTGACAATTCTGCGGCCTGCCCTCGCCCCGTCAGGCCTCGTACTTGGAGGGGGAACCACCATGGAAATTCACCGCGTCAGCGCTTATCACGAAGTCGAACATGCACTGAGGATCACCGACCTCAAACAATCGCTGTATGACGAGGGCAAGATCCTGATGGATAAGGTGCTGGTGACCCTGCATGGCGACGAACACCGACAGCGTCGCTCGATCGAAAGCCAGCTGTTCCGCAAGAACTTTTTTAGGGTCTATGAGAATGAGGTATTCCCCAGTTTGCTCAGCGAGACACTGGACCAATTCCTCACTGAATCGTCGCTAGACCTGAAGGAGCTGGGTTACCGCATTATGGTTCACCTCTCGCTGTCCTTCGCGGGTATCGACCGCATTGATGGCACCGTCGAGGAGGCGGACACCCAGCACCGGCTGCTGATTCAACTAGGTCAAGCCGCGACCATCGGCCAGTTCAAGGGTGACAGGGAACCCATCTTTCAGGAAATCCGTGAGGCGATTGACGAATTCCGGGAGCGGTTCTTTCTGCCCTCTCGCGCTCGGCGCCTTGCGTTGCTGGAGCAATACCGCGCCGGCACCCTGAGCGAAGAGGACTTACCGAGAGACATTCTCACCATCCTACTGATGCATGATGCCGAGCTGTCCATGCCAGACGAGCTGATGGTAAGGGAGGTCGCTTTCTTCTATCTGGCGGCCTCCCATACGTCCGTCCACACACTGGTCCACGCGACCAACGAACTCTTCAACTGGTGCGAACGACTAGGCGAAACACCGGCTGAAGTCGTTGCCGATGCGCACCAGCTACAGCGTTTCGTTCTGGAGAGCATGCGACTTCACCCCTCCAGTCCCGAGGCCTGGCGCCGCGCGGAAGCCGAGATCACCCTCGCCGACGGGCGCGTGGTGCCAGAGGGCGACAAAGTCGTCGTCGACCTGCAGACCGCTAACCGCGATACCAGTGTGTTTGGTGAAGATGCGGCCGAATTTAATCCATTGCGCGCCGTTCAGGGGCGCATCAGCCCCGCGGGCATGTCCTTTGGTGGCGGCATGCATGTCTGCCTCGGTATGAACCTCGTCGCTGGCACCGTGCTGAGAGATGGAGAAGCACCCAAACCCGATAACCACCAGTTCGGCACGATCACGTTGATCATTAAGGAACTGATTGAGCGCGGTATGCGGCCCAACCCGGATCAGGCGCCGCAAAAAATCGAAGCCTCAGAGCGTGATGTCTGGGCCATCTATCCGGTGCTTTTCTGATCCAATGAATGCGTCCGCCCGCGTCAGCGGCTACCACAATGCTCATCAAGCACTATGCGACCGGCGCCTTGTCCAGTCCATGTACAGTGAGTGCGATGTGCTGATGGAGCGTGTGTTGCTAACGCTGCACGGCGAGGCCCATACCTGCCGTCGTGCCATCGAGTGGAAGCTGTTCCGCAGGGACTTCGCGCGCTACTACGAGCGCGAGGTCTACCCCACTACATTGAAATGCACTTTGGCACCCTATCTCGCTCGCGGACAGCTCGATCTCCCTGAGTTCGGTTTCAGGGTCAACCTCAATCTCAGTGCGGACATTGCCGGCATTGATCGATCTGAAGGCTCCGAGTCAGAGACCGACGCTCTGGTTGCTTTAACACGCAAATTCAGCGAGGGAGCCACGCTCTTTCATTCCACCCGTGACAAGAACACCGTGCGCGAGGAGGTCGCCTCCGCACTGGCGCAATTCAATGAGCAATTTCTGCGCCCCTCCAGATCCCATCGAGAAGAGCTATTACAACAACTCGGCGAGGGCGGCCTGGCTGAGGACGACGTGCCCAGAGATATCCTCACCGTGCTTCTCACCAATCGTGCCGACCAAGACCTCGATGACGACATGATCCTGCGTGAGGTCGCTTTCTTCATGCAGGCGGGCTCGCACAGCTCAGCCAATGCGCTGACTCATAGCTTCCATGAAATCAATCAGTGGTGTCGCCATCATCCGGAGGACCGCGACAGGCTCATGGCAGACGATCACTTTCTCCAGCGTTGCGTCCATGAAAGCTTGCGGTTGCATCCGGCCAGCCCGGTCGCTTGGCGCACTGCGAACGAAGCCTTTTCGCTGCCCGACGGTACCGATGTTGCCGTGGGTGACAGCGTGGTGATTGATCTGATGTCAGCTAATCTGGAGGCAGCGCTGTTTGGTGAGGATGCCGAGCAGTTCAATCCTCACCGAAGGGTGGCAGCGCGCATACCGCCCTTTGGCCTAAGTTTCGGTATCGGTATTCACACGTGTTTTGGGCGCGACATCGCCGGCGGCCTCGGCGATGCCAAAGCTGAAGGCGAGGCGCCCCACCTCGGCACGCTGACCAATTTATTGAAGAACCTCATGCAGCACGAAGCCCGGCCGGATCCCGCCAATCCGCCAGTCGCGGACGCGAATACCGAACGACCCAATTGGGGTAGCTACCCGTTACTCATTGATCAAGGACCCGCCAACACCGGAGCTGCGGCATGACCGATCGTGACCTGACACAGGCCGACACCGTGCGCCTCGCCATTGAACGCGAGATTTTCGGCGGTCAACTGGCGCCGGGGGACGCCCTCGAGGAGGGTCGCCTAGCCAGTCGATTCGGTGTGTCGCGAACCCCGGTCAGAGAGGCCATCACCCAGCTTGCGCAAGCCGGGCTGATTACCAAACGCGCGCACAAACGCGCGGTTGTCGCCCAGCTGGATCCCGGCACCATGTTGGAGCTATTTGAAGCGCTGGCTGAACTTGAAGGCGCCGCCGTTTACTTAAGCACTGCCCGCATGTCCGAAGCTGAAAAGAGCGAACTCCGAGATATTCATGAGGCCGCCGCCGAGAACCTGCGCAGTGACGGCGATCCCAATGAATACGCTGATCTCGGCTTTGCCTTCCACCAGCGACTCGTTCGCGGCTGTCACAATACGGCGTTGATCGACACCACCGAGTGGCTCGCATTGCGCGTGCTCCCCTACCGTCGCTTTCAGGTGGTTGCGCCAGGCCGGTTACAGAGGAACCAGGTCGATCACGACGCTATTATTTCCGCTATCTTTGCAGGCGACGCGGAAGCTGCCCGCGAGAAAATCCGCCGGCACACGCTTGAGCAAGGAGATGCGCTGATGCGCTTTATTGCGCTCAATAAAACCTCCCACGCCGACTTCCATCCGAACGGGCTCATCAAGGAGCAGCCTCTATGAGTGACGCTTACACCCTGATTCAGAACGGACTCATCATCGATGGGACAGGATCCGACCCTTTCACTGGCGATGTGCTGATCAGCGGCCAACGCATCGTGGCCGTGGGCGCCGACGCGTGCGCCAGCTGCCCTGCCGACGCGACGGTCGAAAAAATCGACGCATACGGGTGCCGCGTAATGCCCGGCATGATCGACAGCCACTGTCACATCAGTTTTGATCACCCCAACAGCAACGATGAGCTTTTCTTTCACCGCCGTTATGGCCTTGCTGCGCTCGTTGCCGGGGTCAATGGACAAAAGGTGCTGCGGGCTGGCTTCACCGGCTTCTTTGATGCCGATTGCGTATTTGATGTCGGGGTAGATCTCCGCGATGCAATCGAGGGCGGCGTCATCGAAGGGCCCAGAATGACGACCGGCGGCAACGTGCTGA
>CABYEX010000053.1 GCA_902518075.1 Halieaceae bacterium | reverse complement strand
CAGGTCGAAAAAGCCTGATCAGGTGGGTCAGGCCAACGCGACCTGACCCGATGTTAACGCCACCCCGGTGGCGATGATGGGGAGCCCGCGTGTTTGCTGCCAAAGGTAGTCGCGACAACGGCGTTTGAACCCAGGAGAAAGCAACATGGCTAAGAAGATCGACGGCTATATCAAGCTGCAGATCCCGGCCGGTCAGGCGAATCCCTCGCCGCCGGTAGGCCCCGCGCTGGGCCAAAAAGGGGTCAACATCATGGAATTTTGCAAAGCCTTCAATGCCGATACACAGGCCGTTGAGCCAGGCCTGCCCATTCCGGTGGTAATCACGGTCTACAATGACAAGTCCTTTACATATATCAAGAAGACGCCTCCGGCTTCGATCCTTTTACAGAAGATCGCCGGCATTAAGAGCGGTTCCGGTCGTCCGAACACCGAAAAGGTGGGCAAAGTGACTCGGGCACAACTCGAGGAAGTGGCCAACCAGAAATGGCCTGATCTGACGGCAGCTGATATGGACGCTGCGGTGCGCACCATCGCAGGTAGTGCCCGCTCTGCAGGTATCGAGACGGAGGGCGTGAACTGATGGCTAAGTTATCCAAGCGAGTGCGCGCCTTCCGTGAAAAGGTGGACGCTAACCAGAGCTATCCGCTGGATGAAGCGGTCGCGTTGATCAAGGAATTTGGCACTGCCAAGTTTAACGAGACCGTCGAAGTGGCGGTCAACCTCGGGGTTGATGCGCGCAAATCGGATCAAGGCGTGCGCGGCGCGACGACCCTGCCTCACGGCACAGGTGCGGAGGTCCGCGTAGCGGTCTTTGCTCAGGGCGAGAGCGCCGATAAGGCGAAAGAGCTGGGCGCAGAATTTGTTGGCATGGAAGATCTTGCCGATCAGATCAAGGGCGGCATGATGGATTTTGACGTCGTGATTGCCTCGCCGGATGCCATGCGCGTTGTCGGCACACTGGGTCAGGTGCTAGGTCCACGTGGACTCATGCCCAACCCTAAGACGGGCACGGTGACCTCGGACATCGAGGCTGCGGTGCGGAACGCCAAGGCCGGTCAGATGCGTTTCCGCAGTGACAAGAATGGCATTGTCCACGGCGGGATCGGCAAGGTTAGTTTTGAGCCGGATGCGATCAAGGGCAATCTTATCGCCGTGTTGGCTGACCTCAAGAAGGCCAAGCCGGCCTCTACAAAAGGTGTCTACGTTCGCAAGGTGACTCTGTCTACCACTATGGGTCCCGGTGTCACGATCGACCATAACGCGATCGATTTTTAAGCAGTGAATTGAGGCCTCGGGCGCGAGCCCGGGGTCGCTGACCCCCGTATTTTTTTTACGGAGGTCGGGTAGAGCGCAACTCGAGCTCTGCCCGCTTTGTAAGTCTTTGCAGGGAAGTGTGGGCAACCTCGCGGAACGCCAAAGGCTGTCAAAGACCGTAGGCGGCGCTGAATGCAGTGCCTTAATAACGAACATTGATCGGTTGCCTACGCAGATGGTGAGGCAGTTCATCACCGAGGGGGGTCGCAGCGGTAGTGGCGGCCTGAACAACCACGAAAGGAGTAAGCCAAGTGGCTATTGGACTCGAAGAAAAGAAAGCGATCGTCGCTGAAGTCAACGAGACAGCCGCCAGTGCGCTTTCGCTTGTGATCGCCGACGCGCGCGGGGTCGCATCGAATGACATGACTGCTCTGCGTGCCTCGGCTCGCGAAAATCACATCACTCTCCGGGTGGTGCGAAACACGCTTGCCAAACGGGCACTGGAAGGGACTGAATATGAGTGTGTCACTGACACCCTCACAGGCCCCTCTCTGTTTGGATTCTCGATGGAGGATCCGGGCGCAGCGGCACGACTGTTCAAGGATTTCGCTTCAGACAACGAGGAGTTTGAAGTGAAGGCACTGTCGGTTAGCGGCCAGCTACTCGGAGCCGAACAAATCGATGTGTTGGCCAAGCTACCCACCCGGGAGCAGGCGCTGGCATCACTGATGAGCGTCATGCAGGCGCCCGTTGTGAAGCTGGTTCGCACAGCGAACGAGGTTCCAGGCAAGTTGGTCCGCGTGATGGCGGCAGTTCGAGATCAGAAACAAGAGGCGGCCTGACATGCTCGACCTCACCCTGTATCTATTTAACGGAGATTAAGACATGGCACTTTCAAAAGACGAGATTCTCGACGCGATTGCTGAGATGAGTGTAATGGACATTGTCGAGCTGGTTGAGGCAATGGAAGAGAAGTTTGGTGTTTCTGCAGCGGCAGCAGTTGCTGTAGCAGCGCCTGCCGCTGGCGGCGACGCCGCCGGCGCAGCAGCTGAAGAGCAGACTGAGTTTGACGTCATCCTCACCTCTGGCGGCGAGAAGAAGGTCAACGTGATCAAGGTTGTTCGCGCGGTGACGGGTCTGGGTTTGAAGGAAGCGAAGGCTGTCGTTGACGGTGCGCCCGCTCCTGTGAAGGAAGCCGTGTCCAAGGACGAAGCAGAAGACATCAAGAAGCAGATCGAGGAAGCAGGCGGCGCGGTAGAGCTCAAGTAATTGAGCGCTATTGAAGTTTACGCACCGAAACGGGGCTGGGGCGCATTGGCGCTCCGGCCTTTTCCCGGTTGTGAAACCGGTTCGAATTTTGATCGTTTGTGTTGTGGTCGCACGACACAGACCGCAGGGGAGTGCTGATGACATACTCGTACACGGAAAAGAAGCGTATCCGCAAGGATTTCGGTTCCTTACCCAAGGTGATGGATATCCCGTATCTGCTGGCGATACAGCTGGATTCATACAGCAAGTTCACTCAGGACGGTTTTTCGCTGGAGGATCGTGGAGATCACGGTCTGCACGCGGCGTTTAAGTCGGTATTCCCGATTGTCAGCTATAGCGGCAACGCGGCGCTGGAATATGTTGATTACGCGTTGGGCGAGCCCGTGTTCGATGTTGACGAATGTGTGCTGCGCGGCACCACCTATGCCTGCGCGCTGCGCGTCAAAGCCCGACTGATTATTTACGACAAGGAAGCCTCCTCGAAGTCGATTAAAGACATCAAGGAGCAGGATGTTTACATGGGGGAGATCCCCCTGATGACCCAAAACGGTACTTTCGTCATCAATGGTACCGAGCGCGTCATCGTCTCCCAGTTGCACCGATCTCCGGGTGTATTCTTCGACCACGATCGGGGCAAGACCCACTCATCGGGCAAGCTGCTCTATAGCGCGCGAGTCATTCCCTACCGTGGCTCCTGGCTGGATTTTGAGTTTGATCCAAAAGACATCGTCTATGTGCGAATAGACCGTCGTCGCAAGTTGCCGGCGACCGTGCTGTTGCGCGCGCTGGGTTACGACTCCGAAGAAATTCTCGACATGTTCTTCGAGACCACGACCTTCCAGCTAGGCGAAGAGTGCCAAGCCACCATGACGCTGGTACCCAAGCGTCTGCAGGGAGATATGGCTGCCTTCGACATCATGGCCGGCAAGAAGCTGATCGTAGAGCGTGGCCGTCGCATCACCGCGCGCCATATCCGCCAGCTGGATGATGCCGGTATTGAAGCGCTCTCGGTGCCTGAAGAATACCTCGAGGAGCGCCGTCTGGCGAAAAATATCGTGGACACCGCGACCGGTGAGGTGCTGGCCGAGTGCAATACCGAAATTACGGTTGCGCTGCTTGCCGAGTTCCGTGAGAAGGGCATCGAGACGATCGAGACCATCTACACCAATGAATACGACTGCGGTCCGTTTATTTCCGACACGCTGGCCGCGGACAGCACTCGCAGCGTGCTCGAGGCGCTGGTAGAGATATACCGCATGATGCGTCCGGGTGAGCCCCCGACCAAGGAGTCGGCGGAGAACCTTTTCCAGAACCTGTTCTTCTCGGCAGAGCGCTATGACCTTTCCGCTGTGGGGCGCATGAAGTTCAATCGTCGTCTCGGCCGTGAGGACAAAACCGGCTCTGCCACGCTCGACAAAGAAGACATTGTCGATGTGATGAGTGCCCTGGTCGATATCCGTAACGGTAAAGGCGTGGTCGATGACATTGATCACCTAGGTAACCGTCGCGTCCGTTCCGTGGGCGAGATGGCGGAAAACCAGTTCCGAGTCGGTCTCGTGCGCGTTGAGCGTGCGGTGAAAGAACGGCTGTCCATGGCGGAAAGCGAAGGCTTGATGCCGCAGGACCTGATTAACGCCAAGCCGGTGTCGGCTGCCGTGAAAGAGTTCTTTGGCTCCAGTCAGCTCTCGCAGTTTATGGACCAGAACAATCCGCTGTCGGAAGTCACCCACAAGCGCCGTGTATCGGCGTTGGGCCCGGGTGGTCTGACCCGCGAGCGCGCAGGGTTTGAAGTACGTGACGTGCATCCGACTCACTACGGCCGGGTCTGCCCGATCGAGACGCCTGAAGGACCGAATATTGGCCTGATCAACTCACTGGCTACGTATGCGCGCACCAACGAGTATGGCTTCCTCGAGTCGCCTTATCGAAAGGTGGTTAACGGTGTCGTCACCGACGATATCGAGTACCTCTCGGCGATTAACGAGGCCGAGTACGTGATTGCGCAGGCTTCGGCGACCCTCGACAGCAAGGACCGTTTCGTCGATGACCTCATCAACGTGCGTCACATGAACGAGTTCACGGTGAAGCCGGCAGCCGATGTGCAGTACATGGATGTCTCACCGAAGCAGGTGGTGTCGATTGCAGCGGCGCTAATTCCGTTCCTCGAGCACGACGACGCGAACCGCGCACTGATGGGCTCCAACATGCAGCGTCAGGCAGTGCCAACGCTCAAAACCGAGAAGCCGCTTGTTGGCACGGGTATGGAGCGTTACGTCGCTTCAGACTCCGGAGTCTGTGAGGTCGCGCTGCGAGGTGGGGTGATCGACTCAGTCGATGCCAGCCGCATCGTGGTGCGGGTCAATGCCAAAGAGGTAGGCATCGATGATTCACCGGTCGATATTTACAACCTAACTAAATACAAGCGTTCCAACCAAAACACCTGTATCAACCAACGCCCCATTGTGAAGCCCGGCGATCTTGTGGCCCGCGGCGATATTCTTGCTGACGGACCCTCGGTAGATCTGGGCGAGCTGGCGCTGGGCCAAAACATGCGTATCGCGTTCATGCCATGGAACGGCTATAACTTCGAAGATTCTATTCTTGTCTCGGAGCGGGTCGTTCAGGAAGATCGCTTCACCACGATCCACATTCAGGAGCTGACCTGTATCGCGCGCGACACTAAGCTCGGCTCGGAGGAAATCACGGCAGACATCCCCAACGTTGGTGAAGGTGCTCTGGGCAAGCTTGATGAGTCAGGCATTGTCTACATCGGTGCTGAAGTGGATGCGGGTGACATTCTGGTAGGCAAGGTCACGCCCAAGGGTGAGACCCAGTTGACACCGGAAGAGAAGCTGCTTCGCGCGATCTTTGGCGAGAAAGCCTCTGACGTGAAGGATACCTCGTTGCGCGTACCCTCTAGCTACAAGGGCACTGTGATCGATGTACAGGTCTTCACCCGCGACGGTCTTGAGAAGGATCCGCGCGCCAAGCAGATCGAAGCGGCGCAGTTGGCGGACTATCGCAAAGACCTCAAAGAGGAATACCGTATTTACGAAGAAGCGACGTTTGCGCGTCTCGCCGGCTTGTTGGAAGGCAAGACGACCGTATCTGGCGGCGGCCTCAGTAAAGGTACCAAGCTGACCAAGACCGTTCTGGCGGATCTCGACCGCGAGCAGTGGTTCAAGCTGAAGCTTTCAGATGCTGATCTCAACAGCCAGTTGGCCTCAGCCCAGCGACTGCTTGAAGAGCAGAACACGCAGCTTGAAGAGCGCTATGAGATCAAGCGTGAGAAGCTTCAAAGCGGTGATGATCTGGCGCCTGGCGTGCTTAAGATCGTCAAAGTCTACCTCGCCGTGAAGCGTCGCATTCAGCCCGGCGACAA
>CABYEX010000052.1 GCA_902518075.1 Halieaceae bacterium | reverse complement strand
ACCCAGACTGGCAAGATGTTTCGACTGAGGGGCAAGGGCGTAAAGCCGGTGCGAGGAGGCCCTGTCGGTGATCTCTTGTGTCGCGCTGTGGTGGAGACGCCGGTAAATCTCACCAAGGAACAGCGTAATCTCCTAGTGGAGTTTCGCGGCGCCCTGGAAGAGGGCGGCGAGCAGCAGTCCCCGCGCCAAAGTAGCTGGTTTGAAGGGGTCAAAAATTTCTTTGACGGGATGACCGGATGACAGTGCGCGTTGGCATCACAGGCGCGGCCGGTCGCATGGGCCGCATGCTGGCTCAGGCGATTGCAGACAGCGATACGCCGGCAGCGCTGACAGCGGCGCTCGAGCGACCGGAGTCGACCCTAGTGGGCGCCAATATGGGTGAACTGATTGGCGATGAGGCGTCTGGCGTCGTCATCAGCTCAGATTTGTCGGCAGTCGCTGATCAAATCGATGTGCTGATCGACTTTACGGTGCCTGAATCGACGCTGGCGCAAGCGGCGATCTGTGCAGAGCGCGGCCTGCCCATGGTGGTCGGCACGACCGGCTTCTCCGATGAGCAAACGCAGGCACTCGCTAGCGTGACTGCCGGCATGCCTTTCTGTCAGGCGTCAAACTTTGCACCGGGCGTGAACCTCACTTTCAAACTGGCCGAGGCGGCAGCCAAGGCGTTGGGCGATAGCGTTGATATCGAGATTGTCGAGGCACATCACCGCCACAAAATCGACGCACCGTCGGGCACGGCGCTCAGTCTTGGGGAAGTCGTGGCCAAGGCATTGGGCCGGGATCTTTCCCGGGTCGCGGTTTATGGACGTGAAGGTCGGACCGGTGCGCGGGATAGCGACACCATTGGGTTCAGCACGATCCGCGCCGGTGACGTCGTGGGCGACCACACCATCATTTTTGCCAGTGAGGGCGAGCGGTTGGAGATCACTCATCGCGCCAGCTCGAGAATGGCTTTTGCACACGGTGCGGTGCAAGCGGCCTGTTGGCTGGTTGGTCAATCTGTTGGCCGTTACGACATGCAGGACGTGCTGGCTGATCAGGAGTCAACTACATGAATGCATCTGCGTACATTGTCGAGATCGACGAGAGTAATGCACAGCAGTTGTTGATCGAAGAATCTATGACGCGCCCGGTGGTCGTCGACTTCTGGGCTGACTGGTGCGGTCCCTGTAAACAGCTGATGCCGACATTGGAGAAGCTGGCCGATGAGTATCAGGGCGCGTTCCTGCTGGCCAAGGTCAACGCGGATGAGCAGCAAATGCTGGCGCAGCAATTAGGCGTGCGTTCCCTGCCGACGGTGATGGTCATCAAAGAGGGGCAGCCCATTGATGGCTTCTCCGGCGCCCAGCCCGAGTCCGCCGTGCGCGAGATGCTCGATAAGTACCTGCCTTCGCCACAGGCCGATGCGCTGGTCGAAGCGGAACAATTGTTGGCCGCGGGCGACATCCCCGCCGCGCTGGCGCTTTACCGCGGTGCATGGGAGGAGTCTGGTAAAAAACCGGACCTGACCCTTGCCTATGCCGGGGCGTTGGTGACTGCGAACCGGCTGGATGACGCAGAAGCAGTGTTGCAGGACGTTCGGTTGGCGGATCAGGACGCTCGCTACGAGCAGTTGCTGGCCCAGATTCAGCTGGGTCGCGAGGCGGCGCGATCCCCCGAGGTGGAGGCCCTGGAGGCGTCTATGGCGGCCAATCCCGACGACCACGCGACGCGCATACTACTCGCTATCCAGCTGAGTCAGGCGGCCCAGTACCGCGACGCCCTGGAGCAACTGCTGATCGTGCTGCGCGCGGACAAAGATTTCAACGATGGAGAGGCCCGAAAGGTCTTTCTGGACACGCTGGCGACCATCGGCAAGGGTGACCCGCTGGCGGCGGAGTATCAGCGCAAACTGTTTTCACTGATGTACTAATCTGTTGGGGTGCTGAGTCACTGGTGGCTTGGCCTGCTGATGAATATACATTGACAGCTTGAATAGTGGCGATTCGGCCCCTGCGGCAGGGTTGCAATACCCCCCCAATTTGCCTACATTCCCTTTATTCAGAAAACATACTCAAGATTCAAAAACAGCTTGATCGGCCTCCGCTGATTGGGCGCCATCTGCCGCGAGGTAATTCATGGATACTGCATATTCACCCGAAGATTTGGCTTTTCGCGACGAGGTTCGCGGGTTTTTCGACGAGGCCTACACGCCTGAACTCCAGGCGCGACTGCGTTCTCCTGATTATAAAAATGCCATCGAGGATTGGCAGCGAAAGCTTTATGACAAGGGCTGGGTTGCGCCTAACTGGCCTGCCGAATTCGGTGGCACGGGCTGGACTGCCACGCAAAAGTACATCTACGAAACCGAGCGCTCACTGGCGGGTATTCCCAACGTTGTGCCATTTGGTCTCGTGATGGTGGCCAACGTCATCATGGCCTACGGCACTGATGAGCAGAAACAGTACTTCTTGCCGCGCATCCTGAAGAGTGAAGACTGGTGGTGCCAGGGTTACTCGGAGCCGGGTTCGGGCTCGGATCTTGCGAGCTTGAAGACCAAGGCCGAGCGGGATGGTGACGATTTCATTATTAATGGTGCCAAGATCTGGACGACCTACGCCCAGTACGCAGACTGGATTTTCTGTCTTGTGCGCACCGATAACTCAGGCAAAAAACAGGAAGGCATCACCTTCATCCTGATCGACATGAGGAGCGAGGGGATCAAGGTCAATCCAATCATCTCGATCGACAATCATCACAGCCTCAATGAGGTCGAGTTCAACAATGTCCGGGTGCCCGCCAAGAACGTGGTGGGTGAGATCGGTAAGGGCTGGACCGTTGCCAAAGCACTGCTCGCCCACGAGCGCACGGGGATTGCAGGCGTTGCCGATGTGAAGCGTGCTGTCCGTGTGATCAAAGAGGTCGCCGCTAAAGAGGAAAACGGCGGCCAACGTCTGATGGATGATCCCGGTTTCCAGCAGCGCCTCGCCGACATTGAGGTGGAGCTGATGGCGCTTGAGTTTACCGAGCTCCGAACCCTGGCGACGCAGGCCGCAGGGGGTTTCCCCGGGCCGGAGTCATCGCTCCTCAAGATCAAGGGCACCGAGCTCCAGCAGGCCACTCAGGAGCTGCTGATGGAGATCGCGGCCTATTACCAAGGTGTATTGCCTGTTGATCTGGATCCAGAAGCGCTGGGCCACGAGTTTGCCACGGAGGCACGCCGCAATTACATGTACGGACGCGCAGCCACGATTTACGGCGGCTCCAACGAGGTACAGAAAAACATCATTGCCAAGTACGTACTCGGTCTTGAGTAAGGGGGGCGCTAACCATGAATTTTGATTTCTCTGAAGAGCAACAAATGGTCCGCGACTCGATCGCGCGTTTTGTTCAGGACGATTATGACTGGGATACCCGCAAGGCCGTCGTGGCCTCCGATCAGGGTATGAGCCGGGATAATTGGCAACTGTTCGCCGAGTTGGGCTGGCTGTCGATCCCCTTCGCCGAGGAGCACGGCGGTTTCGGCGGCAATATCGTCGACCTGTCAGTAGTGATGGAAGAGCTGGGCAAGGGCCTGGTGGTCGAGCCCTATTTCCCGACGGTGGTGTTGTTTGGCGGGCTGATCGAGCGTGCCGGTAGCGAGGCGCAACAGGCTGAATGGCTACCCCGCATCATCGGTGGTGAGGTATTGGGTGCCTTTGCTTACGTCGAGCGCCAAAGTCGCTTCGCTCTGCATGATTGTCAAACCACCGCCACCAAGTCTGGCGACCGCTATGTCCTGAACGGTGAAAAGGTGGTGGTGTTCAATGGCGAGCATGCTGACCATTTGGTTGTGCTGGCCCGCACTTCCGGAGATCAGTCGGACCGCAACGGGTTATCACTGTTCATCGTTGACGCGGCGGCTGCCGGCGTCGACAAGATGAGTTTTGCCATGATGGACGGCCAGCGCGTGGCTAATATCACTTTCAAGGACGTCTCGCTGAGCGCGGATGCGTTGCTGGGCGAGGAGGGCGGCGCGCTGTCAGTGGTCGATGAGCTTACCGACGAGGCGATCATTGCACTCGCGGCAGAGGCCGTCGGTATTATGGGCGTGCTGAATGCCAAGACGCTCGAGTACACCAAAACCCGCGAGCAATTTGGTGTGGCGATTGGTTCCTATCAGGCACTGCAGCACCGAATGGTGGACACCATGATGGCCTACGAGCAGAGCAAGTCGCTGTTGTTCAAGGCGCTCTGTGAGTACAAGCAAGATCCGGCGATGGCTGCCGAAACCGTTCATGCGCTCAAGGTGCTGATCGATCGTAACGGCAAGCACGTGTTTGGCGAGGCGATTCAGATGCACGGCGGTATGGGTATGACCGATGAGCTGGATATTGGTCACTACGCCAAGCGACTGATGATGATCAATACAACGTTTGGTGATGCGGCCTATCACCGAAACCGCTACATCGAGACCGCCTACGCGGCCTGATTTTGGAGCTACGCGACAAGGTTGTTGTTGTCACAGGCGGTGCCAGTGGCATTGGTATGGGCGTGTGTCATCGGTTTCATGAGGAGCAGGTGCGCGCTCTGGTGATTGCGGACCTCAACGGTGAGGCGGCGAGCGCTCTCGCGACCGAGCTCAATGCGAAGAGCGTTGAGCTCGATGTGCGTGACGAGTCGGCCATCGCGGCGCTGGTGGCCGAGGCCGAGGCAGAGTTCGGGCAGATCGATCTCTTTTGTTCCAATGCCGGTGTGCTGGATCTCGATGGGGGGGACTACTGGGCCTCATCGAGTGTCAATGAGGTGTGGCAGCGTAACTGGGAGATCCACGTCATGGCCCATATCTATGCGGTCCGGGCATGCCTGCCCTCAATGATCGAGCGGGGTGAGGGGTACTTTCTGCAGACGGTGTCCGCTGCAGGGCTCCTAACCCAGCCTTACACCGCTGCCTATGCCACCACCAAGCATGCGGCGATCGGTTTTGCCGAATCGCTGGCCATCACCCACGGGGATGACGGCATCAAAGTCAGCTGTTTGTGTCCACAGGGAGTAGACACCGCGATGCTCGGCGGTACAGACGGTGGCGCCGCCGGACTTGATGGCATTCTGAGTCCTGCTCAAGTGGCCGAGGCGGTGGTTCAGGGGCTCAAGGAAGAGTCATTTTTGATTCTGCCCCACGAGCAGGTAGCACAGTACCATCTGAACAAAGCGCAAAATTATGACCGCTGGATTGGCGGCATGCGGAAATTGCGCCGGAGCATGCCCCCACCTACACTGCCCTAACCATTAGCCAAGGGTCTCCAGTGGACAAACAGCAACGCTTCGCCCGGGTTATCCTGAACGGATTTTATGGCTATTTCGCGGAGTTTGAAAATATCACTCTGGCCGCGCGCACCCGTTTTGAGCGGGCGGAGTGGTCGGGCATGCAGGACATCTCGAGCCGGCGTATTGATATTTACAAAGAGACGGTCATGGAGACCCTCGATGTGGCGCGCCACATCGCCGGGGATCAAATTGAAGAACTGACCTTTTGGGCAGGCACCCGCAGTCTGTATGCCGAGTTGGTGCAGGGGATGACCAATTTCGAGATTGCCGAGACCTTCTACAACTCCATCTTCAATTCCCACTTTGGGCATCGATCGATTCGCAACGAGTATGCCTTCGTGTTCTCACCTCAAGGCGACGTGCCGCCAGTCGATATAGGACGAGTGGTCAATCACTACCCGATCAGGGAGGGCCTTGGTCAGGCATTCACGCAACTCCTTGAAGACTATGCCTTTAACATTCCCTACGAGGACCTCGCTCGGGACGTCAAGAGCATTACCTCGGCGATAGAGCGCCATCTGACTCCCCGCTTTAACGTTACCCACCCCGATATCGAGTTACAGGTGCTGGAGCACCATTTCTTCCGGAACAAGGCGAGCTATATCGTCGGACGTCTGTGCGCGTCGGGTGAGCAGATGCCCTTTGTG
>CABYEX010000051.1 GCA_902518075.1 Halieaceae bacterium | reverse complement strand
CGGGGTGGATATTATTGAGGGTCACGGTGCGCTCGCGGGGCCGCAAGAGGTTGTGGTGGGAGAATCCCGCTACCACGCCGAGAAGATTCTGCTCGCTACTGGGACCTGGCCCGCCATGCCAGAGATCCCAGGCATCGAGCTGGCGCTAACCTCTAACGACATTTTTGATATAGAGCGCTTTCCCGAGCGGCTACTTATCGTGGGTGGTGGCTACATCGCCACCGAATTCGCCAGCATCTTTTCGGACCTGGGTGCCAGCGTCGTCCAAAGCTATCGCGACGAACTGTTTCTCCGCGGTTTCGATCACGACATTCGCCGATTTCTAGCCGAAGAAATGCGCAAAGCCGGCGTGGACTTGCGCTTCAATCACCATGTCATGGCGCTAGAGTCCCAATCCGGTGGCATACTCGCCCACCTCTCAGACGGTGACGAGCCCTTCGATACCGTGCTGTGCGCGACTGGTCGCAGACCAAATATTGCGCAGCTGGGACTCGAGCATACCCAGGTGACACTCACCGAGGCCGGCTATATTGAGGTCGATAATGCGTTTCAAACCGCAGAACCCAGCATCTACGCGCTGGGCGATATGACGGGTGGCTGGGAACTGACGCCAGTGGCCATTAGCGAGGCGATGGCCTTTGCGCAAACCCAGTTTGGTGGTCAGGCCCAGACCGTGGATTACCGCGCCATCCCGACCGCGGTGTTCAGCCAGCCGCCCATCGGCACAGTGGGGCTCACCGAAGAGGAGGCAGTGGCTGCAGGACATCAGGTGACCATTTTCGAGTCCACCTTCCGACCGCTCAAACATACTGTGAGCGGCAGTGAAAAGCGCACCATGATGAAGCTGGTGGTCGATGCCGACTCTGATCGCGTGCTGGGAGCCCACATGGCGGGAGCTGACGCCGGCGAGATCTGCCAGGGACTCGGTATTGCACTCAAAATGGGTGCCACAAAAGCCGACTTTGATCGCACCGTGGGTATTCATCCCACAGCAGCGGAGGAATTCGTGACCATGCGGACACCCCGCGACTGATCTTGGAAGTCGCACTTTGGGAAATTGGGGTGCTGATACTCGCGGGACTCGCGGGCGGCTTCATCAATGTGATGGCGGGGGGCGGCTCGGTCATTACGGTGCCCGTGATGATCTTTCTGGGTGTGCCCGGACCCGTCGCCAACGGCACCAATCGACTGCCCATCCTTGCACACAACATCAGCGCGGCCTTGACCTACATCCGCCATGGGCTGCCCCGGTCAGGCATGATCCTGTCGCTCTCACTGTGCGCGGTGCCCGGGGCAGTGGCGGGTGCGCTGGTCGGCGTGCGCCTGCCGGTCGAAACCTTCAATTTGGTGCTGGCAGCTGTGATGGGGCTGGTGCTGGTTTTGATGCTGACCGATGTGGGTCGGACCAAGGCAGTAGTCGCTGCACCCCTGACACCCCGGCGTCGCCTCTGGGGACATGTTCTGATGGTCGCGGCCGGGTTCTGGGGCGGGTTCATTCAAATCGGCATGGGCTTCATTCTGCTGCCCATCCTCAACCGGGTGCTGGGGCTCAACCTAGTCGCAGCCAACATTCACAAAATCTTTATTATTCTGCTCTACACGCTCTCTGCGCTTTGGGTGTTTGGCAGCCAACTGGAACTACTCTGGTGGATCGGTGCTGTGATGGCGGTGGGCAATGCCGTCGGCGGCTGGCTTGGCGCCAGACTGACGCTGAAAGGTGGTGAGCGTGTCATTCGCTGGATGGTTATGTTTTCGATCGCCGGTATGATGGTTAAACTGATTTGGTTCCCTTAATAAGGGGCTCAAGGAGCGGCATTAACATAACCGATTGGACGAGGTGCTTGCTGTGCACAGCAATGAGCCTACTATGCATTGGCACTCTGGGGTGCACCACCATGCAGGTGGACACTGCGCCAGTAGATAGGTTCGCTAAAGAGGGCTTTCAAACCTTCAGTTGGCGTGCTGAGGTGCCAACGGGCGTCCCCCAGTCCATGGAAACGCTTTACCAACTTTCAACCACGGTAAGAGAGGTGTTGTCAGCATCGCTGCAAAAGAAAGGCTACCGGTATCAAGCATCAGGCGGCGACTTTTTGGTGAGCTACGCTTTCGGCGTGCGGCTGGAAGGCGGCATCACCTCTGAAATGCTCAACCCTGCTCCGACCAGCTCGGTCATTAACCGAAGCCCGGACCCGGCCATCATAAACAATGCCCATGCGCTCAGTGGCCCGCGAGAGGTCGCAAGCTTGATGCTTAGCTTCGAGGATGGCGACAATCTGGCCGCAGTTTGGTCGGCCAACATCAGCCAGATAATAGAAAATCAGAACCAGCCAGACCTGGACAAAGTTCGCCGCAAGCTCGAACCAGGCATCGCGAGAGCCTTGCGCGTGCTACCCGACGCCACTACCCGCTGAGCCCGTAGACCTCGGGATTCGCGCAAAAGGACAGGGGCTCACCCGACATCCCAGCCCGCAGATTCTCAAGCGCTCGGGTCACCATGGCCATTCGCGTCGAGAACGTGGCACTCCCCACATGCGGCAGTAACACCGCATTATCCAGACTCAAAAGAGGGTGGTCAGTGGGTAGTGGCTCGGTCTTAAACACATCGAGTCCCGCTCTGAGACGACCGCTGGACAACTCTTCAATTAAAGCCGCTTCATCGACCAAGGCACCGCGACCAGTATTGATGAGCGAGGCACCAGAACGCATACTCGCCAAACGCCGGCGGCTGGCTATCTGGAACGTCTCTGGCGCAAGGGCGGTGTGCAGGGACACGATGTCACAGCGACAGAACAGGTCCTCAAGGTCCACCATTTCGACACCCTCGAGAGCTTTAGGCGTCCTGTTCCAGCCCAGAAGGGTGGCGCCAAACCCGCGCAGACGCCTTACGGTTGCCTCGCCAATAGGGCCCAAACCGACAATGCCAACAATGGCCTGGCTGAGGTCGCTTCCAAGCAGCAAGTCTGACTGCCAACCCTGGGACCATTGGCCAGTTCTCATCCATCGATCGGCCTCCGCAATACGGCGATTTACTGCGATCATCAGCCCCACCGCCAAATCAGCTGTGCTATCCACCAAAACCCCCGGTGTGTGCCCTACGGGAATGCAGGCAGCTGTCGCCGCCGCCAGATCAATGTGATCAACACCCACCGACATGGTTGAAATCACCTTTAATCGCCTAGCGCCCGCGATGACGGATGCCGTAATCGGTGTAGACAGTGCACATAACAAGCCCTCGGCATCAGTAAGCCAGTCTTGCAGCGTAACCTCGGGCATAGCCTCTTTGCCTGACCACGTCAGCAGGTCAAACTGATCTCTTAATGGCGCGACGATGTCTTTGGGCAGGTCGAGGCTGATCACGCACTTGGACGTCACAAGGCGCTCCTTGATAGATCTCGTGCGGCATCGGCCGGCTTGCTTATGAGTCCATCACCGAAGACCATCGACCACATCACAACCAGCAGGACGACGGCACTAGTCCCCACCCAGGCCAGCCCGTAGCCGCCCTGTGCCAATAAAGCCGCAGCGACCAACGGGCCCAGAATCCGACCGCAAGCAGCAGAAGAGGCCGTCACGCCAAAGAGCTGGCCTCGCGACGCAGGGGTGACCAAATGGCTCGCAATGGTATTGAGCACCGGCAGACATAGCGTGGCCGTGGAAAATAACAACAGGCCTAGCGCGCCCATCGCCCATGCCTGGGTGGCAACAGCAGATAGCGCCAGCGAGGCACAGAAGCAAAGTGCCGCGCTGCGCAATACCCAGAGATTACCGAAGCGGTCCGTCATCCACCCCAGAATATTGCCCTGTGTAACCACCATAACGACGCCGATCAGCCCGAAAAACAGTCCCACTTCGCGAGCCTGCCAGCCTAGACCATTCGCTACCCAAATTGGAAACAGATAGACCGAGGCGCTCACCGCAGAAGTGTGAAAACAAAACTGACAGATAAAGAGGGGTAAGCCGGGCCGCTTTAAAATATCGAGCAGTGGCGCCGAGGGGTCCTCATCCACTACCGCCTCTGCATGACCATCCCGGGCCTCAACGGCCGGTAAGAGGATAAAAGCCAACGCGGCGGCAAGGACTGATAACACGCCGGCGACCAAGCAGGGCAGCATAAAGTCTGTCTCACTTCGGGCGAGCACCCCGCCGATCACGGGCCCCAGAATCAAACCGATACCGAACGCTCTGCCAATCAGGCCCATTGCTCTAGATCTCTGCTCAGACGTGCTGGCATCCGCGATGAGGGCGGTGGCCACCGGAACCCCGCCCGCCATCATTCCGGCCACCGCGCGAGACACATAAACCAGCCAGAGTGTGTCAGAAATGGCCAGCAGGAAGTGAGATACCGCACCGCCAAGAAGGCAGATACCGAGAATCCGGCGCCTGCCTACTCGGTCAGACAACTTGCCCCAGATCGGCGCGACAATCGCCGCAGCGACGCTGTAAGTAGCAAGAATGAAAGCGATGTCATCAGTACCCCCGCCTAACTGTGGAGATAAAAAGGGCAAGATCGGTATCACAATGCCGAATCCGATCAGATCAACCACGATGACGAAGAATACCAGCCACGCCAGCGACTGCTGACGGGCGCGGTCAAGTAGGCGGGTCACGACTCGGTCCAGCGATGAGTCTCGGGTAGAGTAATTTCAAATAGATCGAGGGCGCGGGCAACACTTTGCGTCACCACTTCATCGAGCGACTCCGGTTTGGCGTAAAACGCGGGCACGGGCGGCGCGACCACCGCGCCCATCTCGGTCACCGCCGCCATGTTTCGCAGGTGGCCCAAATGCAAGGGCGTCTCCCGCACCATCAGGACCAGCCGGCGACGCTCCTTCAGCACCACATCGGCGGCGCGCGTTAACAGGGACGAGGTGACGCCGGATGTAATCTCCCCTAGCGTGCGAATCGAACAAGGGGCGAGCAACATACCCATAGTGCGGAACGAGCCACTCGCCACCGAGGCTCCCACATTGCGCACGGGGTGCCACTCGTCAGCAAGGGACCGAATCGCATCAACAGTTCGATCCATTTCGTGGTGCACGGTCAACTCAGCGGACTTGCTCATAACCAGATGCGTCTCAACAGGCAGCGGTCTTAATAATTCCAGTGCGCGCACTCCATACTGCACGCCAGACGCCCCGCTGATGCCAATAATGAGCCGATCCATTGTTACCATACTGAGTTAACTAGAGGGCGCAGTGTACCGGTTCTTAACCAAGTTACCGAGCACCTCTTCGCCTCAGAACCCCTAGGGGCGCGAGAATCCGACCGGAGCCCAGCGAAAGTGAGGCTTAAGTTCCGTAAAAGCCACGTCACACCCAAATTTCAAGGTCACCGATGCACGGCTCTTGGGCGCCAAATTCAGCTGGCCTGCATCACCATCGATCGCGTCCCCCTGATCGTCCTCTAACCAAAAGAAGTACTCGACGGTTGAGGGCGAAAAATTATTATTGATCACATCGAACATCCAGAAGCCGGCCTCGCTGCAACGCACCAATTTGAAGTGGATATTATTAAGCCCCGTATTGGTAACAGGCGCGAGACTGGTGCCGGCGGCGATGGATCCGAGCGTCCACCCCATTGCCGATAGCCATACCATGACGATCCCATAGCAGTGATGCACCTTGCGTCTCATACATGATCCTCATGTTTTGGGCTAGCAAGCCCCTATCATCGCTCGGGAATCACAAAAAACCACCCTGAGGTGGGTGCTCTCGGAAAAAATCACTTAAAAACAGTGCTTTGTCAGACTTAAAGGGATAGCGCACACACAGTAAAGTTCGACGCGATTATGCCGATATTTAGGGTATCGAAGGAAGATGTTCCCCGAGGTAAGCATGACGCGTATTAAAGCCGCAGCGGCATACAAGCGACTTGATATTGAATCTGCTGTCGCATGCGCAGACAGGCACGAACTGGTTACATTACTTTTCAAGGCGTTAATCGGCGCGCTGGTGGGCGCAGATGTGCATCATCAGCATGAAAATAAGGATCAGGTGCGTGAGTATCTTACCAAGGCGTCTCGTATATTGGTGGGCCTGCAGGGGAGCCTCGACTACGAGCGCGGCGGAGAGATAGCCGCAAACCTTGGTGAGCTTTACGGCTACTCGATCCGCAAGCTGTTCGCAGCCAATGTGAACCTCGACAAAGCGCCCGACAATGTCGCCGAGGTGAAGGGCTTGCTTGAGCCCATCGCTGAAGCCTGGGAAAGCATGGATCTCTCTAAGCCAAGCCAATTGATGGCCGGGTGAATGA
>CABYEX010000050.1 GCA_902518075.1 Halieaceae bacterium | reverse complement strand
GCGTATCGGAGAAAATCGCCACCCTCAATCACGAGCGCTTTATGAATTGGGAGCCCGACTTTTCGCTGAATAATGCGAAACAATCCGTGTTGGCCTTCAAGGGTGATGTCTACATGGGGCTGCAGGCAGAGACTTTAAGCGCGGACGAGCTGGCCTTCGCGCAGAAGCATCTGCGCATTCTGTCTGGCCTTTATGGACTGTTGCGACCGCTGGACCTGATGCAGCCGTACCGGTTGGAGATGGGCCTGCCCTTTACCAATGCGGGCGGGAGAAACCTGTATGAGTTTTGGGGTGATCGCATTTCCGACACCCTGGGGCAGCACCTTAAGGCGAGCGGCAGCCCGGTCCTGGTCAATCTGGCCTCCAATGAGTACTTCAAGGCGGTGAAGTGCAAGTCGCTGGATGTAGATGTGATCACGCCGCAGTTCCGCGACCTGAAAAACGGCCAGTACAAAATGATTTCCTTCTTCGCAAAGAAGGCGCGTGGGATCATGGCGCGTTACATTATCCAGAAGGGGCTCAATGAACCCGAAGGGCTTAAGCGCTTCAAGGGTGATGGCTACTACTACAGTCCGGAGCAATCAGAGGGTAACAACTGGGTATTCTTGCGCGACGCGCCCCCTCAGGGCTGAGCACTCTCCTGCTTGAAGGGCAACAATGTAGCGGCCTCACGCTGGTAGACGCGGACCTGCTCTGATTCCTGTTCCGCGAACTGCGCCACGGCTTCCCGCAAGCGCTCGTCGACAATCCAGTGATTCGAGTAAGTCAGAATCGGCTCGAACCCGCGCTGGATTTTATGCTCCCCTTGTGCGCCAGGGTCGAAGCGTGACAGTCCCGCCTCAATACAGTACTCGATGCCGCGGTAATAGCAGGCCTCGAAATGCAGGAACTCAAATTCTGCGAGGCAACCCCAGTAGCGTCCGTAAAGGGTGTCATCCCCCTCAAAAAAAAGCGACGCCGCAATGGGCTGCTGGTCCCGCTCTGCAATGACCATAACCGGCGCCTGTCCCAATGCCGGGCAGGTCTCGGTAAAAAATCTCTCCGTGAGATACCCACCGTGTCCCGAACGTTTGGCGTAGGTTGTCTGGTAACAATGGTGGAAAAACTGCCATGTGTCAGCGCCAATCGCGTCGCCCTTCAGTGTTTTCAGTGAGAGCCCCTGACGGGTGATCTGCTCACGTTCCCGCCGTAGATTCTTGCGCTTGCGACTGCTGAAGCGATCAAGAAAGTCTTGAAAGTCACGATAGTCGCGATTAAACCAATGAAATTGTGTTGTCAGTCGCTGCGGCATCTCACAGCGGCGTAACTGCTCTGAGGTGGCCTCATCCAGAAACAACACATGCCAGCTGGAGATCTCGAGCTCCTCGCTCAGAGCTTTGACACAAGTCGCCATGGTGGAGGGCGCATCAGCGTCTCCGGTTAGATCACCCAGTCGCTGCCCCGTGGCTGGGGTGAAAGGAATCGCTGTCACCAGCTTGGGGTAGTAGCGCAGACCCATGCGCTGCCACGCGTCCGCCCAGGACCAATCAAAGACGTACTCCCCGTAGCTGTGGTTTTTTAGATAGGCGGGCAGTAGGCCTACCGGCGCCCCGCTTTGCTCAAGCCTGATATGCGCCGGTTGCCAGCCACTCTCGGCGGTGGTGCAGGCTGAGGTTTCGAGCCCGTGCAGGAAGTCCCACCGCAAAAAAGGATCGCTGTCACCAAAGCAGGATTGCCACAGAGAGGCGTCTAGCTCGGCGATGGACCGATGCAATTTGGCGTCAAAGGTGTCCATCAAGCTCAGCCGGAGCTGACACCCATCCAGAACTGGCCGCAAAGGCCCATGAGAATAATCAGGCCGATCCATTTGCTCTGGTTGAAGGCCGCAAAGCACTGCTCGATGTCGCGGTCGCGGATCAACCACACGTGCCGGGCAAAGAGGATGCCCACGGCGATGACGGCAGCGTAATAGATCGGGCCCAATGCGAAGGCTACCCCGCAGCGCCAAAAAGCGATGAGGCAGAGGCACTGCAACAAACCAATGATCCGCACATCGAGGCTGCCAAAGAGAATGGCGGTGGATTTGATATCCACTGACAGGTCGTCCTCACGATCAACCATGGCGTATTGCGTGTCATAGACCACTGTCCACAACAAATTGGCAGTGAACAGCCACCACAACGCACTGGGTAAGGCATTGATGCTGGCCGCGAATGCCATGGGAATGCTCCATGAAAAGGCAATGCCAAGCACGATCTGTGGTAAGTGCGTGATACGCTTCATCAGAGGGTAGATCATCGCCAGCCCCGCTCCCGCAAAGGATAGCTGAACGGTCAAGGGGTTAGTTAGTGTCACCAGGCCCAGTGCGATAGCCAGCAACAACAAAAGCAGCGCTACCGCCTCTTTAACGGTCAGTGCGCCAGTCACCAGCGGACGTAGCCGTGTACGCTCCACATGACCATCGAGATTGCGGTCAGCAAGGTCATTGGCAATGCATCCCGCGGCCCGCATAACGACTATACCGGCCAAAAAAATGGCGAGCAATCGCAGACTTGGGAAGCCTTCATTAGCCAGCGCAATACCCCACAGCGTGGGTGCGGCCAACAGGAAGGTACCGATGGGTTTGTCAAAGCGCATGATCTCGAGCGCGGCGCGCCACTTGGACGGACGGCCAAGATCAGGGGTATTCAACGAAGTTGAGGGCTCACTCAAGGGGATGGATTCGTGACTCGCGTCCTCATAGTCTAGCGGCCTGTGGATGGGGATGCGACATCATACGGTCAGACTCTCGCAAAGTCTGCGCGGGCACCTGTCCAGCGCTGCATCAGGGCTTCTGCGCGACCCGGGTCGCGCGCGTAGAGCCCCGCTGCGATGTCCTGTGCCTCGATCAGCAGCGGCTCATGCTCGGGAAGTAGTGCAATTCTGAATGCCGCGAGGCCCGTTTGGCGGGTTCCCAGTAACTCGCCCGGCCCACGGATTTCGAGATCGGCCTCAGCAATCACAAAGCCATCATGGGACTCCTGCATCACTTGCAGGCGCTGCTGGGCGGTGTCGGAGAGCGGCTGGCGATAGAGTAACAGGCAGTGGCTTTCGACGGCGCCGCGCCCCACCCGCCCTCTAAGCTGGTGCAGCTGGGCGAGCCCTAACCGCTCGGCATTGTCGATGATCATCAGGCTCGCATTCGGGACATCAACCCCCACTTCAATCACCGTGGTAGCGACCAAAAGCTGGAGTTCGCCGGCTTTGAACGCGGCCATTACTGAGGCTTTCTCGGCAGGCTTCAGCTTGCCGTGCACGAGGTCAATTCGCACATCAGGCAGCGCGTGTTGCAATTGATCGAGTGTGGCCTCAGCGGCCTCGATATCCAAAGTGTCACTTTCCTCAATGGCGGTGCAGACCCAATATGCCTGCCTGCCCTCTCTGCAGGCACTGCCCACGCGCCGCATCACCGCGTCGCGCCGCGTGTGGTCCATGAGCGTCGTGGTGACCGGCTGGCGGCCCGGTGGTAATTCGTCGATAACCGAACAGTCGAGATCGCCATAAGCCACCATCGCCAGTGACCGCGGGATCGGCGTAGCGGTCAATGCCAATTGATGTGGATGCTCGTCGCCAACACCCTTATCAGCCAGTGATAGCCGCTGGTGAACGCCAAAACGGTGCTGCTCATCGACAATGATCAGGCCCAGTCGATGAAAGTGCACGTCATCTTGAAACAGCGCATGGGTGCCAACGATCAGGGGCGCCTCGCCACTCGCCAGTTGTCGCAGAACCTGCTGCCTAGCTTGGCCCTTGGTTCTACCACTTAACCATGCCACGGACTGATCGAGGGGTGTCAGCCATGCGTTGAGGGTGGCGAAGTGTTGCTCTGCCAGCAATTCGGTCGGCGCCATGAAGGCGACCTGATACCCGGCTGCGATCGTATCGAGCGCCGCGCGCACCGCCACCAGTGTTTTCCCAGAGCCCACGTCACCCTGAACCAGTCGGAGCATAGGCTGCGTTTGTGCCATATCCTCTGCCAGCTCGGTGGCAACGCGCTCCTGCGCGGCGGTGGGCGCAAAAGGAAGCGCCTTTAGAAATGCCGCTGCGGTCGGAGATGACGGCGCAATAGCGGGTGCGGAGTGGCGCCTCTCACTGTCCCGGACACCCTGCACGGTCAGTTGATGCGCGATGAGCTCTTCCCGGGCCAGCCGAATTTGTGCGGGGTGCGTTCCTTGTTGAATCTGACTGAGCGCCGCGGTCGGTGGCGGGCTGTGCAGAGAGGTGATGGCCTCGGTGAGGCTCACGCGATCATCTGTGATCCCGTCGAGTAAGTCCTCGGGGGGGTCTTTACTGAGTAGAGTGAGCGCCTGCCTACAGAGCCTCCGCCATGTGTTTTGACCCAGACCGCTGACCGTTGGATAAACGGGTGTGAGTGCGGCCTCTAAAAGTTGCGCGTCCTCTCCCAGTCGGTACTCTGGATGCACCATTTCGATTTTCCCGCCCAGCCAGCGTGGTGTGCCGAACAGCTGTATGGATGATCCTTCCTTGAACTGCGAGACCTGCGCCTGTCGAAAGTGGAAAAACCGCAGGGTGAGCAACCCGGTCCCGTCGTCCACTTTGACCAACAGCGTTCGTCTGCGGCCCATGGTCACCGCAGCAGCTCGGACCTTCGCCTCCACGACGGCGTCGACCTGATCGCGCAAGCCGCCGATGGCCGTGATCTTCGTGCGGTCCTGATATCGGAGCGGAAAATGAAACAGCAAATCTTCCAGCGACCGGATGCCGATCTCTGCCAGTCGGGACGCCATCTTGTCTCCCACCCCGCGCAGGATGGTGACAGGATGTTGAAGAATGCTTTGGCTCAAGTGCGCCCCGGTCAAAAAAGGCCTCGTGGTAGGCTCGTATCTTAGCGATTGTTTGATAAGGCCGTGAAGCCATGCAGGTGTTGATCCTTGGCTGTGGTGATATTGGTACGCGCGTGGGCTTGTCCTTGCTCGACCGAGGGTGGCGTGTTTTAGCAGCGCGACGCAACCCAGAGCTGCTGCCCGATCAATTCGATCGTCAGAAAGTGAATCTGACCGAGCCGGCAAGCTGGGGAGCGCTAGATGCCGTGGCGCCGGACTATGTCTTGGTGACCCCGACGCCCCAATCCTATGACCCCGCGGGGTATCAGGCAGGATTCGCTGGGGTCGCCAGGACGCTCGCTAGCCAGAAGTGGATCGCGCGGTGCCGCCGGGTGATCTGGGTGTCCTCTACCCGGGTTTACAGGGAATCAGCGGGTGGCTGGGTGGACGAGCATTCGCCGCTGAATCTCGATGAGGCGCAAGCCGGTTCGATGATTGCCGGGGAAGCAGCGATTCGCCGCGCGGCGACCGCGACCATCATCCGTCCGGCAGGGGTGTATGGCGACCCGGAAGGCATGCTGATGAGGCGGGTTCAAGCGGGCCTGGGTGGCGCGGCGGGTGCGCTGTATGGCAACCGCATCCATCGCGAGGATTTAGCGCGGCTCATTGTTCATTGCATAGATCGTGACGCCGCCGGTCAGTCGGTGCCGCCAACAGTGGTCGGTGCTGACCATGATCAGACCCCGACCCATGAGATTGAAGACTGGTTGGCGGATCAGATCGGGGTCACCCTAACTAGGCCCTCTGATCTGTCACCTATCCGCGCCCATCGGCGCTGCAGAAATGCACTACTCGAGAGAATAGGTTTTCAGTTGTCTTATCCCACATGGCGAGAGGGATACGAGGCGGCGCTGGGTCAGAGGTGAGGGCCGAGGCGGGTGGGCTAAAGCGGTGGCATTCTTGCAGGTGTTATAACGAGAGGATCGCCTCGACCTCAATCCGCGCACCTTTGGGTAGCGCCGCAACTTGAACACAGGCTCTTGCGGGATACGGTTCCTCGAAGTGGCGCGACATGACCGCGTTGACCGCATCGAAGTCACCGAGATCGGTCAGCGAAATATTGATTTTCACGGCGTTATCCAGCGTGCCACCCGCGGCTTCTGCAACCGCACTCAGGTTACCAAAGACCTGCTCGGCCTCCGCGCTGATATCGCCCTCGACCATCGTCATGGAACCGGGGTCGAGTGGTATCTGCCCTGATATCCAGACGGTATTCCCCACCTTGATGCCCTGTGAGTAGGGCCCGATCGCCTGAGGCGCTGCCTGGGTAGCAATTACGGCTCTGTTGGACACAACGGTCTCCTCTGGATGGGCGCGCAGCGGCCTATTGAATAACGGACTGATGAGGGCTGCAAGGACGAGTATAAAGCTGCGGCGGCGAGTCTTCAGGCCCAACGAATGTCGCCTAGCGGCGGGCGCTGCGCACCACTCTGAGCACGCCGTCGACGCTGCGAAGTCGCTTCATCACATGCGCTAGGTGGGTACGACTGCTGACCTGAAGTTCCAGATCGACAAAGGTGAATTCCACGTCCTTGTTCTGTGTGGCAATACGCTCGATATTGAGGCCAATGGCGCTGAGTCGTGTCGCCAGAACGGCAATCATGCCGCGGCGGTTTTCCACCTGTACTCTCAGTCCGACTGGATAATTTCGCTCCACTGCCTCGTCCCAGTGGAGTGAAATCAGCCGGTCAGGCTGTTCTCGCATTTCCAACAGGTTGCGACAGCTATCCCTGTGCACCATCAGCCCCTTCTCTTGCCCGAGGTAGCCCTGAATCGCGTCGCCGGGCAGCGGGCAGCAGCATTTGGCATAGGTGACGCCCACGCCTTCGGTGCCACGGATGCCCAGTGTGGCCGCCTCGCCGCCAACGGCAGAGTTGTCACTGGTGCTGGTGATGTGGGCGACGACAATGTGGGGTAGCGTATTGCCCAGCGCGACATCGACCAGCAAAGTCTCGATGTCGGCTTTACCCAGCGCCGAGAGAGCAGACTGCATGGTCTCTTCTTCGATGGCATTCAGCCGCGAACCATAGGCCATCAACGCGCGGTCCAATAGGTTGCGCCC
>CABYEX010000049.1 GCA_902518075.1 Halieaceae bacterium | reverse complement strand
CGATCACCCCTTTCCCGAGCAAGCATGGGTAGGCAAGACGTTGTCGGTCGGCAGCGTGACACTGAAGATCGATATGACGTGTCCCCGTTGCGCTATGACCACACGCGGCTTTTATAACCTGCCGAAAGATGCGCAAATCATGCGCAAGCTGGTCGCCAATAGTGAAGGCAATCTGGGAATTTATGCGTCGGTAGTGCAGGCGGGCAAGGTGACCGCAGGCGATTCAGTCAGCTTGGTGTGACGCCTTATCGGCGCCCGTGGTCATCCCAGCGAAGCACCGTTAAGTTCGAGACGCCCAGCAGACGAGCCGCTTCATTTAGCGTATAGCCTTGCTCGATGTAAGACTGGAGCGCTCTCAGGCGACGCTGATGCGCTAGATCATACACCTGCGCGGGGGTTTTGCTCGCCGGTGAGCTCTCCTTATCTAGATCGGTGTGGCCACCGTTGGCGCGCTTAACGGGCGCACGGGAGCCTAGTGGGTAATGACTGAATCCAAAGATCATGAGCAATGCCTGAGGGCGGGCTTGCGGTTAGTACCCACCCCAACGCCGACTGGATCAAACAAAATCTGGACAAAGGGGCTTTGTGCTAGAGCTCAGAGCGCGAAGGGATGCATGGAAGTTAGCTCACGGGCTTGTCAGGCGCATCTGAATCAGCAGATACCTGGCTGGAAACCGACATCGCCCCTACAACCACTGCAGATAAAAATAGATTGAACTTGTTCATTTTTTCTCCCTGCCAATACGGTCAGTTGCTTCTAAAGTTGGTGACATCCAGATCCAGCGCTCACTCGCGCGAAGGTGGATTCCGACTTGGCATAACCTACCAATTCGCGCCTGGCATCGATGACGCAAAAAGTAACAATCTTCGAGACGACCTTTATGTCTGGAGCGGGTGATGGGAATCGAACCCACGTTTAAAGCTTGGGAAGCTCTCGTTCTACCATTGAACTACACCCGCTGTCCGAGCAAAGCTTAACCTCGCTCTCGCGAGCGATCAAAGCTGCCTAGCCCAGATCCAAGGCTTTGAGTGCGGCCAGCAGTTCGGAGTGGTGGTCTTTGGTTTTGAACTTGTCCATGACCGCCTTCAGCTTGCCGTCCTTACCGACGATAAAGGTCGTGCGCAAAATACCGTCAAACTCACGGCCCATAAACTTCTTGGGGCCCCAGGCGCCGTAGTCGTCCGCCGTGGCATGGTCTTCGTCACTGAGCAGTTGAAAGTTGAGCTCGTCGCGCTCCACAAATTTGGCGAGCTTCTTAACCGGGTCCGGGCTGATACCCAGCACCACCGTGTTCAGGCCCTTCAACGCCTTGGCCGAGTCTCTGAGTCCCTGCGCCTGCACGGTGCAGCCGGGCGTCATCGCCTTTGGGTAGAAATACACCACCACCGCAGACTTACCCTTAAAGTCAGCGAGGGAGACTGTGTTGCCCTCATGATCTGAGAGCGAAAACTTGGGCGCCAAATTGCCCACCTTGGGAAATGCCATGTCGGCCTCCAAATAAAGTCACTGTGAGTAGCCCTGTTACGTCGGCTCGTCGCGCAGGGATCAGCCAGTCTACAGGGATCAGCCAGTCTAAATGATGCGCAAGCTGCTAGCGCCGGGGATACTCAATCACCGTGTTGCGAACCGGGTACTGCCCTGTTTTTCGATCTTCAAGAAACTCTCTGAGAAGCTCCCTGACAGTGGGAAACGCCAGCTCGTCCCAGGGGATCTCCTGCTCGGTATGGAGCGCGCTCTCCAGCGACTCCGGGCCAACACCAAACTCATCGTTCTCAATGCCGCAGCGATAAAATAGATACACCTGGCTGATGTGAGGCACATCAAAGATGCGATAGAGCTCAAGATTGATGGCCTTGGCCGCCGCCTCCTCCCAAGTTTCGCGAGCGGCGCCCGCGGCCGAGGTCTCGCCATTTTCCATAAAGCCAGCGGGCAACGTCCATTTCCCGTAACGCGGCTCGATAGCGCGCTTGCACAGCAAAATACGGTCACCCACCGTGGGCAGACAGCCGACGATCACCTTCGGGTTGACGTAATGAATGTGGCCACAGTTTTGGCAGACATGCCGCTCGCGCTCATCGCCCTCGGGGATCTGCAGGGCAACTGGGCCACCGCACAAATTGCAAAACTTCACTGGACGTCCCCCGACTGCCAGCGCGCCCGGCGCTCGGTATCACTATCACGACTCGCCACCCACTGCTCTCCCGCGGGTCCCTGCTCACGCTTCCAAAAAGGTGCGTCGGTTTTCAGAGTATCCATCATGAGCTCACAGGCACTGATCGCTTCACCCCGGTGGTCCGCAACCGCGCCGACCCAGACGATCGTCTCAGACACCGCCAGCCGACCGAATCGATGCACAATCCGCCAGTTGCTCAGGCCGAAACGCTCGGCCGCCGATTGGCCCAAGTTCTCAAGGATTTTGCGTGCCATTTCCGGATAGTGTTCCAGCTCCAGCTCGGTCACCGCATGCGCATCAGAGTGATTGCGGACGTATCCCGTAAAGGTGGCGACTGCGGCGCCTGGACTGTCGCCAACGAGCTGGGCGTACTCGGCCGCAACGTCAATCGCCTCGCTTTGCAATGACACCGACAAGCTAACCTCCGGTCATCGGTGGGAAGAAGGCGAGCTCGTCCCCTTCGGAGACTGCCGCGTCAGTAAACACCACCTTGTGGTTAAGCGCATGCACCAAGTTCGGCTGATTCAGGGCCTCTTTCCATTCCGCACCGCGCTGGGACAACAGTGCTTTAATCGCCGCCACATCGATCTGAGCAGAGGCCTCGGAGACGTCCGACAGGTCAAGCTCAAACTCGCTCTCACCCAGCGCCTCACGCAGTGCTGAAAACAATTTAATCGTGATGCTCACGCTGCCACTCGCCGCTCGCCCCGCCAGCTTTGTGAACAAGCTGGGTCTGCTCAATCGACATGCCGCGGTCCATCGCCTTGCACATGTCATACAACGTCAATGCCGCGATAGAGGCCGCGGTCAGCGCCTCCATCTCCACACCCGTTTGGCCCGTCACTTTGCAGGTTGCCTCAATCCGAACACCGGGAAGACCCTCGTCAGGCACCAAATCAATCTTGACCAAGGACAAAGGCAGCGGGTGACAGAGCGGAATCAGCTCCGAGCACTTTTTGGCGGCCTGAATGCCGGCAACACGCGCTACCGCTAACACATCGCCCTTGGGGGTATCACCGCCCACAATGGCATTCAGGGTCGCGTCCTGCATGCGAACACAGGAGGTGGCCGTGGCCTCCCGTGCGGTCACCGCTTTTTCGCTGACGTCGACAATGTGCGCCCGACCGGCATCGTCAAGATGCGTCAGGCGATCTGAGTTCTCTGGCATGGGCCAATGCTAACACTCCGGTGCCGTAAACGGCATAAGCTGGCATGATGCTCCCCTCCACAGCGTTACCCCCGGACACCGCATGACCGCCGATCAAACCCCAGCACCGAGCATTCGTTACCGCTGGACGGTGCTCGTAATGCTGACGCTGGTTTACACCTTCAATTTTATTGATCGTCAGATTCTCGTCATCCTGCAGGAGCCGATCAAAGCCGACTTGGGGCTCAGTGACGCGCAGCTCGGCTTACTGACCGGCTTCAGCTTCGCGCTGGTCTATGTCACCGCTGGCATTCCTATCGCCTGGCTGGCCGATAGAAGCAATCGACGCAATATCGTCGTCGCCTCGCTCGCCTTTTGGTCATTTATGACTGCCATCTCCGGTCTGGTACAGAGCTTTGGCCAGTTACTGGCGGCGCGATTGGGCGTGGGCGTTGGAGAAGCCGGCGGCTCCCCGCCCTCACACTCCATGATCAGCGACTACTTTCCGCCGAGCAGCCGCGGTACCGCGTTGTCTTTTTACAGCATGGGTATCTACATCGGTGTGCTTTTCGGCTTTGCCGCAGGCGGCTGGATCGCCGAAAACTTTGGCTGGCGCAATGCTTTTTTCGTAATCGGTGTCCCCGGTATTCTCTACGCGCTCGCGGTGCTGTGGGTCGTCAAGGAACCCAAGCGCGGCCAGTTCGACGTGCGTGGCACCCCCACCAAATCCAGCCTAAGCGAGACCATGAACTGCCTAAGCGGCCGGCCGACCTTCTGGTGGATCTCAATAGGCTGCGCTTTCACCGCCTTTGTGTCCTACGGCAACGGCAATTTCATGCCCTCTTTCCTGATGCGCAACCACGGCCTGTCTTTGGCCGAGGTGGGCGCCATTCTCGGCTTGATATCTGGCCTGTCAGGAGCCACCGGCACCTTTCTCGGCGGCTTTTTGGCTGATCGCCTCGGGGTAAGAGATATCCGCTGGTATGTGTGGATACCCATGCTAGGGGGACTGACGGCCATGATTCCTGCGTACTTCACCCTGCTCGGTGATAACACCACACTCATTATCGCCGCGATGATCCCGTCTCAGATTCTGGGGGCGCTGTATCTCGGGCCATGCATCGCCACCTGCCACAACCTGGTGTCACCCGGCATGCGCGCCATGGCCTCCGCTATCTTGTACTTTGTTCTGAACATCATTGGCCTTGGGCTGGGTCCCTTAACCGTCGGTATCTTGAGCGATGCATTTGCGAGCACTCATGGGGATAACAATTTGCGCTACGCCATGGCCACGACTCTCACCATTAGCCTGGTAGGAGTCTTCTTTTTATCAATGGGCGTGCGCAGCCTGAAGCGGGATTTGGAAATCAACAGAGAGGCTCTGGCACATGCAGAGTGAACCCCCAGGGTACGCTCAGCAATCACCGAACCAGCCACTTAGCCAAAACACCTGGCAGACGACAGCAGTATTTGACTTTAAAATGACCAGAGAGCCCTGAAAACACCCGCACTCAAAGGAGCATAATTATAATGAAAGCTCTCGCACTCACAATCGCCATCTTTGCACTGATGTTTAGCATGCCTGCCGCGCAGGCGGAAAATGCCGTCAGCTTTGAGCGCAGCTATGTGACCCACGAATGGGGTCAGATCCACGTTCTGACCTCGCAACCCGAGGTGCTCATCAACCCGACTCCGCTGGTCTGTTTCGCGCCCAATCCATACTCGGGGAATTACTACCGCCTGTTCATGGAAGCGTTAGGAAGCGATCGCACCATGCTGGCTCTGGATTATCCGGGGATTGGGCAGTCGGATACCTATCCGGGCGAGCTAGATATGAGCATGCTAGCCGAAATTATGGCCGACAGCCTGACATCACTGGGTTGGGGACCTGAGGGCGCCGGTCCGGTCGACCTCTGCGGCTATCACACCGGCACCATGCTCGCGACCGAGCTGGCGATCACGCATCCAGAGCTGGTGCGTCGCATAATCTTGATGGGCATCCCCTATTACGACGCTGCAGGCAGGCAAGAGCGATTCGATCGGCTCGGTCAGGTCAAGCCCTGGCCCGATTCCTTCGCCGCCGTGGCCCAAGATTGGATATTCGCCGTGGAGATGCGCAACGAAAAAGTGTCGCTGGAGCGCGCTTTCGGTAACTATCTGGAGTCTGCGGGGGCGTGGCAGGGTAAGGCCAGAATCTATGGCGCGGTATTCCAGTACCCCGCAGAAGAACGCGCGCCACTGCTGACGCAGCCCACACTAATACTCAACCCTCACGGTAACCTGAGAGAACCCTCTAGAACCTACGCTGAGCTGATAGACGACGCGACGCTGATCGAATTACCCGACCTCAAATACGGGATTTTCGACGCCGCACCAGATGTACTGGCCTTCCATGCGCGACCGTTTTTGAATCAGCGTTGAGCTGAGCTAACGACTTCCACCTGTCAATCCAGCCGGATCGCGGGTGGATATTTGGACTCAAAAAGCATATTGATGTAACTTTATATCAAATAAAAAATTAATGCCGAGAATGCGTCAATGAAACTGAAGTTAACTGGTCTACTACTCACACTGTTGATTCCCCTTGGCTTGTCCTCACCGGCTTTGGCGGGGCACCACGAAAAAGAAGAAGCCAGCGATCCCATCTCCGCGGCCGCAGAGTTCCCGCTGTTGTTGCGCCGCACCACGCTGATCGTGCGCAATATCGAGGCGTCTCTGAGGCTTTACCGCGATGGATTGGGCATGGAGGTCATTTATGATGAGGAGATCAACCGCCCACACTCCAGTGAAGATCGCGAGCAGCGCCTGAGGCTCATTTTCCTCAAAGCCTCACATGACTATGTAGGCGTAATTGGTCTAATCGACTACGAGTACGGCTACCCTGATCATCCCGCTCACACGAAGCCCGTGCGGCGCGAGGGCTTAACGCCCGGCAATGCCATTTTGCTTTTCAACACCGACGGGCTTAAGGAGAAATGGGCAACGATTGAAAACGCGCCCGGCGTAGAGATCATCAGCAAGCCTAAGCTGACGGAGTATCCTGGCTACGGGGGCAAGGGCAAGATTCGCGTACTGGTATCCAAATTTTACGACGCGGACGGCTACATTCTGGAGGTCAATCAGATCCTCTCTGACTGACCCGCGCTGCGACCTAGGGCGCCTCTGCGTGGGGCATCCCGTCTCCGTCTTGCATGTCGACGACGAGGAGAGTACCTTTCTTATGCGCTTCAGCGCTATAAGTAAAAAAACCTGGGGGAAAAAGATGTCTGAACTCGACTTATTCGGTTTAATCGGCATGAACCGGTCAGTATTTGCCACATTTTTCTTGTGTGGCGTTTTAATGCCACTGGCCGTCGTGGTCATCGCCTATCTCTTCAGAAACTTTCCTACCATCGTTCGCAGCGGGGCAATGGTGTCCGCTTTGATTGGGGTTGTCATGCTGACCTTCTTCTCGATGAGTTCGCAGAACGCCCTGTTCATGATGCTCACCACGCTCAGCGACATGGCAGGAAATGGATCTGAAGTCGCAACGAACGTCCTGACCTCGGCAGGCATGCCGATTGGGGAGCCCATCAATCCACCTGGCTGGATGATGGCGCTGTCGTTGGTACAGGTAGCGATCAACCTTGTGCTAACCGTCTATGTATTCCTATTAGCCAAATGGGACAACAGCTGATATTCAGACTTCTGTGCAATGTCTTTTAAGGGGGCCAAGGCCCCCTTTTTTATCTTTATCGCCGCTTATTTTAATTGCGACGCTTTGAAAGTCATGGTTTTGT
>CABYEX010000048.1 GCA_902518075.1 Halieaceae bacterium | reverse complement strand
GCGGCCAGCGGCAAATACATCCAAAAGCAGGGCAATCATTGCAAGGCCTGCCGCTATGACCCGAAGCGCGTCACGGGAGAAGACGCCTGCCCCTACAACAGTCTTTATTGGCACTTTATCGATCGTCACAACGCGCTATTGAGCCAAAACCCCCGCATGGGTTTGATACTCGGTGGCTGGAGAAAACGAAGCGATGAGGATCGCGAGGCGGTAATCCAGTGGGCGGACCACACCCTCGAGCACATTGCCGAGCTCTAGGCGTCACCTGCGGGTAACACGGACTTGCCTTTGCGCCCGCGTTGGCCGCTGCAGCGCTTCGAGCAATACACGATCTGGTCCCACTGATGCTTCCAGCGCGCGCGCCAACTGAAGGGGCGTTTGCAAATCGGGCAAACCTTTGTGGGCAGGTCAGATTTCTTCCGATGCGCCATCAGTTCTGATCCGTGATGGGCCAGTCAGCACCATCCACCACATGTTCCGGTTGCGTCGGACGGAGCCCGTCCCACTTCAGGGTAAAGGTGTCGTCCGGGTCGTATTGTGCAGCCTGCTTGGCCAGATTGAACTGCCGGCCCCCGCGCGGGTCCGAGCCCACTCCCGCAATGTACTGCCAATTGCCATAGTTGCTGCCCACATTGTAGTCGATGAGTTGTTGTTCAAAGAAGGCCGCGCCATAGCGCCAGTCGAGTCCGAGTTCATGGATGAGGCACGAGGCGGCGATCTGGCGACCCCGGTTGCTCATCCAGCCGGTGGCAACTAACTGTCGCATCAGTGCATTGACCAATGGATAGTCGGTGTCGCCGGCGCACCATCGTGCAAAGTGACGTGGCTCAAAGGTGGTGAGTAGCCTTCGACCCGAGCGACCGCCCTGACGGAATAGTGATTGGCCGTCGATCACGGCACGCCAGTGGAAAAACTCCCGCCACAACAGTTCGAAGTAAAGCCAGTAGGTGGAGTCATTGGCGACTTGTTCTCGCTCGTAGCGGAAAATCGCGTGGGCCACTGTGCGCGCAGATAGCGCCCCGCTCGCGAGCCACGGTGAAAGCGTGCTAGAGCCGCTCAACCCATCGAGATCGTTGCGGGTTTGTTTGTAGTCGGCAATGGCATGTGTTTGAAACAGAAACTGATCGAGGCGCCTGAGGCCGGCTGCACTCCCGCCGGGGAGCGGCAAGCCGGGGTGCGGTGAGGCCACGGCTTTGGGAATCCCATCAAATTGCGCCGAGGGTGGGGGCGGCAGCGTGCTCGGTGCTGTCATGGGACTGCTGATGTTGATTTTTTCTACCTTGCGCCGAAATGGCGAGAAGGTATCGGACAAATCTTCTAGCTCGAAGGGGAACTGCTCGGCATCGAACAGTGTGCTGCCGCGAAAAACGGAGAGCATCGCAGGCAGTTTTTGCTCGAGGAACGCGATGGCCTGGGTTTCGTGCCAGCCGGGTGTATAGCTGGTGGTGACGTGGTCAATGCTGAAACGGTCCACAATATTGGGCAACACCAGCTCGGGAGAGCCCTCGAGGACCATCAGGTCCTGACCTAACGTCTGAAGCTGCTCCTTCAATTCCTGCAAGGACTCGCGCAGAAACCGATCCCGCTGAGGGCCGAGGCCTGTGAGGTTGCACCAAGGCCTGGGCTTTGGCATCAGGTAAATACAGAGTAGCGAGTCTGCGTCCTGCGCACTGGACAACGCCGGGTTGTCTGCCAAGCGCAGATCGGTCTGGAACCAGTGGAGTTGGCGCATGGTGCCTCGCCCCGCAGAGAGTATTGTGGTGTACGCTGGCCCGTAAATCACGGATCGGCCGTGACCCAATAGTGCCCAGCTTCACCCAAGGGCCCCGCGAACCGGATCTCGACAGATAACCTCCACCGGCATGATTGAATCCAACCCCTCATTGGCCTCGCTTATCGAGTCGGCATCGGCAGACGTGGCTGAGCTATCGGGGCAAGCCGCTCGATGGCAGGCGGCGGCTCCGGGTCGGGTCAATCTAATCGGCGAACACACGGACTATAACCAGGGCAGGGTGCTCCCCATGGCGATTGACCGCTACATCGCGATGGCCGCCGCACCGGGCGTGCCCGGCCAGATCCGGGTTCGGAGTTCGGCGATGGCCGAGGAGCGCAGTCTGTCACTCGATCAGTTACACACGCCGCATGGCGACCCCTGGATGCGCTACGTTCAGGGCGTCATCGCCCAATACGATCAGCATGATGTGCGCTGCCCCGGGCTCGACGTGGCTGTCGTATCCAGTGTCCCTCCGGGAGGCGGGTTATCCAGCAGTGCCGCGCTCGAGTTGGCGACTGCGCACCTCCTGGAGGCGGTAACCGGTCAGACCTTAACCCCTGCCGAGCGGATTCAGGCCAGCGTGCAGGCCGAGCGTGATATGGCCGGCGTCCCCTGCGGGATCATGGATCAGACCGTGGTGGAGTTGGCAGCGTCTGGGCAGGCGCTGCTCCTCGATTGCCTGGATCAGACCGCGCGGTCAGTCCCTTTTGACTCGCAGGCGCCGGCACTGCTGGTGATTCACTCCGGCGTTTCTCATTCACTCGCCGAGGGGGCTTACGCCCAGAGACGCGCCGAATGCGAGCGAGCCAGCGCGTTGCTGGGAGTGAACTCGCTCCGCGAAGTGAGCCCCGACCAGCTGGCGCGGTTAAAAGATGAGGGGGTGTTGCACCAGCGGGTCACCCACGTGGTGACGGAAAACGAACGGGTTCGCGATGCCGTGAAGGCGATCGAGCAAGGTTGCTGGGATCGCTTGGGGGCGTTGATGACGGGCAGCCATCGGTCTTTGCGAGATGACTACGAAGTGTCCTGCCAGGAGCTTGATCTGTTAGTAGACCTCGCGACGGTCGAGCGAGGGGTTTATGGTGCCAGAATGACCGGCGGCGGCTTTGGTGGTTGCGTCATTGTGTTGGTCGAGACAGACCAGCTCGAAGGTGTCGCAGACTGTATCAGTGGCCAGTATGACGACCGCATGGGTTGGGCACCCGGGTGTTATCGTGTGCAGGCCGGCGCTGGCGCCCGAGAGATCTGTGCCGCCCTATGACTGATTTGTTATCCCAACGCCCCCATCGTCGTCGCAATGCGCTGACGGGTGAGTGGGTCACGGTCTCGCCTCAACGCGCACAGCGCCCCTGGCAGGGTGAGGAGAGCTCCCCCTCTGACAGCGTTGGGGTAAGTTACGATCCCGACTGCTATCTATGTCCGGGCAACACCCGCGTGAGTGGCCATGTGAACGCACCTTACAACGCCCCCTGGGCATTCGATAACGATTTCCCTGCTGTGGGGACAGAGCTCGATAAAGAGTCAGCTGAAGCCGATGCCCGCGATTCGGGGGAGCCATCCGCACTCTTCAGATCGGAGCCGGTTGCCGGTCGTTGCCGGGTGCTCTGCTATCACTCTGATCACAACAAGACACTGGCTGACATGACCGAGCAAGAGGCGTTGGCGGTGGTGCAGCTGTGGGCATCGGAGGTTGGGGCTCTGCGCCAGAGCCACCAGTGGGTGCAGGTGTTCGAGAATCGGGGTGAGATAATGGGGTGCTCGAATGCGCACCCTCACGGGCAGATCTGGGCAGTCGATACGCTCCCCAACGAGGGAGCGAAAGAGTTGGCTCAGCAGCAGGCTTTTTTTGATGCGGAGGAAGAGGCGCTGCTGGAGATCTACCGGGCCGAGGAAGAGCGGGTAGCAGAGCGCCTTGTTATTCAGGAGAACCACTGGACAGTGCTGGTGCCTTATTGGGCAATGTGGCCCTTCGAGACGCTATTGTTGCCGCGGCGCCAAATCGATCACCTCGATGCTCTGACCGAGCCCGAGCAACTGTCGCTCGCACAAATACTCCCCCGCTTGCTTCGTGGCTACAACGGATTGTTTGATGCCTGTTGCCCCTACACCATGGGTTGGCATGGTGCGCCCGGCAGCGGCCCAGCGCCGCACTGGCAGCTCCATGCGCATTTCTACCCTCCACTGCTTCGCTCCGCAGGTGTGCGCAAACACATGGTGGGGTATGAGATGCTAAGCGAGGCGCAGCGCGATCTGACACCAGAGGCAGCTGCAGAAAAGCTCAGACAGAATCTGTGAGTCAGTGGGATATGGGGCAGACTCATCAAGGCCGCTCAGGGCCCTGACAGAGAACACGATGAAAGTATTGGTCACCGGTGGCGCAGGCTATATCGGTAGCGTCACGAGCGAAGTGCTGCTGAACAAAGGCTACGAAGTGGTGGTCTTCGACAACCTGTTGCAAGGGCATCGGGCGGCTGTGCCCGCGGACGCTGATTGGGTGCAGGGTGATCTGGCATCCCCGCAGAAAATCCGTGAGGCCATTGACCAGCATCGACCCGACGCCGTGATGCACTTCGCGGCGCGCTCGCTGGTGGAAGAGTCGATGGATGCACCTTTCGCCTACCTGCGCGACAACGTGATGAACGGCCTTAATTTGCTTGACGCTTGCGTCTCAGGTGGCGTCGAGCGCTTCATCCTGTCCTCAACGGCCAATCTCTTTGGCGCACCGGCCAGCGCTGTGATTGACGAGCGGGCACCGATTGCGCCGGGCAGCCCCTACGGTGAATCCAAGTGGGCGCTCGAGCGGGCGCTCCACTGGCTGTCGCAGACAAAGGGTCTGCGCTTCGCAAGCCTGCGGTATTTCAATGCCGCGGGTGCCAGTGAAATGCGAGGAGAGCATCACAACCCGGAAACCCACCTCATACCCTTGGTGTTACAGGTCGCTGCCGGTCAGCGGGATCATATTACGATCTTTGGCGATGACTACGACACGCCCGACGGCACTTGCATCCGTGACTACATTCATGTGTTGGACCTCGCCGACGCCCATGTCCTCGCCCTGCATGCACTTGAGCAAGGCAATCGGGTTTACAACCTGGGGAATGGTGAGGGCTTCAGTGTGCGCCAGGTGATTGAAACCGCGCGAGCAGTCACCGGCGCAGCCATCCCGGAGCGGGTGGGTCAGCGCCGTGCGGGAGATCCTACCCGGTTGGTCGCATCGAGCGACCGGATTCGTGACGAGCTGGGGTGGGCGCCGCAGTTTCCGGCGTTGGAACAGATAATCGACAGCGCCTGGCGCTGGCAGCAGCGCCACCCTGAGGGTTACATCGACCGAGCGTTTCATAAATAGGCCAGCGAGTGCAGGGCAGCGTGATCAGCCAGACGGAGTAGGGCGCGATATCGGCTTTTGCGGTAGTCTGCTCGCCAAGCGGTGCGGTGCAGAGACGCACTCACCGAACCCACCCTAAGACCATGCGCTGAAGAGGTAGCCCGTGCCCGCAATCGACCGTTTATTTGATCCCTTCTTGCTCAAATCCCTGAGCACCGAGAACCGTGTCGTCATGGCCCCCATGACCCGTAACCACTCTCCGGACAACATCCCCGGCGAGGCCTCTGCGGCGTATTACCGGCGGCGTGCGGCGGGGGGTGTAGGGCTCATTATTACGGAAGGCACTTGTCCTAATCATATTGCAGCCAATGGCTATCCGGACGTGCCCTATTTTCATGGTGAGGAGCGCTTGGCGGGCTGGAAGGCGATCGTTGATGCCGTCCACGCGGAGGGGGGCAAAATTGCGCCACAGCTCTGGCACTGCGGCGGTATGCGCAAGCGCGGCGTGATGCCTGAGGGCGATGTAAACGGGCACACGCCATCAGGTATGAATGTGCCCGGCAAGGTCACCCGCCACGTGATGACCCAGCAGGACATTGATGATGTGGTGCGGGCATTTGCAGAGGGAGCTCGAGACGCACAGCGGTTGGGCTTTGACGCCGTGGAAATTCATGGCGCTCACGGGTATCTGATTGATCAGTTTTTCTGGGAGGGCACCAATCAGCGTACCGATGGCTATGGTGGCTCGATGGCGGCGCGCGGTCGCTTTGCGATCGAAGTTATTGAAGCCTGTCGATCTGAGGTGGGACCGGATTTCCCGATTATCCTGCGCTGGTCTCAGTGGAAGCAGCAGGACTTCGCCGCGCGCTTGGCCCCGACGCCGCAGTTGCTGGAAGCGTTTTTAAAGCCATTGATCGACGCTGGTGTCGATGCATTTCATTGCAGTCAGCGACGGTTCTGGGAGCCCGAGTTCGATGACTCTGATATGAATCTGGCGGGGTGGGTGAAGAAACTCACCGGGATGCCCACGATTACGGTTGGCAGCGTCAGCCTCGATCAGGACTTTGTGTCACAGCCCAGCGAGGGTGACGGCGCCACCAGCGAACCCGCCTCGATTGATCGCCTCCTTGAGATGATCGACCGCGGTGATTTCGATCTGGTGGCTGTCGGGCGGGCCCTGATCGCCAATCCGGATTGGCCCATGGTGGTGCGTTCGGGGGATACATCAGCCCTGCAGGCCTACAACAAGGACCTGCTCGCCGAATTAGCCTGACAGGCCAAAAAAATTTGCCTATATTGGTGGCTGTCACCAAGCTGTCACAGGTCGACCTCACAATACGGTTGTGAGAAGGATCTTGGCGCGCTGCGCCAGCCTGCTCACCTGCTTCTTTTTCCCAGGAGACTCGTTATGAAACATCCTCTTGTATCCCTTTTCGCGGGCCGAGTGCTCTCTAAGGCGGTTGCTGGCGCCACTTTGGTTGGCTTGGCGACAGCTGTTCCCGGCGTTTACGCGCAGGAAACCTCCGCGACGGTTCGCGGTGCGGTCAGCACCAGCAGTGGTGAGGCGCTCGCCGGCGCCACGGTGATCGTGACCAGCAACGCCACTGGCGTCACTAAAACCGTCACTACTGACGAAGGTGGCTATTACTCTGTGCGCGGACTACCGGCCGGGGTGTCCTATGACATCGTGGTCGACGCCAACGGTTGGCAGAAAGCCTCTACCGCAGGTCTCTCCCTGGCGGTGGGTCAGTCCGAGGTGATCAACTACCGCCTGGACGCCGAAGAAGAAGTGATTGTGATGGGTACCCGGGTCGCAGTCGACACCGCGGTGGGGCCCAACGCCGTGTTTGATTTGGCCGCGCTTCAGGACTCGCCGTCGGTCAACCGGAACATCAACGATATTATCCAGCAGGACCCCCGACTCTACGTGGACCAGTCTCGTGGCGATGTCGATGCCGTGCAATGTAATGGCGCCAACCCCCGCTACAACAGCCTGACAGTGGACGGC
>CABYEX010000047.1 GCA_902518075.1 Halieaceae bacterium | reverse complement strand
GGCGGCCGGGCAAAGTGATAGCGAGAAACTGATCGGCAGCCAGTACGTTGGTGATGAAGCCACCCCCCACGGTGGCGAGTATCAGATCTCCGGTACGCTTCACGCCTCGCAGGACCTGATCAAGCAGCTGCCGCAGAATACCCGTGCTATCCAGCATCCCGCCGAAGGTCATCGCAGTCAGAATGAGAAAGATGGTGTTCAGCATGCTGGCCAAGCCGCCCTTGTCGAGCAGTTTGCTGAGCTCGCCCATGCCCTCGGGTGACTGGTATCCCGAGAACAGCGCCATCCAGAGCCCCTGAATTACCGGTGCCGGTGAGTTAGGGTGGGCAGCAAGTGCCAGCGCGCGAACGACATCGGTCTGAAAGGCGGCGGCATAGAGCGTGCCGGAGAGGGTGCATATTAAGATGGCGGGGTATGCGGGTACCCGAAAATAGATTAGCGCCAGCATCATTGCGAGGGGCGAGAGTACCCAGGTGGAGATCGCAAATTGATTGGCTAAGGCAGTGCGGATCTCGGTGATGTTCTCAGGGGTGGCGGCGCCCTCACTACCGACGAAAGAAAAAATCACCAGTGCTGCAATAAAGGCGGGCAAAGTCGTCCAGAGCATGTTTTTGATGTGCTCAAACAGGTCAACGCCCACTGCCGCCGCGGCTAGATTGGTGGTGTCGGATAGCGGCGAGAGTTTGTCGCCAAAATAGGCGCCCGAGATCACCGCGCCAGCCGTGATGGCTGGCGACAGCGAGTAGGTGGTGGCGATGCCCATGAGGCCGATGCCCAGTGTCCCTGCGACGGTCCAGGAACTGCCCAGGCTCAATGAGGCCAGTGCACAGATGATGGCAGATGCCGCGTAAAAGAAGCTGGGGTCAAGCAACTGTACACCGTAATAGATCATGCCCGGGACGGTGCCACTGATAATCCAGCTTCCGATAAGTGCCCCCACAGAGAGCAGAATCATCATGGGCATGATCGAGACGGTGATCGCGCCAACCATGCCCTCCTGAATTGCCTGCCAGCTCATGCCGCGACGCCAACCCACCAGCATGGTGGCTGCCGAGCCAATGATCAGCGCTACTTGATTGGGTCCGTATGATGCGTCCGAGCCAAACAGCGCTACCGAGGCAGAGAGCAGTAAAACCAGCAGCGCGATCGGCGCGAGGGACAGCAGCATAGGCGGTAGATCAGGCGGGGCGGTACCCCGGCTTGGTCATGGTGATTTGGTAGGTGCCAATAATGCGCTCGCGGAAGCCCCCCTCGCAATAGCTGAGGTAGTAGCGCCACATATTGATAAATCGATCGTCAAAGCCCATGCCGCGCACTCGGTCAAGCTGCCCTAGGAAACCTTCGTGCCACGCATTCAGGGTGTCGGCGTAGTCCCGGGTGATGTCGCGGAGATGGGCCATTTGCATATCGGTCATGCGTGCCAACGCATCGCTGATCACCGTGAGCGAGGGCAGGCAGCCGCCGGGGAAAATGTAGCGCTTGATAAAGTCCACTGAATCCCTCGCTTGCTCGTAACGTTGCTCGGTCATGGTGATGGCCTGAATCACCGCTTTGCCATGTGGCTTCAGCAGTCGGCTGACCGTCTGAAAGTAGGTGTCGTAAAACTGATGCCCGACCGCCTCGATCATCTCGATGGACACCAGCTTGTCAAACTTGCCGGTGAGGTCGCGGTAATCATCGAAGAGCACGGTAATGCGATCTTGCAGGCCGCGTTGGGCGACGGCGTCGACCGTGTACTCAAACTGCTCCCGGGAGATGGTAGTGGTGGTGACCCGACAGCCATAGTGCTCGGCCGCATAAATCGCCATGCCGCCCCAACCCGTGCCAATCTCAACCAGATGATCCTCGGGCTTGAGCTCAAGATCCTCGCAGATCAGGTGCAACTTATGTTGTGAGGCACTCGCCAGGTCGCTGTCTGGAGTGGGAAAGACCGCCGAGGAGTACATCATGCTCGGATCAAGAAACAGGGCGAAAAAGTCGTTGCCGAGATCGTAGTGGGCGGAGATGTTTTCGCGCGAGCGCCGTGATGTATTGCGTCGTGCCCAATGGCTTAGCTTCAAAGCGGTTTTTGCCAGCAAATTCTGGCGGTCTGACATGGCGCCCAGCATGGCCAAGTTGGCGCTGAAAGCACGGGTCACCGCCGTCAGATCAGGGCTGCTCCACAATCCCTCAATGTAGGTCTCGCCCGCTGCGATGCCGCCGGCAGTAAGAATGCGGCGATACAAGTCGCTGTCATGAACGTGCACCTCGGCATGAGGTGCAGCGGGGTCGGTCTGTGAGCCAAAGACCAGTGTCTCGCCCTGCTCTTTGAGCGTGAGGGATCCCACCTGAAGTTTGGCCAACACCTTGAGCATCAGCGAGCGCGCCAGGCCACCGCGTTTCTCCGGGAACAGCATGGGTAACTTGGAGATGTTTTTGACGCTGTATTCGCTCATGTGGACCCTCTTTCTTCTACTGCGTGGAGTCGACGGTTACGTTAGTGCGTTCGCTTCGGATGAGCATGCAGGCTGACGCCTTTTAAAAACAGGCGCAAGGCCTCCCAATAAATTCCGGCGGCGACTTTGATTGTCATAAACGGATAGGCGAGGATCGCGCGGCGTGCGCTACGAGCAGTGAGGGGCTCTGCGGCGAGAGACAGCACGGCGTCGAAAATACGATTGCCGTCCTCAAAAAGCGCGATTTGAATATTGAGATCATCCCCCGGGACATTGCTATACCAGCGATAGGTCATATTCATGGGGTTGAAGGGCGAGACGTGGAGCGCTTTCTGAAACTCCGACGCTAGAGGCTGGTTGCCATCAGGTGCTTCGAGCACGTAGCTGTGGCGCTCCCCCCAAGGGGTATTGGTGACCTCTGCCACCACATATTGCAGCTGCTTTCCCGCAGCGTCGTAGCAGTAGTAAACGGCAATGGGATTGTTTTGATAGCCGAAATATCGCCAATTGGCCAACAGATAAATCGGGCCTGTGTGGTCTTTCCCCGTTTCTTCCTTAATGCGTTGGCGAACGGCGTCAGCCAATGGCAGCTCGGCTGAGCCCAGAAAATCGCGCCGTAGGAACCGCGCGGGTGCCCACCGCTTGGTTGACCATAGTGGTAGGCGCGCAGTGAGCTCATGGAGAGTTTCCAGCTCGACAAAAGGCATAAACACCTTGTAGGAGAAGGCGTGTTTCTTGGGAGAGTAGCGGGCGTGACGAAGTGTGCCCGAGTACAGTTTGGCCTTCACGCCGCCATCTGTGCGGCCGCACACAGGTTCTCTGCCACGCGCAGGCCGCTGGTCAGACCGTCCTCGTGGAAACCGTTTTGCCAGTACGCGCCGCAGAACCATGTACCGTTTTGACCGTTGATGTCGCCCCAACGTTGCTGGGCTTCCATACCCGCCAGTGTGAACTGTGGGTGCGCGTAATTAAAGCGGCCTAGGATACGGTGCGGGTTAATTGAGGCGGTGTCGTTGAGCGTCACGCAGAAGGTCTCGGGGGCATCCAATCCCTGCAGAATATTCATGTTGTAGGTGACGGCGGCGCGCCCGCTACCCGGCTTCAATCGGTAATTCCAGCTGGACCAGGCGCGCTGTGTCTTGGGCAGTAACCGTGTGTCGGTGTGCAAGATTACCTCGTTGTCCCGGTAGGGCAGCGCCCTAAGCACAGACTTTTCTGACTCGGTCGGGTCACCGAGCATGCCCAGCGCGTCGTCTGAGTGCGTGGCGATCACCACCTCATCAAACTCGCGCTGCAGGCCATTTGTGAACTGCACCACAACTGGTCTGCCGGGTGGGCGAAGGATCTTTTCGACCCGCATGCGCGTGCGAATGGCGTCTGCGAACCGCTGCGTGAGCGGAGCAAGATACTCCCGGCTGCCACCCTCTACTACGCGCCATTGCGGCCGGTCCTTCAGTGACAACAAGCCGTGGTTGCGGAAGAAGCGGATAAAAAACTCGACCGGAAAATCTTGGGCGTCCTCGAAGTCTGCCGACCAGATCGCAGAGGTCATCGCTAACAAGTAGCTGCGACTAAAGTGCTTGCCGAAGCCGTTACGCGAGAGATACTCGCCCAGCGTCTGATCCTGGGGGAGCTTGCCACTCTCTAACTCTGTGATGGCGAGTTTGTTAAAGCGCAGGATCTCTCTGATCATGTTGAGAAAGCTGGGTGAGAGCAGATTGCCGCGTTGCGCAAACAGGGTATTTAGGTTGTTACCCGCGTATTCAAGACCGCTTGTTTCGTCGCAGACAGAGAAACCCATTGAGGTCGGCTTGCTCGCCACACCCAGCTCGCCGAACAGATCGATCATGTTGGGGTAATTGCGGTCGTTATAGACGATGAACCCGGTATCGATGGCGAAGCGACGCGTACCGATTTGCACGTCGTAGGTAGCGGTGTGGCCACCGATGCGGTCCCGGGCCTCGAAGATGTCGACGCGGTGGCCGCGTCTGACGAGCTGGTGGGCGCACCCCAGCCCGGAGATGCCCGCTCCAATGACTGCAATGTGCATCGCTGACGACCTCCGGCCACCAGTCAGGGAATGGTTTCAGCTGTTACGGCCCGCAGAGAGCGCCGGATCAGCCCAAAGTAAGTGTGCTTGACTATCGCTTGCGCGCTCAAATCTGCAGAAAATAAGCTGTTGAGGGAGGTATCAAGCCGTTGCCACCAGGTGTATCCTGTCTTATCGGGATGATGGTTTGACCTTTCATGGCAATTAAAAAAGACGCAGGTAACTCTCCTACGGCGAGCGGCAACGGGAAGTGGAATGTCCCGACGGGCCGCCGCACGGACGAGTGGAGCACAGCGCTGGTGCAGATTGGCGAAAGCCAGGACCGGGGCGCCTTTACGCGTTTTTTCCGTCATTTTGCTCCGTTGATCAAAGCATTTGCCCTCTCAGGCTCTAGTTTGTCAGCGTCCCATGCCGATGAGCTTGTTCAGGAAGTGATGCTTAAGGTCTGGCAGAAGGCGGGGGGCTTCAACCCGGAAAAGGCGGCCGCCTCGACCTGGGTCTACACCATTGCGCGGAACTGCCGAACCGATATGTTCAGGCGTTTGCAAAAGTTTGATACGCCATTGGCCTCTGATGACTTCGAGCTGGAAAGCGAGGAGGAGGAGTCTTTCGCGGTGTTGCACACCCGCCGCGGTGCCGAGCGGGTCCGTGAGTTGATGAGCGATTTGCCGCCGGACCAGGCGCAAATACTTGCCAAGGTCTATATGGAGGGCAAATCCCACTCCGAAGCCGCGGCAGAGCTCGATCTACCTCTAGGCACGGTCAAATCACGGGTGCGTCTTGCTATTCAGAAGCTCCAAGGGCTAATGGAGGCTTAAATGGTGATGGTAATCCCTCAGAAAGTCGCAGTTTTATTGGTGTTGGGAAGTAAACCGTTTGCGCGTGACCCTCGTAATGTCAACGTACATGAGAGTGGTTTGGATTAAATAGCGATGGCACATCATCACCCCCCAATGGATTTGCTTTTAGAGTATGCGGCTGGCGCGCTTCCCGTTGCGCAGTCAGCCTGCGTTGCTGCGCATTTGAGTTACTGCCAGCGCTGTCGGCAGGTGGTCGACAGGTTAGAGGATGTCGGCGGTGCGCATCTTGAGCGTTTAGATCCGCAACCTGTGGGCGAATCGGTACTCGAATCCGTCATGGCGCGCCTCGACGATCCGGAGCCCCTTCGCTATGCGCCCAATGAAGTTTCCGACACGCAGCTTCCCGGCCTGCTGGATCGCCTCATCAACGGCAATTATGCTGATTTGGCATGGAAGCGTGTCACGCAATCCCTGAGTATCAGTTATCTCAAAACCGGCGACCCCAATCACGAATTTGCGTTGTATCGCATTGCTGAGGGCGGTCGCATCCCCGAACATACCCATGGCGGCAGCGAGATGACGCTGGTGCTGCGCGGTGGCTTTGCCGATGAGAGCGGCGAGTACCACCCGGGTGATTTCCTCGTTCGGGAGGGGTGGGACAAGCACACCCCGGTCGCACTGGAAGGTGAAGAGTGTATCTGTCTGGCGGTGCTGGATGCGCCCCTGAAGTTCACTCGGTTGCGGCACCGCTGGCTCAACCCGCTCCTGAAACTTCACGCGGGCTGATCTTTCACCGACTCGTCTCCAGTGGCGCTGTGGGCCCTGCTCCTGCCAAGCGACCGCCTCAATAATCAGCCGACTGGAATTCCAATAATACCGGGATCGAGGTGATCCCATAAAACCAGGCGAAATTCACTATGCAATTAGTCATACCCCGTGAAACCCAGCCGGGAGAGGATCGCGTCTCCGCGACTCCCGAGACGGTGAAAAAATTGGTGCGGCTCGGTGCGGAAGTAGTTATCGAATCGGGGGCAGGCACGGGTGCCGGCATCAGCGATGCAGACTACGAAGCGGCGGGTGCCAGCATCGGTTCTGATCGCTCAGCACTGCTGGGCAGTGCCGATATGGTGCTGCGACTGCGCAAGCCCGAGATCGAAGAGATCAGTCAGCTCAAAGGCGGTTGCATTCACGTCTCCTACCTCGACCCATTCAACGAGAAAGAGCTGATCAAGGCCTTTGCCAGTCACAATGTGACGGCGGTGAGTATGGAGATGATCCCTCGCTCAACCCGTAGCCAGAAGATGGACGCGCTGAGTTCCCAGGCAAACCTCGCGGGCTACATGGCAGTCATGTTGGCGGCTAACAACATGCCCAGCATCATGCCGATGATGATGACGCCAGCCGGCACACTGAAGCCCGCCAAGGTGTTCATTATTGGTGCTGGGGTTGCGGGCCTGCAGGCCATCGCCACGGCCAAGCGTCTCGGCGCTCGGGTCACCGCGTTTGATACCCGCCCCGTTGTGGCCGAGCAGGTGGAATCACTGGGTGGGAAGTTTCTAGAGATCGACTTGGGTGATACCGGTCAGACGGCGGATGGCTACGCCAAGGAGCTGACTCCCGAGCAGGTCGAGATGCAACGTCAGGCCCAGAAAGCGGTGATTGCTGATTCCGATGTAGTAATTACTACGGCGCAGGTCTTTGGCCGCAAGCCGCCGGTGCTGGTCACAGCCGACATGGTTGAGGGCATGTCGCCCGGTTCCGTGATTGTTGATATGGCCGCTGAAACTGGCGGTAACGTCGAAGGCTCCGTGCCAGACGAGGTGGTTGACATCAACGGCGTGACCATCGTGGGCACCGCCAACCTTGCCAATCTCGCGCCGCGCGATGCGACC
>CABYEX010000046.1 GCA_902518075.1 Halieaceae bacterium | reverse complement strand
CTGTCGGCTCATCACATCCTGGGGCTGAAGCCGGTCCCAAGGGTATGGCTGTTCGCCATTTAAAGTGGTACGCGAGCTGGGTTTAGAACGTCGTGAGACAGTTCGGTCCCTATCTGCCGTGGGCGTTGGAGAATTGAGGGAAGCTGCTCCTAGTACGAGAGGACCGGAGTGGACGAACCTCTGGTGTTCCGGTTGTGACGCCAGTCGCATTGCCGGGTAGCTACGTTCGGACGGGATAACCGCTGAAAGCATCTAAGCGGGAAGCCCCTCCCAAGACTAGTTCTCCCTGACCCCTTGAGGGTCCTAAAGAGCCGTCCAAGACTAGGACGTTGATAGGCTGGGTGTGGAAGCGTTGTAAGGCGTTGAGCTAACCAGTACTAATTGCTCGTGCGGCTTGACCATATAATCCAAGTTATTTGTAGCGGATCTCGTTGCGGTAAAACGCAGTTGCGACATTTCAGTTGCAGCATAAAGAGAAAAGCTCGGAAGACTTCGGCATTACGCGAAAGCGTGATGGTTCGATTCCCGAGTTGGGTAGGGATACCCAGTGAGGCGAGGAGGGCATGTTGTGATCAAGTCATAGTGTGTGTCGGTGTAATCGCCCGACTGATTCAGCTTCGATTTACCGCCCTATTTGAATGGTTCTTAGCGTGCTATTTGCCATTCACATCAGTTTGTCTGGCGACAATAGAGTACTGGAACCACCTGATCCATTCCGAACTCAGCAGTGAAACGGTGCATCGCCGATGGTAGTGTGGGGTTTCCCCATGTGAGAGTAGGTCATCGCCAGGCTTCAAAAAAGAAAAACCCCGGTCACAGTGTGGCCGGGGTTTTGTTTCTTCCCGATGCGCTACCCTGATTTTCCCGCTATGACCGAGCGCAACTCTTTTATAGCCATCACTCCTAGATAACGCAAATTTTCTCTCGCACATTAGAGAAAGAAGTGGTGCCTCCCGAGTCGGTTCGGTTGTGTTGCGAAGCTTAATCGGGCAACAAAAGGAAACAACCGCCATAAACGAAGATAGCGAGACTAATAGACTGGGTAAAGTCGCCAGCACTGACAAAGCACGGATACAGGGTCGCGTGAGTGAACTGCTCCGCCGTTCGGTCGACAAGACCCTGAATGCCAGGCTGGTTGCTGAGGCTGATGCGGTGTGTGGCGTTCGGTGTTATGTACGATCACCAGACGGTATTAATCCCCCCACCGGGCACTACGACCGGATGTTTTATAGGAAGAACCGCGAGATCCGACCTTCTACCCATTTGATAGCCGGTTCTCGTGAGAAAAAGCCCATACTATGCCGCCTGTTCAAATTAAATTTGCGACTAGCAGCGCTGCACGTTTCACTTCCACCACTGCATGTTCAGCTACGTTCCGCGCAACCAGACCCGCGTAGTGGCGGCCAGGGTCAAACCCATCCACGCATAGGAAAGTCGCGAGGCTGCTTAAGAGAGAGTGAGTAAGGTCATCGAAGAGCCATGGCGCATGCGTTTGGGCAAAGCAGCTGAACTCGTAAAAATGAAGCTTGATCAAACGCCGGCATATTTAGCCTACGCGTGACCCACCTATATAGCTTAGAACGCATAATCCTATGGACCTAATTATGCTGGCGATCCGCTGCCGCACTGGGGTTGTCGGTGCGTTCCGGGATCGTGAGTCCGCCGTTGTGCTGATCGGCGTTAGGCTGCGGCTGCTCGTTAGCACGCACTTGGGAACCCGCAAATACATGTCGATAGATTGGCTGAAACATCAAGACATGGAGGCAAGATTTACCGCTTGACGGCGAGACCCCGAAATTAAAGGCGCGAAAAAGCTATTTATACAACCGACAATCCGGTGACATAAGGTATTATTTAAGGGTAGTTACTTCAGCCTTAGGCATTGCCGACTTGAATTCGCGGGCGGCAACCGTCGGGGACAAAAGTGACGAATCGTTAATTCGAAGAGATGGAGCCAGACCATGACTATCGCCGTAGGAGATTGCATTCCAAACTGCACCCTGTCAGTAATGGGTAGCGAGGGTCCCGCGCCAGTATCGACTGCGGACCTCTTTAACAACAATAAAATTCTGATGTTTGCTGTTCCTGGAGCTTTCACGCCCGGATGCTCAATGACGCATTTACCTGGGTATGTCGCTAATGCGGACAAAATCAAGGAAATGGGTGTCGACGGCATCATTTGCCTGTCTGTGAATGATGCATTTGTTATGCATGCGTGGGGCGAAGCGCAGAAATCAAATGACTCAATTGTTATGTTGGCCGACGGCAACGGTGAATTTACGCAACTACTCGGGCTGGAAATGGACGCCTCCGGGTTCGGTATGGCGATGCGTAGTCAGCGTTATGCTCTGATTGCAGAAGATGGCAACATCACCCACCTCAATATTGAAGACGGGCCGGGCGTAGATGTCAGTTCTGCTGAGACCATGATGGCGCTGCTCTGATGAAAGGTAATGATCCCCGCGCATCGCGCCATGGGCGGGTGCGGGGATCAATGGTTGATGCTAGCCGCACTGGATCTTCACTGCCTTAACACGTTGCTATTCTGCCCAAATGCTGAGGCACACTAGACAGGAATACTTGCCTGATCTGACGGTCAGCCTGGTGCTACATTTCAGCCCACTTGATCAACTTCAGGCGCTGTTAGACTCGATCAGTCGCGCCGCCGTTAAGGCCGAGGTGAGTTGTGTCGAAGTGATTTGTGTGGACCACAGTTGCGATGCTGACTACGCCGCCCGTTGCCAGACATTTTTTGAGGCTTATGGCGCTAAAACCGATAGTGACAATAGCCTGCAGATCAGTCTACTGACGCCTGACACCAATCGGGGTTATGGGGCGGGCCACAACCTCGCGATGAGCGAGGTCGAGGGCCACTTTCATCTCTTTTTGAATCCCGACGTGGAGCTGGCCCCGGACGCGCTACAGCTGGCGCTGCATACTTTAAAAAACCAGCACGACATCGCGCTACTGGCGCCCCTGGGATTCAGTCCGTCAGGTGAGCCAGGCTTTTTAGCCAAGGCCTATCCTTCTGTTTGGGTGCTGGCACTGCGGTCTTTGGCACCACATTGGGTAAAAACTCGATCGGGTGGTGCGATGGCGCGTTACGAGATGCGTGACTTGCCGAATGAGACGGCGTTGAGGCCCATCACGCTGGCCTCCGGCTGTTGCATGTGGGTGAGACGCGCTTTGTTTGACGACGTCGGGGGGTTTGACGAGTCTTTCTTCCTGTACTTCGAGGACTATGACCTGTCACTAAGGCTGGCTGCGCGGGGTGCTGTATTGGAGCACCGGGATATTCGAATTGTCCACCATGGTGGTGGTGCGTCCCGAAAGGGTTTCCGGCATATCCAGTGGTTCGTCGGCGGAGCCGTACGGTTTTTCAACCACTGGGGCTGGCGATGGCTCGGGTAAGCGTTAAAGCCATGAGATACTGCTTCCATGGCTGAGTCAAAAGCGAATCTAGTGGCTGCTCAAGACTTACTGTGGAAGTCGGAGTGTGCCCGCCGAACTCTACTCAGTCACCTCGGTATCACACCTTTGGTCAGTCGGTTTGACCCCATTGCCGCCAAACCGGCTCGACGACTAGAGGTGCCGGTTGGCTTTATTGGTGTAGCGCTTGCAAATGCTCCCGCGACACCGAACGGCGGCAATGAAATGCAGGCCGCACAGCTGCCTGAAATGTTGCGTCGCGATGCAGACGAAACCGCCTCGACTGAGGAAGCAGGCGCTATATCCCTAGCACCCGCTGAAGGAACAGGCGATGCAGCCGCTGGTCGCAGTGAGCCGCCTGCCGATGCTAAGAGTGCTGTGACATCTGATACGCCGCTCTCCCTACTGCTGGTCACCAGCGACGATGTGTTGTGGGTCGAGGTACTTGAAGATCAGCTTCTTCGACAGGAGCAGCTACAGTTGATCGCCGCCATGGCGCGCGCCATTCGGGGCGCATCGGTTCGCTGCGCGCACCAGCAGTTTGATTGGCCGCCTGCTGCGGGGTCTGCCGTCGCGGCGGCCGGGGGCATGGAAGGCATGCTCTCGGGCTTCCTACACCGACTGACCAGTGATCATGCCACTCGGCATATCGTGCAGCTCGGAGCCTGTGAGGTGTTACCCGTTTCCGATCTGTTGATGCATCAGATTCCCTCCAGTCTGGAGATGCTGAGAGAGGGCTCGCTCAAGCAATCCGCGTGGTCCGTATTGAAACCACTGCGTGCCAGTGACTGATGCGCAAATATTATTGCGGGCACTGAGTGACCCCGCGGACCTTGCGTACTTAGAGTCCTTTTATGAGCAGTCAGACGGACCCTCTTATGGTTTTTTGCAGAGCTTGCAGAATCAGCCTCACTGCCGGGCTTGGTACTTGCTAAAGGACAAAGAGCCAGTGGCGGCGATCTGGTATCAGTGCATGGCAGAGCGGGCGGAAGTGATTGACCTTAGAGTGCTGGCCTCCGAGCGGCGCCAGGGTTTTGGCCGCAAGTTGCTCTGGGCCTCGTTGACCGCGCTTGGGGATGTCGGTGCTGTCGAACTGGAGGTGCGCTCATCCAATGTGGCAGCCCGGGCACTCTATGAGTCGCTGGGCTTCAGTGAGACGGGCTTAAGACCCAAATACTACGCCGCCGCTGACGGCCGCGAGGATGCCATACTGATGACGCTTGCAGTCAATCACGCTGACGGCGTGACGTGAGCACAGTGTCCGACACGTTGAAGGCCGCTGACCCACGTTGGCGGGTTGAAATGGGCAGGTTCGAGTATCATTTCCCTCGCAGGGAGCATTGGTTATGAACATTGTTGAGACCGATTACTGGTGCCTCATGTTGCCCCCCGAGTGGTCAGCAGAAGAGGAAGAGGGCAGTGTGCTGATAACCGATGAGGATGGTATCGGTGAGCTGGCGATTACCACACTGGTCAGTGAGTTCAAAGATGCGCCAGACACGAGTCTTTCAGAGATCGCTCAAATGGAGTCGCCCGAGGTCAGCACTTGGGCCGCTGCCACATTTGGTGATTTCTCGGGCGTCACAGGGCAGTTCACCGAGGAGGGGGCGGTGTTGCAGGAGTGGTACCTCAGCTACGGCGTCGCGCTGCTGTATTGCACCTATGTCTGTGATGTTGAGGATGCCGGTATGGATATGCCAGCGGTGGAAGAGATTCTCGGCACACTGGTGCCTGGAGATGCGCTGCTGGTCGGCTAGCTGACACTCGCTGGGTTCGCGCGGCAAGAGGCTGATCTAGGAGACGGTCCCGGTCACCCGTACCCGCTTACTACCCGCAACGGGCGCCTCTGCCTGCGCTTTGGCGCGCTGCTCAAGACTGGTATCTATCTGATTCTTGAGCGCAATGAGGAACCCCGTCACCAGAAACGCACCGGGTGGAAGGATAGCCACCAGAAATGGGAAGTCCACGTTGAAGACCTGCCAGCGCCAGGACTCCGCGCCGGTGCCAAACAATAGCTGCATGTCTGCAAAGAGTGCGCCTGTCCCAAGTAGTTCACGTATCGCGCCTAACAACACCAGCACGGCGCCGAAGCCAACTCCCATGATGAAGCCGTCATAGAACGCAGCAGGAAGGGTGTTTTTCCGCGCAAAGGCATCGGCCCGGCCCAGAATGATGCAATTGGTTGTGATCAGCGGCAGAAAAATACCGAGAATCTGATAGAGCTCGTAACTGTAGGCTTGCATGAGCAATTCGGTGACGGTGACTGCCGCGGCAATGATCATCACAAATACCGGCAGCCGGATGGTGTCAGACACCACAGAGCGAATCAGTGACACGGCGGTATTGGAGACCACCAGTACGAACAGCGTCGCCGCCGCCAATCCTAAGGCGTTCACAGTAGAAGCGGTGACCGCAAGCAGCGGACACAACCCCAACAACTGGACCAGGGCGGGGTTGTTCTTCCATAGCCCGTTCAGCGTCAGTTGGCGATACGAAGTGCTGCTCATGCGGAGTCCGCTTCCGTTTCAAAAAGGGTTGACGCGTTCAGGGTAGCGTATTCGAGTGCCCGGCGGGTGGCGAGGATGACGGCGCGGGGCGTCACCGTTGCGCCGGTGAACTGGTCGAACACGCCACCTTCCTTTTCCACATTCCAGCCGTTGAATGCAGGGTTGTTCAGGCTGCGCTCTTTAAAATCGAGGATCCAGTCAGATTTGCGAAGATCGACCTTGTCACCAAGCCCCGGCGTCTCCCGGTGTGCGACCACGCGGACTCCTGCTACCGAGCCATCCCGGCGAACGCCTACCAGAGCACGGATATCACCGCTGTAACCGTCCCGGGCGGTGGCGGGCAGAATCACGCCGACGACGGTATCCCCCTGTCTCACACGATAACCCTGGCGGCGCTCTCTGATACCCAGCAGCGCGGTCTCTGCGGCGACCTCAAACACGTCATCGACGATCTGATTGTCATGGGTGTCGGGCGGAAAAATCTCCAGCAGCTGCCGCGCCTCTGCGTGCCGCACCTGGAAATCGATTTGTGCCTTGGTGCCGAGGTAGGTCCAGCCGATGGCGACTGACGTGATGGCGGCAAACAAGGCAAGCACAGTACCGCTCAGACCAATCGACGCTAGCCATTTCATGACTCGTGACTCCCGGTGCCATACACCTTGGGCTGGGTGTAGTGATCAATAAAAGGCGCGCAGAAGTTCAGGATCAAGACCGCGAAGGCGACGGCGTCGGGGTAATTACCCAGTGTGCGAATGAGGTAAATCAAGACCCCAATCAGCGCGCCGAATATCAGCCTGCCTTTGTTGGATACGGCGGAGCTGACGGGGTCGGTGATAATAAAAAATGCCGCGAACATGGTGGCGCCGCTGAACAGGTGAAACAGGGCGCTGCCGCCGCTTTGGGAGCTGCCGCCGTCGTAACCCATGAGCGCACAGGCACCGAGTCCGGCGAGCATCGCGATGGGCGCGTGCCAGGTAAACACCCGTCGGTACAGTAGCCACGCTCCACCCAAGAGAAAGGCGAGATTGGCTTCGAACCAGCCAATACCACCCCAGCCAGTGAGTTCAGGGCTACTGGTGAGCAAATCGTCAAACAGCAATCCGGTGTTCTGCCGGAGTAAGTCAAGTGGTGTGGCAGCGGTAACCGCGTCGATGGTTGTCGGTGAAAAAAGGTGCCGGAAGGTGTCGGTGAAGCCGGGGACTTCCGCTAGGCCCCTCGGTGAAGCCCAGGCACTCATTTGCACCGGGAAAGAGATCAGAAGCACCACGTAGCCCACCATGGCGGGGTTGAAGGGGTTGTAGCCCAAACCGCCAAAGACCTGCTTACCGAGTAGCACCGACGTCAAGACGCCGATTGTGATCAGCCACCAGGGGGCGTAGGGCGGTAGCGCGATACAGAGTAGCGTCGACGTCACGAGCACGCTGAGATCGCCCACTGCGACCCTCGGGTCCCGACCGCGCAGCGCGACAATGGCGTACTCGCAGCTGATGGCGATTAGGCCGCCAAAGACGATGTTGACCAGCGTCCCGGGTCCGAAATAAAAGGTTAGCACCACGACGC
>CABYEX010000045.1 GCA_902518075.1 Halieaceae bacterium | reverse complement strand
TGGGTGACCCCAGAGGGCTTTGGCGGGCCGAACTATCCCAATATGTGAGACACGGGATCAGCCCAAAAAGAATTTGGCGCCGGCGCTGACGATGCTGTGGTCGTCAGCTGCCAAGTCGACCAGTCGATACCAGGCTGCTCTAGAGCACAAGGCAGAGAGTCCGTGGGGCAATTCAATATATGCAGCCCCACCTGCTTTTCTCTCCAGCTTGAGCGGATAATCGGGTCCTACGGGGAACACGCCGCCGGCATTGAGCACAGCCAATAGCTGAGCGCTCTCCCCCGATTCGTCCGGTCGCATATCCGTGATGATCAACGGGTGCAGCGCGACGTCTACGCGACATTTCTCCACGGGGGTCACCAAATAGTACTCGTCGTCTGCCTCGCGGCGCAGAATCCCCGCGAACAACTGCCACAGCTCAGGACGCTTGATCATCAAACCTTCGTGATACCAGGTGCCATCTGATGAGATGGCCATATCGATATCACCACAGTAGTCAGGCTGCCACTGATCGAGCGGTGCGGGATGGCGTCCGTTCACGGAAAGCACGCCGTCTTTTCGACTCAGCGCATGGTGTCTGTCAGGAACCTGACCCAACAACTCCTCGAGCGACCCGCCCGTGTCTGCAGCTTCACTCACAGTGGCTGTATTTGGTTGGGGGCCAGCACTGTCTTAACGAATGACGATATCGGCTGCGGTGCGCTGATAGGCCAAAAACTCGTCAAAGCTGAGCCGCTGTTGTTCACCACTGCGGAGGTCTGACAATTGCTGTGCCTCGGCGCTACTCAACGCGGAGACCTCGCCGGGATTCACTCGCGCCAACTGGACGAGCGCGTAGCCCTCTCCAGGCACCGGCACCGTGCGAAGGGCGTCTGTTTGACCCTGCGGCATGGCAAATGCTGTCTCCAAAACCGGCTGTGGAAGTTGACTGGTTAACCGTGTCGCGGCGAGCTCGACCCGCCACTCCACACCCAAAGCGCTGGCTGCAGCCTCCATTGACTCGCCTGATGCCAGCAAAGTCTGCGCACGCGCAGTCATATCCGCCAGCGCTGCCGTCTCAAGCTCAGTTCTCAGGCCGCGCCGCACCTCACTTTCGACTTCTTCAAAGGGCGCGATTTGTGGTGCGCGAGCGTCCCGAACCTGAACGGCAATAAATCGCTGTCCAGATAACTCCAGTACTTCGCTATTGTTGCCAGAGGCTTTCACATCATCCGAGAAAGCGAGCTCTCTCAGGCGTGTGTCAGCAAATAGGCCAACGCCCCCCTCCAGTGAAAATGGCTCCGACACCTGCACCTCGGCGCCGATCGCTGCCGCCGGCCCGGTGAGATCAGGCGCATTGAAGGCTAGATCTCTCAACTCCTCGACCGCAATCAATAACTTCCGTTCAGCCTCTGCGGCTTCTATTGAGGCGCGAACATCCTCTCGCACCGAGGCGTAATCAACAGCATCTCCCGCGATGCGCTCTTCGAGGCGAATAAAATGGGTGCCTGCATCGGTTTCGACCGCGCCGGAAATATCACCCGGTTCAGCCAGTGCTGCGATAGCCGTCTCCATTTCATCAGGAAAAGCAGAACCATCGGTAAAACCCAGCTCACCACCGAGGCTGGCTGAGCCAAAATCATCTGAGAGCTCGAACGCAAGGTCAGCAAACTCCTCTCCACGCCCGATCCGCTCTGCCGTTTCGGCTACCCGCTGCACATAGGCAGCGTCCGACTCGTCGGACTCTTGAATCAGCAAGATATGAGAGACACGCGCCTGTTCCGCGACTTCGTACTCGTCCTTAACGGCTTCGTATTGGTCCTCCACAATCGACTCATCCACTGACACCAAAAAGTCGCCGGGCTCGAGCAGGATGTAATCGACCACCAACTGCTCAGGGTTAAAAAAGGCGGCCTCATTCTGTTGGTAGTAATTTTGTAACGCCGTGTCGGAGAGATCCTCGCCGGTCAGCAGCCCCGTATCAGGAATGACGAGGTAGCGGACGTCGCGCTCCTCGGCGATGAGGTTGGCCGCTGCCGCAATTTCGGTCTGGGTGGCAAATTCGGTCTGGCTGACCGCGGTTTGCAGTTGCTTTAGGACAATGTCGTCAGCCTGCGCTCGGCGAAACCGCTCCGGCGTGTAACCAGCATTAGCCAGCACACTCTTGTAGGCATCGGGAGAAAACATGCCATTTAACTGAAACGCCTCAATGGAGGTGATTGACTTGCCAACCTGCATCTCAGACGCTACCAGATTTAATGCCGCGCTTTTCTGCAGTAGCAGTGCGCGCTGGATCAGCGATTGAAGTGCTCTCGGTTGCAATCGGTCGTCATCCAGCAGCGCAGGGTCAATATCCTCCCCCAGCACACTGACCAATTGACGTTTTTGCTGGCTGATCGCCTCCTGCAACGCGATCGGCGTGATTTCCTCACCATTGACCTTAGCAACCGATGTGCCAGCGCCGCCAGGCAATAATGTCTCCAAACCAAAAGCAGCAAAGGAGAGCACGATAAGGCCAATGATTACCTTTGCTGCGGTGCTCTGGGTGCTCTGGCGCATGGACTGAAGCATAGTAGAAAAGCTCTTTTACGGTTGGCTGAAATCGAAGGTACTAGACGAAAAGAAGGCGCACAATGGCGCCTTCCTCGCAGCCGCCCCAAGACGGCATAACAGGTTCAGTTATTTGTTGACGGCATCCTTAAGCGCCTTACCTGCTTTGAACCCAGGCGTGTTCGAGGCCGCGATCTGGATGGTCTCACCCGTACGCGGATTGCGTCCCTGACGTGCTGCTCGCGCCTTCACGGAAAAAGTTCCAAAGCCTACAAGAGATACACTGCCGCCTTTCGCCAGCGCACCAGTAATCGCTCCAATCGCTGCATCAAGTGCACGACCGGCAGAAGCCTTGGAAAGATCCGCGTCCGCGGCGATAGCGTCGATCAAGTCATTTTTGTTCACGTTGTTACCCCTCGAGTATTTTGAGCAGAATATTCACCGGCACATATCTCAGAGCCTACTAATAGCCTACTCCTGCCAATAGGTGCGGTCAACGCTGAAACGCTTGGAATCAGTGGGATCTGGGCCGATTAGCATCCGTGGATTCCTGTGCCGCATCATCGCCGTGCCCAATACTTTCAGAATCTGCGAGATAGGTGTCATCGTCGAGGGGCTCGGGCAGGCGCTCGAGCGCAATCGCCAGCACCTCATCGATCCACTTCACCGGCCGGATATCCAAATTTTCTTTTATATTATCAGGTACTTCCTGAAGGTCTCGTTCGTTTTCGTGGGGAATCACGACCGTGCTGATACCCCCCCGGCGAGCCGCGAGGAGCTTTTCCTTCAAGCCCCCGATGGGGAGAACCTCTCCACGGAGCGTGATTTCGCCCGTCATGGCGACCTCAGCTCGCACAGGAATTTCCGTGAAACTACTCACCAGTGCGGTGCACATCGCAATGCCCGCGCTGGGGCCATCCTTGGGGGTCGCACCCTCGGGGACGTGAATATGCATGTCGCGCGTGTCATGAAAGCGCGCAGGAATCCCCAAGGTTTGCGACTTGGCTCTAACGACTGTGTTGGCAGCCTGGATCGACTCCTGCATGACGTCACCCAAAGAACCCGTTTTCACAACGCGGCCCTTACCCCGGGTCGCCGCGACCTCAACCGTCAGGAGCTCACCGCCAACAGACGTCCAGGCCAGGCCCGTGACCTGACCAACCTTGTTTTCCTGCTCGGCCGTGCCGAAGTTAAATTTCCTCACGCCGAGGATATCCGGCAGGGGTCCCGGGCTGATTGTCTGCCCCAAATCTCTCTCGCCCAGAGCGAAAGCCTTGACCATCTTGCGGCACACTTTGGCAATCTGGCGCTCCAATGCCCTTACCCCCGCTTCGCGAGTGTAGTAACGGATGATATCCAGGCAGGCTTCTTCCGAGAGGTCGATCTCGTCGGGTTTGAGCCCATTCAGCTTGATTTGCTTGGGTATCAGATACTTCTGGGCGATGTTGAGTTTCTCATCCTCGGTGTAGCCCGGGATGCGAATCACCTCCATTCGGTCCAGTAATGGCCCGGGGATGTTCATCGTGTTGGAGGTGCAGACAAACATCACGTCGGAAAGATCGTAGTCGACCTCAAGATAGTGGTCGTTAAATGCGTGATTCTGTTCGGGGTCGAGCACTTCCAGCATAGCAGAAGCCGGGTCACCTCGGTGATCCATCCCCATCTTGTCGATCTCATCCAGCAGGAAAAGCGGGTTTCTCACCCCGGCTTTGGACATTTTCTGCAACAATTTACCGGGCATGGAGCCGATATAGGTGCGTCGATGACCCCTGATTTCTGCTTCATCTCGCACACCGCCCAGCGCCATTCTGATGAATTTTCGGTTTGTTGATCGAGCAATTGATTCGCCCAAAGAGGTTTTACCAACACCAGGCGGCCCAACGAGGCAGAGCACGGGGCCTTTCAATTTTCGCACGCGCTTTTGAACGGCTAGGTACTCTAAAATGCGCTCCTTTACTTCCTCGAGCCCGAAATGATCCTCGTCCAACACGGCCTGCGCCCGCTTAAGGTCGTGGCGGACTTTGCTGCGCTTGAACCACGGGATACTCACCATCCAGTCGAGGTAACCCCGGACGACAGACGCCTCGGCCGACATCGGCGACATCATCTTGAGCTTGCTCAGCTCAGCATTGGCCTTTTCTAACGCCTCTTCTGGCATACGTGCTTCATTGATCTTGTTTTGCAATTCATCGACTTCATTCGGCGCGTCTTCCATCTCGCCGAGCTCTTTCTGAATCGCCTTCATTTGCTCGTTGAGATAGTACTCGCGCTGGCTTTTTTCCATCTGCTTTTTAACCCGACCGCGGATGCGCTTTTCAACCTGAAACAGGTCAATCTCCGCATTCATCAGGGATTGGAGATGCTCGAGGCGCCCTTGCACGTCAGCAATTTCCAGAATGCGCTGCTTCTCTTCCAGATCAACGCCCATATGGGCTGAAATAGTGTCCGCGAGGCGACCCGCTTCATCGATGCCAGAGAGGGAAGTCAGGACCTCGGCAGGCACTTTTTTGCTCAAACCAACGTATTTCTCGAATTGCTCTACCGTCGCCTTGACCAGAGAGGCGGCGTCGCGCTCGGAAATAGGGTCGGCTTCAATCTGTCTGACCGACGCCACCGCAAATTGCTCGTCGTCGTCTATGGCCAAGACCGCCGCACGATAACTGCCCTCAACTAGCACCTTAATCGTGCCGTCGGGCAACTTAAGTAGCTGAAGGATGTTGGACACGGTCCCGACCTGGTAAAGGTCATCAACGCCTGGTTGATCATCAGACGCGTTACGCTGAGCCACCAGTAGTACTTGCTTGTTATCGAGCATGGCATGCTCCAAGGCTTCGATCGACCGCTCGCGCCCGACAAATAACGGCAGCACCATGTGGGGGTATACCACCACATCACGTAGCGGCAGCAAGGGCAATTGGTGGTCTTGATCAGTCATTGTCTACTCCATTCCTATTGCCAGATATGAGGGCTCAGTGCGGCCTCTTAAACGCCCGCGGACATAAATAAGTACCCATAACGGGTTAAACTGGATTGATGAAGCCGCCCGGGGAGCGGCACAGAATCGCTACTCTTCCGCACCCGCGGCAGCGGCACTGGGAGTCTCGTAGACCAGAAGCGGCTCTGAATCGCCTTTTACGACCGATTCGTCGACAACAATCTTCGCCACGTCGTGAGTCGAGGGAATGGTGTACATGGACTCGAGCAGAATGCCTTCTAGGATTGAGCGAAGACCTCTGGCACCGGTCTTGCGCTCCATGGCTCGCTCGGCGACAGCCTTCAGACCGTCCTCCCGGAAATCGATCTCCACGCCTTCCATCTCAAACATCTTGGCGTATTGCTTGGTCAGCGCGTTGCGAGGCTCAGTGAGGATCCTGATCAGGGCCTCGGCATCCAGCTCTTCGAGCGTGGCGATAACGGGCAGCCTGCCCACAAATTCGGGAATCAAGCCGTACTGCACCAAATCCTCTGGCTGCAGGTCGGAGAGTGTCTCACCGAAGTTGCGAGTCTCGTCTTTGCTTTTCACCTCAGCGCCAAAACCAATTCCGCCCTTTTCAGAGCGATTTCGGATGACCTTATCGAGACCCGCGAAGGCGCCGCCACAAATGAAAAGGATATTGCTGGTATCGACCTGCAGAAACTCCTGCTGCGGGTGCTTACGTCCACCCTGAGGCGGCACTGACGCTACCGTTCCCTCAATCAGCTTGAGCAGTGCCTGTTGCACGCCCTCGCCCGAGACATCCCGCGTGATCGATGGGTTGTCCGACTTTCTCGATATCTTGTCGATTTCATCGATGTAAACGATGCCCATCTGGGCGCGATCTACGTCGTAATCGCACTTCTGAAGAAGTTTCTGGATAATATTTTCAACATCTTCACCGACATATCCCGCCTCGGTCAGCGTGGTGGCATCGGCGATAGTAAACGGGACGTCCAACAGTCTAGCCAGCGTCTCGGCCAACAGTGTCTTGCCCGAACCCGTAGGTCCCACCAACAGAATATTGGACTTACTGAGTTCAACATCTTCGGAGCCGTGCGACGTGGGTGAGGCGTTGCGCAAACGCTTGTAGTGGTTGTATACCGCCACTGCGAGCACGCGTTTGGCCCTCTGCTGACCAATCACGTACTGGTTGAGGATTTCATTAATTTCCGCGGGGATAGGCAGCTTGGCTTCGTCGCCCTCAGTGCCTGCCTCCTGAATTTCCTCGCGGATGATGTCGTTGCATAGGTCGACACACTCATCGCAAATAAACACGGACGGCCCCGCAATCAGCTTGCGCACCTCATTCTGGCTCTTGCCACAAAATGAGCAGTACAGCAATTTGCCGCTATCGCCGGAGGTGCTTTCGTCCGTCATGAAATGTCCTGATGCTCCTGCTACTTGCCACTAACCTTGATACGTTTCAGGGGACTTTGCAAGTCAGGATGCTGCTGCGGTTTGGGTCTCCTAGCGACTGGTGATGACCTCATCGACCAGCCCGTATTCCACGCTCTGCTCGGCGCTCATGAAGCGATCTCGCTCCGTGTCGCGTTCGATCACTTCCATGGTCTGGCCCGTATGATCTGCTAAGAGACTATTTAGGCGCTCTCGGAGAAACAAGATCTCTTTGGCCTGAATTTCGATATCCGAAGCCTGCCCCTGAGCGCCGCCGCTGGGCTGGTGGATCATGGTGCGCGCATTGGGCAGGATGCAGCGCTTACCTTTGGTGCCGCCACTAAGCAAAAAAGCACCCATGGAAGCGGCCTGACCAATGCACATAGTGCTGACATCTGGCTTGATGAAGCGCATCGTATCGTAAATCGACAGTCCTGCCGTCACAGAACCACCGGGACTGTTGATGTAGAGGTGCACGTCCTTATCGGGATTCTCAGATTCCAGAAACAGGAGCTGCGCAACGATCAAGTTCGCCATGTGATCCTCAATCGCACCTACGATAAAGATCACCCTCTCCTTCAGGAGCCGCGAATAAATATCGAAGGAGCGTTCCCCACGAGAAGTCTGCTCGATCACCATCGGCACCAAACCAATAGCCTGTGGGTCCTGACTGAAACCTGACTCTTCCATGCTCATTCCTCTTTGCTGTCTATGCGGCTGGCGTGGTTGGTCTTGCCTTGGCCAGCGCGGCCTGATAACTGCACTCCACCTCTGAAATAGTGGCGGTGGACAGCAGTTTCTCTACCACCGCGTCCTCAAGCACACGTG
>CABYEX010000044.1 GCA_902518075.1 Halieaceae bacterium | reverse complement strand
TCACATAAAACATGGAGCCGATGACGTCGTCGTTCTCGCAGAGTGCTACTGCGTCCGGAACCGGAACGCCAGTGTCTCGCAGTGCATCCAACACTCGGTACTCGCGGTCCACGGCATGGGCAGAGGCCAGCAGTTCGCCCGGTGGCTTGCGTCGCAAGACATACTGTCGCTCGCCGGCCGTTAGCTTAAAGGTAGGGTTCGATTGCCCACCCGGAAATTTCTCGGCACTCAGCGGCCCGTCAGAGCCAGGTATATTGGTGCGAAGCCAGGGTTCCAGCCGGGAGAGTTCAAGTTCCTGTGCGCTCATGTCAGACCTCTATTTTGTGATGCCGAAGCGGCTGTTTCGGACAGTAGCGCGTTCTGGAATCCGGTCTCAGGTATTGGCATGATACCTGCCAATACTGGCGCCTCGGCAGCTGGTTGTTATGAAGCGCTTAGGGTATCGTGCGTTCGCTTCATCGCACAACGCTACATTGCGAGCTAACAATATCGACCTATAAAAATGAGGGGCAACCAGGATGAGTAATCAGGTCATGGAAAACTATCGCAGCGCGGTTGCGATGGTCACTGCACCCGATGCGTTTCTCGAGCTGACGACCATCGAGCATGGTGGCCAAACCCTCAAAGCTTACAAGCACGCTCCTGCATCCATGCGCGATCTATGGATGTTAGGTCAGGGCTATGCGGATCAGGAGTACATCGTTTACGGCGATGAGCGCTGGACGTTTGCCGAGGCAGGTCAGCTCGTCGCTAATTTTGCGACGTGGCTGGAAGGCCAGGGGATTGGTTCCGGTGACCGAGTAGCGATTGCTTTGCGCAATTACCCCGAGTGGATCTTTGCCTACTGGGGGGTGATCGCAGTTGGTGGAGTTGTCGTGGGCATGAACGCCTGGTGGGTTGCTGACGAGATGGCCTATGCACTCAATGACTCCGCGCCGAAGCTGCTGGTGGCTGACGATCAGCGATTGGCTGTTTTTTCAGAGATTGCAGGAGATTTTTCAGACCTGGCCATCGTCGCGGTGCGCGAACTCTCGCCGCCCGTCCAGGCGTTGCAGTGGGCCGACACGGTGAGTGAGCCCGGCGAGTTGCCCATGCCCGCAATCGACACCAACGACGACGCGTGTATTTTTTATACCTCCGGTACCACAGGGCGCCCTAAGGGTGCTCAGTTAACGCATCGCGGTTGCGTTCACAACATCATGAATGTAGCGGCCATGGGGCAGATTTTTGCGACGATTCAGGCTCTGGGTCGTGGGGACGCGCTCGACGCACCCGTATCAGCACCCCCCGCGACGTCTCTGGTGGCGACGCCTTTATTTCACGTTACGGCTAATAATTGCGTGCTGCACGGGGCGACCTTGAGCGGCGGCAAGTTGGTGCTGATGTACAAGTGGGATACCGAGGAGGCGCTCAAACTCATCGAGCAGGAGCAGGTTAATACCTTGAGCGCGGTGCCGATGATGACCCGAGAGCTGCTCGCGCATCCCAGCTTTGCTGATTACGACACTTCCAGCCTGGCATCACTGGGCGGTGGAGGGGCGGCCATGCATCCTGATCTTCCCAGTAAGGTGATAGAGAGCACGCAACGCGCCAAGCCAGCCCAGGGTTATGGCATGACGGAAGTCTGTGGCCTCAGTACCTATACGGCAGGCGACCTGTTTTTGGCGCGGCCAGAAAGCTGTGGGCCCTTGGTACCGACGCTGGAAGGCAAGGTGATCAATGAAGCGGGTGAGACCCTGCCCGCGGGTGAGGCCGGTGAACTGCTGGTCAAGGGCGCGTCCGTGATCAAAGGATACCTGAACCTCCCAGAGGCGACCGCAGAGACCATCGTCGATGGCTGGTTGCACACAGGTGATATCGGTTACTTTGATGAAGACGGCTTTCTCTATCTGGTCGACCGGGCAAAGGACATGATTCTGCGGGGCGGGGAGAATATCTACTGCGCCGAGGTCGAAGGCGCGCTGTATACCCACCCGGCCGTGCTAGAGACGGTAGCTTTTGCGGTGCCCGATGATCGTCTCGGTGAGGAGGTAGGTGTTGCCGTGCACTTGAAGCCCGATGCGCTACTGGACGCGCCCGGTTTGCGCGAGCACATGAGTTCGCGCCTCGCGGCTTTTAAGGTGCCGCGTTATGTGTGGTTCCTCTCGGAGCCACTGCCACGCAACGCCAACGGCAAATTCCTCAAGCGTGAGCTTAGAGAGGTGCTAGATCCCTCATCGGCCGATTGAGCCTGCGGATTCAGTGCGGGACCTCGCCTATCTTGAGTATCGGCCATGATTAGAGATGCTGCGGCGCTGTGAGGGTGAACGGCTCAACCCGCTAAATCCGCGAGCGCCAAGCCCTGCTGGGAAGCGCATTGTCGAGTTGAAAAGGACACGACTGGCTTGGTTCGGTCGACATGGATATGAGGCATTGATGCCAAACCTGTGGTTGAAGATCACCGGCGAGAGACACATTTAATTAACGCAACATCAGGAGGGCGAAATGCTCACCAGACAGTTTACGGAAGAGCAGGTGATGTTCAGGGAGGCCTATCGGCGGTTCCTTGCGGAGGAGGTGGTGCCTCACATGGAGCGCTTCCGCAAGCAAGGCGTTGTGGATCGCGACATCTTTAAAAAGGCGGGCGAGCAGGGCTTCCTCATGGTGTGGCCTGAGGAGTGCTACGGGGGTATGGATGACTACGACATCCGTTGGGAGCAGGTCATTATCGAAGAGCTGGCCTATGCGCGCTGCAGCGACTGGTTTGGTTCCCTGCATAGCCGCATTGTGGCGCCTTACATCACCCGTTTTGGCAGCCAGGATCAGATTGAGCGGTATATCCCGGGCGCCGTATCAGGAGACATTATTCTTGCGGTGGCGATGACAGAGCCTGACGCGGGCAGCAATCTGGCAGGGATGCGGACCCATGCCGTCGAGGAAGATCACCACTGGATCCTCAATGGCCAAAAGACCTATATCTCCAACGGCATCAACTGTGATCTGGTGGTCGTTGCCGCCAAAACCAACCCACAGAACAACCCCCATGCGATGACGCTGTTCCTGGTCGAGGCAGATTGGGAAGGTTTCGAGCGCGGCCGCAATCTCAATAAATTAGGCCTTAAGGCTCAGGACACGGCGGAGCTCTTCTTCCATAACATCAAGGTGCCCAAGAGCAATGTGTTGGGCGACGCGCACAAAGGGTTTTACTACCTCATGGAGGGGTTGGCGGAAGAGCGCTTGCTCGGCGCAATGGGTTATCTGGCAGCGGCGCAGCTATCCTGGGATTTGACTGCGGATTTTGTGCGTGAACGCCAGGTATTCGACAAGCCATTGGCGGCCATGCAAAACACGCAATTCAAAATGGCGGAGCTCCGGGCAGAGCTGGATATTGCGCAGTGTTTTGTCGATCAGGCGGCGCTTGCCTTCAATACAGGCACGCTCACAGCTGAGGATGCTGCAGCTGCAAAGCTCAAGACATCTGAATTGCAGCAGCGGGTCGCTGACGAGGGTCTGCAACTGCATGGCGGCGCTGGATTTATGGATGAATATCCGATCAGCCGTCAATCTGCCGATGCAAAAATCGCCACAATCTACGCGGGCAGCTCCGAAATCATGAAGCTGATAATCGGCAGGCACTGTTTAGGGGATCATTACGACCCCTTTAATCTACGTAATTTCTAAGGGGCTCAATCATGGGTGCGTTAAGTGGCTATAAGATTATAGAGCTCGCGGGGATTGGTCCTGCGCCAATGGGCGGGATGATCCTTGCCGATATGGGGGCCGAGGTGATCCGGATTGAGCGGCCTGGCGCGATTGACCCAAAGGCGTTTGAGCCCATCAGCGGCCGCAACAAGAAATCTGTGGTGCTCGACTTAAAGCAAGACGCGGGTAAAGCAGCACTGATCAGTTTGGTCCAGCAGGCGGATGCACTGATTGATCCCTACCGCCCGGGCGTTTGCGAAAAGCTGGGATTTGGGCCTGACGAGTGTCTCGCGCGCAATCCCAGGCTCGTTTTTGCCCGCATGACAGGCTGGGGGCAGACGGGGCCGCTCGCGCAGGCCGCCGGCCACGACTTGAATTACATTGCCATCACCGGCGCACTGCATGCGATTGGACGTCGCGGTGAGCGCCCAACAGTGCCGTTGAATCTGGTGGGTGACTTCGGGGGTGGGGGGATGCTATTGGTCACCGGGATCCTAGGAGGTCTTCTGGAGGCCGCCAAGTCGGGCCAGGGGCAGGTCATTGATGTCGCTATGGTCGATGGCACCGCACAACTCATGTGGATGATGCAGGGCATGCAGCAGGTTGGCACCTGGAATGCTGAAGAGCGCGAAGCGAATCTGCTCGATGGTGCCGCCCATTTTTACGACACCTATGAATGTGCCGACGGAAAGTACGTGGCGATCGGCGCAATTGAGCCCCAGTTCTATAGAGAGTTACTCGCTCGTGCGGAGATTTCTGATCCCCAGTTCCAAGCGCAGCACGATACGGCACAGTGGCCGGAACTAAAGCAAAAGTTGGGTGAGGTGTTTAAAACCAAGACGCGTGACGAGTGGGACGCCCTGATGGCGGGCAGCGATGCGTGTTTTGCGCCAGTCTTGACGATGGTAGAGGCTGCCTCTTATGGCGCTAACACCGAACGGTCGGTCTACACCGACGTTGAGGGTCTGACGCACCCGGCACCGGCGCCACGGTTCTCGAGAACGCCGTCACAGATTCGACATGGAACACAAGCACTAGGGGCTGATACCGTCTCGGTGCTTGAGAACAGTGGGATGGAGGCGTCTGCGATACAGGCGTTACTGGAGACGGGTGCTGCGGTAGGATCCGAGTCACTAGCGGAGAATGACAGATGAGTGATTACGAGACGATTTTGATCGAGCGCGAGGGACGTGTTGCGCAAGTGTCTTTCAACCGACCGGACAAGCTCAATAGCTTCAACGGAACGATGCGTAGAGAGTTTCTGCGTGCCGCGCAGGAGGTCAATGCGGATAAGGATATCTGGGTGGTGTTATTGACGGGCGCGGGCAGGGCATTTGGTGCTGGTGCTGATCTGTCTGACACCTCCGAGCCAATGCCCAATGGCGGGGAGGAGGTTGAAGATCAATTGAATGCCGAATACAAACCGGGTGTGCTTGCGATTCACCATGCGCGCAAACCCTGGATTGCCGCGGTCAACGGGCCTTGCGCAGGCATTTCCTATTCCTACGCCATGGCATGTGATTTGATGGTGATGGCGGAGAGCGCTTACCTCTTTCAGCCCTTTGTCGGTATCGGTCTGGTCCCAGATGGTGGCGCTACCTGGCTGTTGCCGAGTTTCGTGGGTGCCAAACGTGCCTATGAGCTGATGGCGTTTGGGGAAAAGCTGGGCGCCAATAAGGCGGTGGAGTGGGGGCTGGCTAATCGCGTATTGCCAGACGATGAGTTCGTGGGAAACGCCATGACGTTTGCTCAAGAGCTTGCCGCTAAATCCCCTTTGGGCCTTCGCTATGCAAAAGAGGCACTCGCCTTTGGCGTATCGCACAACCTTGGGGATACGATATCCAAGGAAGCGGCGCTGCAAGCTTTCTGTATTGGCAGCGACGATTCGAAAGAGGCGATCAAAGCCTTTTTTGAAAAGCGTCAGCCCGACTGGCAGGGCAAATAGCAACGCCATGGCGACGAGAGTGCAGGGGCGCCATGGTCGCAACTGACGTTCCATGCCGATAGCGGCTATCAGGCAAATAATAAAAAGCGGCAGAGAGGATTCAGAAATGGGTAAGCGGGGAGAGAAGTTGGTGTGGGTCAAGTCATTGTTCGGTAATGCCGGCGTGCCTGCTGTCGCAATCGCAGCAAGTGTCGCCATTAGCGGCGCTGCCCTTGCCGAAGAAAAGCAACTCTACTGGGGTGATACCCACCTGCATTCCACCTATTCCTCTGACGCGTTTACCAACGGCAACCTGACGGCGTCCCCAGATACTGCTTATCGCTATGCCAAGGGTATGCCGGTCGTGCATCCCGGGCACAAGGCGCGCGTGCAAATCGGTACGCCGCTGGATTTTCTGGTGGTGTCAGACCATGCCGAGTACCTTGGCGTCATCCGAAGCCTATACCTCAACCCGATGATCACAGAGGGTCTTACCTGGCGAGAGATACTGTGGACCCGGTTTGTGCAGTATTTATTGCGCGATGCGATTGATGGCCAAGACGGACGAGAGCTGTTTACCTCAATTCTGCCTAAGCCCTCAGACAATGCCGTGAATGCAATGGAAGGATGGGAGGAGGATCTCGTCAGCGGAAGAATCCCGAGGCAGCCGACGGTCGAAATCGATACCTGGAAGCTCATTACAGATACGGCCGATGTGCACAACGAGCCGGGGGAGTTCACGGCATTGATTGGCTGGGAATACTCCCTGATACCGGGCGGCGCTAATCTACACCGGATTGTGATGGCTGATATTGACGCTAAGCAAGCGCAGACCTTTGCGCCGTTTGGTTTCGACGACAGCTCTTTTCCCAGCGATTTGTGGTCCTGGTTAGACGAAACTAGCAGCGCCACTGGTGGCAACTTCATCGCGATACCCCACAACTCCAATATTTCAAAGGGGTCGATGTTTGATGTCAGGGACATCCGCGGAGAAGATATCGACCAGAACTACGCGGAGATCCGGCGCTATTGGGAGCCGGTGGTTGAAATCACGCAGATCAAGGGTGATTCCGAGACTCACCCCGAGTTATCGCCGGGTGACCCGTTTGCCGATTTTGAAACCTACCCGTATTACATCCAACGTGAATGGACGAACTATGTGCCGCAGCCCGGTGACTATATTCGCAGTGCGCTCAAAACGGGCCTCGAACTGGAATCGAGCCTAGGCGCGAACCCCTATCAATTTGGTGTCATTGGATCGACCGATGCACATACCGCGCTGCCGTCTGCCGAGGAGGACAATTTCCACGGCAAAATGGCGACCGACTCGATTCCATCCAGAAAGGACGGCGGTTGGTCGGATGACGCACGGGGTACCTTTGGTTGGGGTATGAGTGCGTCAGGCCTGGCGGCTGTCTGGGCAACCGAAAATACCCGCGAGGCGATTGTTGCGGCGATGCGTCGGAGAGAGGTGTATGCGACCAGCGGGCCTCGCATTGCGGTGCGCACGTACGGTGGGTTGAATCTGCCTGCTACGGTACTGGAGACTCCGGTTTATCCGGACAGCATCCAGACAGAGGCCGTGCCAATGGGTGGCGAGATCATTGGGGCTGGCGCGAATGATCGCTTTACCATGGCGATTGAGGCCCAGGCTGACCTCAAAAGCGGTTACCTGGATCGTATTCAAGTGGTCAAAGGATGGATTGACGCAACCGGAGAGGCCTGGGAGCGGGTTTATGACGCGGCTTGGAGTGGCGACGACCGTTTGCTGTCCGATGGTTCGCTGGCGGCGGTGGGGTCGAGTGTGGATCTGAAGACCGGATTAACCGCCAATAACATCGGCTCACCTCGCCTCACCGTTGTGTGGCAGGACCCCGAATTCGATCCGGCGCGGTCTGCTTTCTATTATGCGCGTGTGTTACAGATCCCAACCGCACGGCACTCATTGCTCGATAAGCTGGCGTTGGGAGATGAAGACATCGATACGCGCAGGCCGGACACGATTCAGGAGCGTGCGTACACCTCACCTATTTGGTATCGCCCTTGAAATGGCGAGAACAGCGGGCGGTGCTTTAAACCGCGATACAGACTCGGAGGCCCTCCAGCGCAGGTTTGGCTTGCGAAAGCGCGAGCTGGCAGGCCTCTCTGGACGCTTTTAACTCCAATAGCTCTTCGTCTCTTATCGCTGGGTTTAAAGACTGTAGGTAGCTGAGGCGGCTCAGTTCCTCATCATAGAAACGATTTGCTGCGTCGACTGCTTCTCGGCTACGTCGACTCACCTCGTGTGCCGCGATCTGCTCCAAGTTGGGTAGCAACTTCTCCAGCAACGGCCGCAGCTTGGTGAGGGCGCTCGCGCTCGTAGCGCTGGGGACGCTCTGTAGCGCTTCGGTCAAAAACGTCGACGACAGCTTGTCTCCGACTGTCTTCCCCGATTGCGTGAGCAGGGTTCTCATTGGCTGTGACTTCAGAAACTGGCCTGTGGTTAGGTAGA
>CABYEX010000043.1 GCA_902518075.1 Halieaceae bacterium | reverse complement strand
TGGCCACTTCCGCCACGGGAAAACCTATTTCTATCGGACGTCGACCCGCCACATCCGCTCGACCGAGGATCAATTTGTCGTCGCTCCGGGAATCAAAGGCATGGTGATGGCGGTGTTCACGCTGCCCTCCTATGAGTATGTGTTCAAAATCATCAAGGATCGCTTCACACCCCCCAAGGAAGTGACCCATCAGATCGTGAAGGACAAGTACCATCTGGTGAAACGTTGGGATCGTGCGGGCCGCATGGCCGACACCCAGGAATTCAACAACCTGGTCTTTGACGCCAGTCGCTTTTCCGATGAGTTGATGGAAGAGCTCTACGCGACCTGCCCCTCCCAGCTGCGCATCAATGGTAGCGCACTGATCATCAAGCACTGCTACGTCGAGCGACGCATGAACCCGCTCAATCTCTATTTGCAGGAGGCCTCGGACGACGAGGTGAATGAGGTCATGAACGACTATGGCAATGCCATCAAGCAGCTGGCGGCGGCTAATATCTTTCCCGGCGATATGCTACTCAAGAACTTTGGCGTGACCCGTCACGGGCGAGTAGTGTTTTACGACTACGACGAGATTGAGCCGCTGCTCGACTGCAACTTCCGGCGCATACCGCCGCCGCGGGATGAGATGGACGAGATGTCAGACAAACCCTGGTATTCGGTGGGCCCCAAGGATATTTTTCCCGAGGAATTCCGGCTGTTCTTCTCCGGGAATGCCCGGGCCCGCGCCGCATTTGATGCGCAGCACGCAGATCTCTACGACGCAGACTACTGGATCGGACAGCAGGGGCAGCTGCGCGACGGGGTCGTTGAAGATTTTTATCCTTATCCACGGCGAGTCCGGTTCTCGCAAAGACAGCAGGTGGCGTAATCATGGCCTCCCTTTATCTCATTCGGCATGGCCAGGCGTCTTTTGGCAGTGCCAATTACGATCAGCTCTCGCCGCTGGGGCAGCGTCAGGCAGACGTATCGGGTCGCTTTTTCGCTGACATCGGACTCCACTTCGGTCAGGCGGTCAGCGGCGATTTGTCGCGGCAGCAGGAAACCGGGCAGCGTGTGTTGGCCAGCCAACCGGAGCCCGCAGATCTCAGGATCGATCCGCGTTTGAATGAGGTCGACAACGAGGGCCAGATAGCGGCTTTGCTACCGATATTGTGTGAGCAGGATGAGGCGTTTGCCGAGCGTGTGAAAGCGGGCCGGAGCGATAGCAAGCAGTATCAGAAAGTGATTCAGGCGGTATTCAATGCTTGGGTGTCTCCCGACTGCCCGCCGCTCGACGTTACGGCGTCGTGGCCAGACTATCTCGCAGGTGTTCGCGACGCGTTGGAGGAGGCGATGGAGCAGGCCGAGAGCGGCAGCGAGACCGCCATTTTTACCTCGGGCGGCACGATCGCCACGGCGGTGAGCTGGGTACTCGGTGTGCCCCACGACCAGATTTACGGATTTTATGAGCCGGTCTTTAATTGTTCGATCACGCGACTGATTTTTTCACGCAGCAGAGTTTCCCTGTCGAACTTCAATGACACCGCGCACCTTCAGCTGCTGAGCCAGCAGTTGGGAGAGCCGCTGGTCACTTACCGCTGAGGCCCGGCGTGACGGATATCTGGTTGGTGCGTCACGGAGAGGCGGCAGCATCGTTTGATCAGGATACAGACCCACCGTTATCTGAACTTGGCTGCGAGCAGGCCGCACGCTCTGCTGAGTGTCTGTCGCAATGTGTGCCCGATGACGCGAAGCTGCTGACCAGCCCCAAACTGCGCGCCATACAGACCGGCGAGCCCTTTGCGGCGTTGCGCGAGAGCGCCCTCGATATTGATCGCCGCTTCATTGAGTTGCCCTCCCCGGGGGCACTCATTGAGCGCAAAGAATGGATTCAGCGGGTGCTGAAGGGCCGGTGGAGCGAGCTACCCGCAACGGTTCACAGCTGGCAGCACGATATCCTTGAGGCCATCCAGGGGCTGCAAGCACCGACCGTGATCTTCTCGCATTTTCTAGTGATCAATACCGTGGCGGCGCAGATGAGCGGTGAGGATGGGGTCCTCCAATGTTTGCCTGCCAACGGATCGGTGCATCATTTTCGGGTGGAAGAAGGCAGCTGGCAGTGGATTGCGCGCGGTGACATGCTCCAGAGCGTGGTGAACTAACTCCGCTTGATGCGCATGAGCGATTCTTGGGCGGTGGACGCTAGCAGGGTGCCATCTTGCGACCACAAAAACCCGCGACTGAAGCCTCTGCCGCCACCGGCCCTCGGCGTATCGCAGTCATAAAGCACCCAGTCATCCATTTTGCCCGGATGATGAAACCAGATAGAGTGATCAAGGCTGGCGGCCATGAAGTGCTTGATCGGGTTGCTGTACGGATGTGGGTAGAACACCGTGCTGAGCAGCGAGTAGTCGGAGATCATGACCAGCGCCGCCTGATGCGTTGCGCGGTCGTCGGGCAGCGGGCCTCCGGCCCGGAACCAGGATCGCCCGAGCGGTGGCTGCTCCTCTGCGAGGTACTCTGTCACGCGCTGCCGCTCGATCTGATAAAGCTCGATTAGGTTGGGGTCACCTGGCTTGGTGGTGAATCCTCGAAAACCCGATAGGTCGTCCGCCTCAGAGTGGGGCGCCGGGACCTCTGGCATGGTGAAGCAGTGGCTCACCCCTTCTTCTCCGCAGTGGTAGCTGATTGAGGTAGTGAAAATGGCCTCGCCGTTTTGTCGCGCCACCACGCGGCGGGTAGAAAACGATTGCCCGTCCCGGATGGGATCAACTTCAAATTCAATCGGATCGGCGGCATCCCCGGCACTGAGAAAGTAGGCATGGAGGCTATGGGCGTTGAGTTTTAGCCCCACCGTCTGATTAGCGGCCATCAAACACTGGGCGACGACCTGCCCCCCAAAGATACGTCGCTGCGGCATGAGGCTATCGCCGATAAAAGCGAATGCGTCGGTTTGGCGCGGCGCGATGTGCTCGAGCACTTCGGTAAAGCAGGTCACGGAAAATCCTTACTGGAGACGTGTGGGCGAGGCCAGCCCCGAGAAGAATACGGAGAAGTACTCGCCTGCACTGTGGTTGATGTCGTCGATAGGCTGCCAGGCATCCAGATCCATGGCGGCGTTCAGCGCCCCCGTCAGCAGTTGGATCACGATCCCCGCGGGAATATCCCGGAACTGACGCGCCTCGGCCGCCTGTGCCACGTATTTTTCCAGCGTGGCGTGAACTGAAGCCAATCGTCCGAGCAGGCGCTGACGCACCTCGGGTGCCAGGGCGGTGATGGCGTTGAAGTGCACCAGCGGGCCCTGCTCAGAATTTTGCAGTACGAAGATGTGTCGACAGGCTGCCTCTAGCTTCGCCGCAGCGGGTGCTTCCAGTTGCTCGATGCGTGCGACGACCTGCTCCAACTGATCCAGCGTGTAGTCAAAACACTGGGTCAGCAGCGCTTCTTTGTTGGCAAAGTGATAATAGAAAGCGCCCTTGGAGACCTGCAGTTGCTCAGCGATTTCATCCAGGGACGTCCCGCTGAAGCCTTTTTGGTTAAAGCAGCGGGTGCCGGCTTTGAGAAACGCTTCCTGCTTGAGCCGGTTCTGCGCCTCGCGGTCAAAAGCTTCATCCTCAGCAGGGAGCGGCGGGATCGTCGCCGTGTCGCTGCCCGCCGGCCGGTCGGGCGATGACAGGAGCCCGTGGGTGAGCAGATCACGCAATACAGTCACGACCCCTCTCGCCTGCTCACGGGGCATTTCATAGAGCCAATAGAACGACCAGTCCAGCGCACCCACGATGGCGCGAATGGCAACCACGGGGTTGCAGGGCCGGATCTGCCCCGCCTCGATCCCCCGGTTCAGCAGATCAATCAGCCGTCTCAGCAGCCGACGATAATCTTCCTCGAGTACCTCGCGATGCTCGGCTTTCAGTGAGGCTACCTCGAGCGGGGCGGCATAAAAATCGCCATCACCATCGAGGGAGCGCAGGGTGGTATTGATCTGGCTCTCCAGAAACGCCATTAAACATTCGGTGGCGCCTTCATAAGCCTCCTCGGCCCTGTCGAGTTGATTGTGGGCCTGCCGCATGTTGGCGTCGTAGCACTGGTAGATCAGATCTTCCTTGGTCGCTACGTAGTAGTACAGGCTGGTTTTGGTGAGCCCCAATCGGCTGGCCACATCGGCCAGGGTGGTGGAGCGTGCCCCCTTGGTATTGAACAGTTTCGCTGCACAGGACAGCACTGCCGCGCGTTTGGTCTCGCGTTGCAGGCCACGACTGAAGGGAGAGCGATTGGCGGGGGTCAGGGTGTCCAAAATATCCTTGAGTAACGCAGGCCCCGGACGGGCCATTCTCAAAATTCGATAATTTGAACTTTAAGTATTTTTACTGACCCTGTCCATGTGAATCCTCAAAGCTTCTTGTGAGAACGGGCTAAAAATCCTTTGAATTCGCGATCTGTAAAGTCGCAGCGCGTTGCCATTTCTCTGGGCCTCATCGACGGTCTATGCCACACTCCGCAACCCGATTTTGCCCCGATGAGGCGGTTTCGTGACCGACACCATTTCTTTTTCAGAAAAGCAGGGCATCGCCACACTGTGCTTAGACAATCCATCGCGCCGTAACGCCTTGGGGGCGTCGGAGCTTGATGCAATCGAACACGCTCTGAGTTCATTGTCAGTGGAGACGAGGGTGTTGGTGGTGACGTCCTCGGACGATCGTATTTTCTGTGCCGGTGCGGATCTGTCGCAGATTCTCGATGGCACTCTCAACGGTGATCGATTCCAGTCAGTCACGAATCAGATTGCCGCGTTGCCGACCCCGACAATCGCGGTACTTACTGGGAATGTGTTTGGTGGTGGTGCCGAACTGGCACTGAGCTGTGACTTTCGGTTCGCCCGGGAAGGCATCGTATTGCGCATCCCCGCGGCAGCAATCGGGCTCTGTTACCCGGTCGAGGGGATCGAGCGCCTGACTAGACGGCTTGGACCTCCTTTGGCCCGGCGGGTGTTGGTGGCCGCTGAAACGTTTACCGCAGAGCAAATGCTGTCCCTCAATATGGTCGATGCTGTCCACCCTGAAGACACATTGCGAGAGGCCGCCGTCGACTATGCCCAGTCACTGCTCACGCTGGCGCCGATGGCCGTGGCCAGCATGCTCGGGATTATTCGCCAGTTGGAGGCAGGTACCTTGGATCGTGATCAGGCGCATGCCTTGGCCGAGGCCTGCAGCGACGCCGAGGATGTTCAGGAGGGCATTACGGCTCAGCGGGAGAAGCGCACGCCGCGCTTCAACAATCGGTGATCCAACAGCCATTGCGGCGACTATGCTAGGGTTTATGAAGATTCAGGCGTTCCGATTTTTATGTCCATAGCTCAGGAAAAACTCGAGCAGATCCGCGCACAGGTCCAGTCGCACCTTGATGGCCGACAGTCGACCGAGCTGACCGCAGCGAGAAAAGCCGCGCTCGAGTCTACGATCCGCGGACATTTAAAGGCCCACAATGCGGTGATCGTGGCGCACTACTACACGGCGCCCGAGATTCAGGCGCTAGCTGAGGCAACCGGTGGCTGTGTGTCGGACTCCCTAGAGATGGCGCGTTTTGGCAGAGATCATCCGGCGGAGACTCTGATTGTCGCCGGTGTGCGCTTCATGGGGGAGACGGCCAAAATCCTGACGCCGGGCAAGCAGGTGCTCATGCCGACGCTGGAGGCGACTTGCTCGCTAGATGAGGGTTGTCCGATCGATGAGTTTTCTGCGTTTTGTGACGCGCACCCCGACCGCGAGGTAGTGGTCTACGCCAACACCTCAGCGGCGGTCAAAGCCCGGGCGGATTGGGTCGTGACATCGAGCATTGCGCTGGATGTGGCCGAGCATCTGGCCGAGCAGGACAAGGCGATCATCTGGGCACCGGATCGACACCTCGGGGATTACGTGCAGCGCGAGTCGGGGGCCGATGTGTTGTTGTGGGATGGCGCCTGCATCGTGCACGAGGAATTCAAAGCCCGGGGTATCCGCGATCTCAAGCAGGTCCATCCGGATGCCGCGGTTTTGGTGCACCCTGAATCGCCGGCCGCCGTGATTGAATTGGCTGATCACGTTGGGTCGACCACGCAAATCATCCGCGCCGCCTGCGAGATGCCGCAGCAGACATTCATTGTCGCGACGGATCAGGGGATTTTTTACAAGCTGAAGCAAGCGGCCCCCGACAAGACCTTCATGATTGCACCCACGGCGGGGCAGGGGGCTACCTGCCGTAGCTGCGCCAATTGCCCCTGGATGGCGATGAACGATCTGGAAGCAATGGCGGCGGTATTCGACCGCGGCGATAACGAAATCGAGGTGCTGGAGGCCTTGGCGGCTCAGGCCATGAAACCGCTGGAGCGCATGCTGGACTTCGCCGAGAGCCTCAAGCCCTAGGGCTTACGCCAGGCCTTAGCCGCGGTCCATTTCAGCGCGCATATCCTGAATGTCTCTGAGCCGCTCGTTGATCAGCGATGACGTGGTGAAGTCATTGCCGACCAGATTCGCCGCATAGCCAAGCTGTCGCTCGGCGGTGTCCAATGCGTTCACCAAAATAAAGTATTCGGCCCTGGAGCGGTGCAGCCCCACGATATTGCCGGCCAATCCCTGAACCTCCGCTAGCAGGTACCACAGCCCCGGATCGTTGCTCACCCGGCGTGACTGCTGAAGGAGCACCGCCTCAGCCAGATAAGCGGAACCAGCCTGATGCAGCGCGTTGGCGTAAGACATGGTCAGGGGGTGATTCCCGGGTGAGATTTCGAGGCGGCGCTCCAACGTCGCCACCGCCCGGGCCGTATTGTCCCTGGCGATATCGATGTCGGCATCTGCAATCACGTACTCAATGCGATCACTGTTGCCCGACCAGATACTGTCCAGCGCCAGTGCCGCCTCCTCGGCACGCCCCGCTGCTGTGAGCGCTAGCACCAAGCCGTAGGTAGTGGCCTCCTGAGACAGCGACTCGCCCTCCAAGGCGGAGCGGAAGCTTGCCACAGCTTCCTCAGGGGTTTGCGCGGCCTGAACCGCAACCCGGGCGCGCATCAGTTGGTAGTCGAGGCTGACCGATCGAATTCGTTTCGGATACTGCATCGCGCGAGCGCGAGTGTCGGCGATACGTTTTTCAGAGAGTGGATGAGTGCGGAGAAATTCGGGGATGCGATTGCCCTGACTGTAGCGGGTGGCGGCATACATGCGCTCGAACATCTGCGGCGCCGCGTAGGGGTCCATGCCTGCGTTGTACAGCGTGCGGAGCCCCACCCGGTCTGCTTCCGCCTCATTGGCGCGGCTGTAACGGAGTTGCGCATCCTGGGCGAGTCCCTGTGCGGTGGTCATGGCTGCGAGACCCGCGTCGGTGCCAACCGTGGCGGCTAATAGCACCCCCGCCAATAGCCCCGCCAGTTGCATCGGGCCCTGTTCCTGCGCGAGCTCCATACGACGAGAAAAGTGGCGTTGGCTAAGGTGCGCGATTTCGTGCGCCATGACCGTCGCGAACTCGTCTTCGGTTTCAGCGTATTGGAACAAGCCGCTGTGTATACCGATCACTCCGCCCGGCACTGCGAAGGCGTTGATGGTCGGGTTGTCAACGATCACCAGCTCGATGCGGCGATCCTGAAGCTCACTGTGCTGCACCAGCTCGAAAACCAGATTCTCCAGATAGCTGTACATGAGAGGATCGTGAAGTAGCGGTGCCTGGCCCCGGAAGCTCCGCAGCCACATGCGACCTAATTGATACTCGTAGTCTGCTGAGAACAAACTGGTGCTGGACTCACCCAGATTGGGGATCTTGAGATCCTCTGTGACGGCCCGACTGCCCGGCGACAGCAGTACGCCGCAGATAAGGAGTACGCAGATCAGGCTGGAAGAGATTTGGTGCAACAGGGTGAGTAGGCGGTGGTGCATTGACGCACTCTAGCTTACTTGGGCTGTCGCCGGGAGCTTGAAGGGAGTGTGAAAATTCGCGCCGAAACCCGCCCTGCGGTAATAAGCGATATACTCCCCGCCCCCTGACGATCGGGTCCCTGTCCATGTCCATGTCCAATCACACCCCACCCGCCGAGTCGATCGACGCGCGGGGGGAGCGATGCCCCATGCCGCTGCTTATGGCCAAGCGTGCGCTTAGTGCACTGCCTTCCGGTGCGGTCTTGGAGGTGTTGTCGACGGATGCGGGCTCGGAGCGGGACTTTGAGAGTTTTGCGCGTTTGGCGGGTCATGTCGT
>CABYEX010000042.1 GCA_902518075.1 Halieaceae bacterium | reverse complement strand
CCGCCACGGCCGTTTGCACGAATGCAGCCAGCAACATCATACACAGCAGCCCTGATTTCTTGAGTACGGTGGTCATGGATTCACCTCCTTGTTATGCTTTTTAGCGTCCCGCCGTTGGGCGGGAACGCCTGTCAATTTACGTCAGTGGGGCTTGAGGTCAAGCCACCAGTCATTATTCGGGCATGGTTTGAACGGCGACGTTGAGCATTTTGACTTTGCCGTTCTCCAGTAACACATCGATCGTCTCGTAGGCCCTGCGCTCAGCGCCATCAGGCCCAGTGGTCATGACCACGTTGCCAGTGGCGAGCCACTCCTCCATGACACCGTCGGCGTTCTCACCATCATTAGCAATCACCCACCACACCTGCCAACGGGGATTCTCGGCGGCCACCCAGTTTTGTAAAAAGGCCGCGTGGGCGGCGTTGCCCTCCACGATCTCACCATGGGCTGCGATCCCCCGGAAGTCCTCAGTGTTCATCGCGGCGATCGCCTCAAAATCCCTCTCGTTATGCGCGGCAATGTAATCCACCCAGATCTGCGCGTTTGCGCCGCTTCCTGCCAACAAAGGCTTGGATGAGCCGTCCTCAAAATACTGTTTACCGATGCTCGCACCGGCGGTGGAGTGAGCCATCATAAAGCCGGCGTCGTCATAGACTTGAAACGCGGCGTACTTGCCATTCTCGATGACCGCTTTGTGAATGGAATCACTGGTGACACCGCCCGCTGTCATTTTTGTCTCGATAAACACCACATTGCCCGCCGCATGAAACGCCGTCGGCTCCACCTTGAAGTCAGGCCAGAGCTCACCGATAGGGGTGAAGACCTCATCGATCACTTGCTGAGGACCCACATAGTTGCCGCCGTAAGGAAAACCCTTGGGCATTTCCCATTGGCTATCGGGGGCCTGGGTTTGAGCCCATGCCTCCATATCACCGGTTGCAAAGGCGTCGTAGCCCGCTTTGGCGGCGGCGATAACCGCAGCATCGTTATTTTGGTGCGAGTCAGCAGCACAAGCACCCAAGAGACTGAACACAGTCGCGAAGAAAACAGATCGAACCAACATCCCCGTACCCCCATAGTGGAAAGATTTCCCCCTACGCTAATCTCTCAGCGCAGGGCTTTCAAATAATTATTGTTAGCAAAAGCCTGACTGTAGGGACCTGATTATTGAGAAGTAAACCTCTAGAGCCGTGGCACTTAGTGGATGGTCACATGATCTGATAGTGGCTCACACATTTGCAGCAACGGATTGGTACCTCACTCTGCGGCGGCGACCCTGCCGACACTAAGTCCCCATCTGCTCCGTGACGTTATCCTCTCCACCCAACTGACCCCTCTCATCGCGCCAGGCGACTCTGGGTGGCGTACCCAACCAACCATCACACTCTCCAACAAAAGTGCCGATCTCATCGTCGCCGCTACCGTGAGGGGTATAACCCAACAGCGCGCGCAATGTTGGGCTGAAGTGTTTTGCGATGCTTGGTGGGTTTTCAAAGTATTGATTTGATTCTTGGCGGAGCCAGCCTAAACAGTAAGTATTGATCAGTCCTATCCGGCTCGACCGGCTATGGTTCGGGCCACCCCCATGCCAAGTGGAACCAAGATAGAAAAGTGCCGAACCGTTCGGCATCTCGGCAGGGAGCCACTCTCCCAAACTGGGTAAGTGCCACGACCGTAAATACCTATGAGAGCCTGGCACAACGCGAGTAGCACCGTTCTCCGCGGTGAAATCATTGATCGCCCACATTACCCCAATCTGCAGCTCCATCCCCGCAAGATCAATGGGGTAAATGGTGTCATCTCGGTGGAGTGCCTGACCATCTTCTCCCGGCAAAATCTCGATCGCCGTCATGCTGCCTACTGTGTAATTAGCACAGTGAGGGAGCAGTATTTCGTCAGCGACAGCCACCACCCACTCATGCTCAATAAGCTCAGCTGCGCCTGGTGATGCTCGGAGTACCTGATTGAATCGATTGGTCCTACCACCATCGAATGCGCTCTGCTCTTCCAAAGCACACTCATCGAAACCAGATCGTAACTCTGCCGCGACGACTTGCATTAAGTCCGAGCTGGCGGCATTCGTGACAATCGCCGCACCAGATGAGCGTAAGGCTGCGACCACCTCCGAGACTAATGCGGTGTTACCGAATGTAGGGATCATTAGCATCTATCTCCTGCGCCTTAAAGGCAGTCACCTCAACTTCCTGACAACACGGATACATTCAGTCCTAGCGGGATAACTCAAATAGGCTCAATTCGAAAGATCGTCTGACACTTCATTATCAATCTCGTCTCGCCAACCATCAAGATTGACCTCCAGAAATGCGAAGCCAAAGATCCACAGGAATTCATCCCAAAGGTATACCCAGTGCCCGAGGTAGGCCCAGTAAATGCCGAGCGCGAGAATCAACGCGTAGAGCCCAAACTTCAGCCAGCCGAGGGCCGTCACTGCATAACCGGAGGTGACGCCGCGATCCGTGATTCTGATAGCCGCTTCCATAGCCGCGCCCACGCTCAACCACGCAGCAGTTTCTATAAAATCACACCACGCAAGTCTTCTGGCTAAATCAATACCAGCTGAGGACGTAACGACGGGCTCACCCGGGATTTCCCAGTACTGAGGGGCTTGCGGCAAAACTTCGCACGTCTCTGACGAGATCAAGGTGTAATCGAGGTTGAATAACCATGACTGCCCAGTGTCCGTGAGTTCGCAGAGATCCGATACGGCGGAAGCGGAGACGGGTCCCAAAATTTCCGTCAGGGCAGTGAAGTTGACAAAGAGCGTGTGCCCAATCAGCCAGAAAGTGATCACCTTGATCAGCAGCACAATTCGCGCCAACCGGGGTGACCATCCAGACTCATCTAGAACATAGGTCTCGAGCTCGAAAATCAGTAACAAAGTAAACCATGCTACTTCGTCCAAGCTCGTGTTGAACTCCCGAACCCAGTCATAAAAACTGGCGGCGTCCGTGAGCGAGAAACTCGTTCTCGACCAGTCCTCGAACAGGTAGAACCCAAAATTGGCGAGCAGAAGTGCATACAGGGCTGCCTTGATCCACAGATACGCGGGACCTTCATAAAGCGCAATGATGGCCGCTCTCGATGCGGTCATCAGATTAGAGCTGGCTGCAAGGGGAGTGCCGCAATGCCGTAATCACCTTAGTACTGTCCGCTCCACTGCAGTAAATCGCCGGTGGCACGCTCCTCGCGCGTCAGAGTGCTGATGCCGTGCTGCGCTCTCAACGCCCCAACAGGATGATCCAACCATTCCTCGGGGAACTGAAAAGGCCACTTGTGTGTCATGCGCCGTGTACGCCGAATAATCCGCCATTTCAGGCCCAGGCATTTCCAATAAAGCTTGATTAAGAGGAGCCAGCCGCCGTCTTTAGTCAATGCCTTATACAGTGCCTTGATCTCAGGCAGTTGTGCATAGCCGCGCAGGTATCGCCATTGGTATTGGCATCCAAAAATCAACCAGGTATCGAGACCGGCCTCCTGCTCCAGCGACGTGTCCATACCAAAAATCACGTGTGTCGCGTCATGCTCAAGGATGAGGCGCGAACCCGCATGATCGACCATGGCCTTTCTGCCAATGGCTTCAAGGTAAGCGTGGTACTCGGCGATACCCTCCCGGAGGGTTAAGCCGCAGTCTTGCTCTTGATAACGCAAATACATTGTCAGCCTCGACTCTCAATGTGCCACCCATACTAGGTGAGAGGCCGACCTGGCTTCAACATCTGACCCACTGAGGCAACCCGAAGCGAGTGGCTCCGTGATTTGCCCAGATGATATGCTTTTTTGTACGAGGGATATCACCAGTGAAAAAACCTAAGCTCAGAAGCGTTTGCCAGACGGCTCTCATTTCGGTCCTGCTCTCTTTAGCTGTACATGGCGTTGCAGAAGATGAAAACCTATACCAAGGCCCCTACCACGATGAAAGCACTGATGACCGCAACCAGCGTATGGCTTGGTGGCGGGAGGCGCGCTTCGGCTTGTTCATCCACTGGGGGGTCTACGCGGTGCCAGCGGGCACGCATAAGGGCGAGCAAATAGAAAATATCGGCGAATGGATCATGCACTATGGTCGTATCCCGGTGAGCGAATACCAAAAGTACTCCAGAGAATTCAACCCTGTGAATTACGACCCGGAGGCCTGGGTGCGCCTCGCCAAGGATACCGGGATGAAGTACATCGTCATAACCGCCAAGCACCATGATGGGTTCGCAATGTTTGACACCGCGGTCAGCGACTGGAACGTCGTCGACTCAACGCCTCATGCCAAGGATCTTTTAAAACCACTAGCCGAGGCTGCTCGCAAACACGGTATCAAACTCGGCTTCTACTATTCTCAAGCGCAAGACTGGGTGCACCCCGGAGGCGCAACGTGGGAGGGACGTTGGGATCCGGCTCAAAACGGCAATATGGATGACTATCTACGGGACATTGCCGTGCCTCAGGTTCGAGAACTGCTATCCAATTATGGCGAAATTTCGATTTTATGGTGGGATACGCCCATCGATATGACCGCGAACCGCGCCGCCATGTTCGACGGCCTTACCGACCTGCAGCCGGGCATCATTTTTAATAATCGATTGATCTATGGCAAAGATGGTGTGTACGGCGAGGTTGGGGATCTCCGCACCCCAGAGCAGCACATTCCTCCAACGGGGCTGGGCTACGACTGGGAAGCCTGCCAAACCATGAACACCACCTGGGGTTATAAGTCCTACGATGACGACTGGAAGTCCAGTGAGCAACTGATCAGAAATTTAATCGACGTTGCCAGCAAAGGTGGAAATTACCTGCTCAATGTCGGGCCTACGGCCAGCGGTGAAATCCCTCAGGAAAGTGTCGAGCGTCTCAGGGCTGTGGGCGACTGGATGGAGGTGAACTCCTCATCGATTTATGGCACGAACGCCAGTCCATTTGTGCGGCTCAAGTGGGGTCGGGCGACGAAGAGAGAATATTCGAACGCAACGGATCTGTTCCTTCACGTATTTGAGTGGCCAGAAGATGGCCAGCTTCGGGTCGACGGCCTGCGCAACGAGGTCAGCGGCGCGTACTTTTTGGCCGACTACCAATTGCCAATTGAGGTTCGCAAGTCAGCGATGGGAATTGTCTTGCGTCTACCCGATCAAGCCTTGGATCCCATCAGCACGGTCGTCGTTTTAAAGGTAAAGGGCAAACTTGATGTCGAGCGGATACTCCCGACACAAACAGCAGAAGGAGCGATAACGCTCACAGTTGACGATGCAAACATTCACAATCCGGGATATGGGGGCAGGCTGAAAATAGGCCTGGACAGTAACTCGGCACCCCACCTCGAGGGCTGGACAGATTCACGCAGCCATGTCGACTGGGTCATAGCAATAGACAGACCGGGCACGTTCCAAATTTATGCCGACGTTGCGGCAGATGAACGGTCAAACTTTTCTCTGCAGGCGAACAGTGCCAATGAAAAACGGTTTATGGTGAAAGCAACCGGAGGACCTGCACTCTTTCAGCGGCAGATGATAGGCACAATGGAGCTGCCTGAGGGCGAACCAAAAATAGTAATACGCCCTCAGGAGCCCGGCTGGCGCCCCATAAATCTGCGCTCGTTAACCTTGAAGCCTTTAACCGATTCAGAAAAGTAAGCCCAAGTCCCCACTCATATCATTCTACGCGGGTCAACAGCGCCGAATTCTCGGTAAACTCGCCATTGAGCATGAGGGTGTTGGTAAAGAGCATAGAGCTATTGTCATCGTCTTGCATCGTCCACTTCATCGACGTCACAAAGCTTTCGTGTTCCGCGTGAAGATCATTGGCTGACTCATCGAGCGCCAGCTCCAGCTCGGTATCTGACACACTGCTGACACTAAAGACTGGCTGTGTTCCCAGCGCGCAGTAATGCTTCACCACCAGCTCGCCATTGTCGTCGCTATAGGTGGTGAGCATTTCAACGCCATCTTCAACCAGCGTCTCGGTGATGGTGTTGCCCCCAGAGGTCAGCCGCCACTCATAGGACACGTCAATGACCGCGCCAGTCAGGCCTTGGGTCATCTTGCCCTCCCACTTTCCGAGCTTTTTCTCCACCTGCTTGAATGCCGCACTATTTTCCACAGCCGGCATCGTCACTTCGCCAATCACTACCGGCTCATCAGCCGCATGGGCGGACACTGCCACCATGGCGCCTGCCATCAAACTCACATAAAGCTTCTTCATCACTTTCTCCATCGTTAGTTTTACGAAATTGAGACTACTCAAATTAAATCAATGCGTTTGCGAAAGATAGGCCCTTTCGGGACGTCTCTCGCAGTGACAGTTTTAGGTGCCGCGTGGTGAACTGCTAGAGCGCCAGATAGTCGATCCCTTTGTCATTCATAACACGCACTATAAAAGCCTCCCAAGTGTCGTTAGGCACCCATATCGACTGCATCAGTGACATCGCTGCGTCCACATCTGCTCCCTCGAATAGGACTTGATACAGAAAACCAAACACAGAAGCCCTGAAGTTCACCTCGCAGTGCACCAGCGGCCTGCCGCTGCCAAACGTTTGCATCACCTTAACGAAAGCCGCGAAATCTGCTGGACTGGGAGACTCCCATTCGACCGGGATGTGGATGAACTGAAGCCCTTGGTCTCTCACGATATCGTCCTCGTGAGCGACTGCCTTGGGGTGGTTGGTAAATGCCAGAAAAATGACCTGGTCGAAGCCGGCCGATGCGATCAGTGCCAGCTCCCCCTCATTCGGCTGACCCGAGGTCGTCAAAGACGGCGAGTAATCTATGCGGTTTAGCAGGCTTAAACCGTTGCTATCTGAATTCACTACATCAGCGTGGGCGTGTAAAGACTCCGCCAATTGAAAGAGCAAAAAGGTGACAAAAATCGTTTTCATATCTCGGCCCTCAAGGGCACCTCATCGTTGTTCTTCTCCGAGATGACAGTCGCCACGCCAATACTATATCTCTGCCACTTGGTAGGAGACGACCTTTGGCGCACCCGCCTCTGCGTTGTGCCCCACCTCCTTGAACCCAAAGCGCGCGTGAAACCCATGCGACACTGGGTTAGGTGGAGACACGTTGATTTCACAACACAGCGTGGACCAGCCTTGAGTCACTGCGAACTGGATCAAATCGCCGTAAAGAGCGCTCCCGATACCGCGACGCGCAAAAGTCCGGGCGATCACGATCCGATCGACATACAAGAAGCTCCTGTATCGCTCGACAAACCAGCGAAAGTTGTCGCCGTCGTAATCTGATGCTTCACTCATTACCAGCAGAAACCCAACAACCTCATCTTCCACCACCACGACTCTATGATAGTCCGACCAGCTATCCAGCTGGATAATTCTGGCTAGATCAATTTGGCTGGTCTTATCTTCTTCCGTTGCGTTGATGTCTAGGATGCTTGGAAAGTCGTTGATCTTTGTCTGGCGAATTAACAGCAAGATGGATTCCTAGCGACCGCAGCTCTAAACGGATCTTACCAAGGCGGAGCGGTCAAAGGCGTCAGCAAGTGGACTGTATTTTTATTTTTAGGTGCTTCGGCAGCGCTGGTCGTTGCAACTGTTACGGGTGGCATCGCTGGCACTGTTCTCTAATATTTCATCAACGAGAAATATCCCACCAACCTCACAGGAGCAAGCTTCATGCTTATTGGAGCATTCACCTTGGTGCGCGCTTAAGGTAACCATCCCTCCGGAAATTGATGCGCCACGCCCTCTTTCATCGGAGCGAGCGCCCCTACCCTGATAGTGCGATGATTCGCATTTAAGCAGCCATTTCGCTACTCTGGATTCAGAATAATGGCGACTCCGACAACTCAAAGAGGGGGAAATCATGAACTCAGACGACCTATGTGAGCGACTGCTCGCGGCAGAAGTCTTGCACCTGAAAAATGAAGTCATTACACAACTGAGCAGATGGGCACGCTGCAGAGATGACCGTGATCTTCTGATGGCGTTGCGGACTGTTGAAGAACTCGTGGCGATAGAAGACAACAGGCACTAGGGAATTGCGCCAATCATGCATTCACCCAAGCCAGATGTGGTGTGTACAGAGCTCATTAATATTCAAGATCTCTGATTCTAGCCACAACGGCCTGCGGATGAGACAAACCTCATTCTCGGCGAGCTCTGCCGCAGCGCTGGTAACCATCGGGAAAATCATTGAGTATAAGTGGAACGAAAAGAACCAAGCTTTATTCAAATCAGGTGTCGGCGCTTGGCAAGATAAAAACTTTGACTTCAGAGGGAAGGTCTTTAAGACCGGGGGAGAGTGGATGTGATGGATCAACTCGTTTTTATTACGATGTGCGGCATCAGTATTTTATTAGCAATCAACTGCTGGTTGCTCTGGTATGGCGGGCGGGCGCTCAATGATGAAGTCAAGTTAATGCGGGACTCGCTGCAGCTGGAAATTCAAACGATACGTGATTTGTTGGAGGAAGCCGAGCGCAGACACAAGCAACGTGATGCTGGCCAATAAAATATTCTTCGCATCAATGCTGGCCATGCGAGAGCAAATATTAAAATAGAACCCGCCGCTATCTGGCTCACGAGCCTTACGCTCACACCTGATTGAGAAATTCGCCTTGGCCACGATCAGCAAGCCCAACAAGACAGATTCGTCAGCCATTTTTGAAACTTAAACCGTTTATTGCTGCCGTCCGTGCGAAAATATTTTATTTTGCTGCACTACTCTTCTAAATTCACCATTCATCTACGAATATCGTTTTAGCTTCAGCTTTGTTTTCCCGGTAAAGAATTAGCGCCAAGACTAATGTGAAAAGGTAGAAAATGACGTGTTGTGAATTGATCTCATGGTACGCGAGTATATAAGCAGGCTGAAATATCAAAGCCCACGAACAGAAAAAGAGTA
>CABYEX010000041.1 GCA_902518075.1 Halieaceae bacterium | reverse complement strand
CCACGGCATCCTTAAAGCAAGATTTAAAGCGGGTTTTCTTAGGACTTCTCCACTGGCATTCTGCTGTTCAAACCCGAAGACACCGAAAAAGATGATTAAACCACTAGTTGCCGTCTTGTTGATGCTGCCCATCGTTTCCGCAGCAGAAGATCATGAGATGTTAGCAGAGCGCACCACTGGGTCCGCTGCTTCGTTGGAGCAGGAATACTGTCGGATTGAACGAGAGATATCAGCGAAACGCAGGTCAGAAAGACGCTTTAAATCAATGGGTAATTATGGCGCGGCTGGCAGATTCGGCACTGAAAGAATTTTGCTTGCTCTAGAGAGCGAGATGCTAACGGAGGAAATTAAAAAGCAGAAGCCAGCGGTGAACTTGCCCGCAAAGGCCTACTTCCACCGTCGGGGTGAACCAGCGCAGATGAAAATCGGCACCATTATCGATAGCAGGTACGAAAAAGGCAGTCTCTGACAAGTTGTTTTCCGCTGAGATGGCACACATCACGTGATCCGGAAGCCATTCTGACAGCGGTACAACCGCCGCTGGATTACCGCCAAACAGACGGTTAGTGAAGGCATCAACCTGATAAAGATGAAGAGACATTGGCAGGGGCCCCTAATTATTGGCAAGAGGGTAATGATCACAACTCGACACCCACAATAGCGGACAGAAACATCGTATCGGTAGCAAAATCAGGCAAGCCAATCACAACCCGCAAATCTATAGTCCTTTACTGATCGATCTGCGGCATGCTGCCCTGCCCCACCACCTGACGAAATCTAACTCTCCGGTGGGGCTAACTGCTAATGTAATGGTTACCGTCCGTATACAGTGTTAGCGAGCAGATATAGCCAACAAAGGCTTTGGATGAGTCAGGGCTTTTTGAGATGCCATCAATACTTATTAATGTCAGCGATGTCATCCTTGCTCTGCAAGCGTTTAATAACAATCCGAAGCGGGTAAAGGATACATAAACTGAAGATCCCAAAAAAAGTGATCAACGACTCCCAATCTGTCGTGTACGGCAGGTTTAGACTGTCATTCCAGAATAAGGAGGCACCTGTCGTGGCAGCCCCAATACCAAAAGCAAGCAGGATAAAGTCGAGCCCAATTAACACATCGACCGCCACAAAAATAACTGCTGCTATAAGCCAGATTTCATACCGCAGTAACAAATCCATGTCAGGCATCCTCGGTACGTCTAAGCGCTTCCTGAAGACCTGCTAATCCCCCAATCGTTTTCGTAACATCTGAGGGCAACACAATAGTCTTAGTGTTATCGGATGATGCAAGCAAGCCTATCGCATCGACCTGACGCTTCAATATTTCAAAGTCTATTGCGGGCTGTCCATCCTGAGATATCGCTTCAGCAATCACTCTCGTTTGCTCTGCATCAGCTGCGGCCTTCTTAATCACGGCGTAAGCTTCAGCATCTGCTGTCAGCTTAATAGCCTCAGCGTTTTTCTGAGCTTCGTATAACTCGCCGTCTGCTTGCAGTTCCACCCTCTGCCTCTCACCTTCAGCCCTTGCGACAGTTGCTCTGCGCTCACGCTCAGCGTTCAATTGTTGCCTTTGGGCCTCTTTAGTCGCTTCGTCAACTCTCACATCAGTAATTTCAGATCGGGTTATCTCTAACCCCCAAACCTCAGATGCTTCGCGTAAATTCTGCAGAATCTCCTCATTCATTTTTTGACGACTGCTTTGAACTTCGTCTAGTTCGAGTTTTCCAGCAGCGCTACGGATAATTGATTCCGCAGTGGTTCTCAATGCAAGTGGCACATTTTTTATTCGATATACAGATTTGGAGGCATTGATGACGCGGAAAAACACTGTTGTTTCGAGCTCAATCTCCACATTGTCGCGTGTGATAACTGATATGACGAAAGCGTCGAGCTGCCGTTCCAAAATCTGAATTTTATGTGCAACTCGATCGAGAAATGGGACTAAGAGATTGATTCCTGCAGCCAACGTGACCCGATACCTTCCAAACCTCTCAACTACGTACTCATCTGACTGCGGAACAATGGCAACACTTTTAAACGCCAGCAATACAGCGAGCCCTAAAAAAACGAGGGTTAAAACAACCCCTATATCAACCTGCTCCATAATCATCCCCTGAATGTTTGCACTTGCACCTCGTAACTTAAATCTGGGCCCGCGGCCTTAGGTGCAGTAGCAAGCATACTATGGCTACCCATATGAGAGGTCATGTCAGAGACAATGTAAGGTGATTGAATTGTTTGGCGGGGGCTAGATTGTGATGATTACCGCCCAGATACAGTAGGGGGTGACATCAAATTCTCAGCAATTTCCTCGCTGAAAAAAGCTTCGGCTGGAGAAAAAGCATATTCCCCCGTGACAGCTTTGATATCTTTTTCCTCACCCTTGAAGTAAGTTCTGGGGGAAGCCTTTAGTGAAAACCCCTCAGGAGCCAACATGAAAACTTCTCTACTAGCAGCACTCTCCATTGTTATTTCAGTTTCGGCGCAAGCTGGGCATCACGAAGACGGAGAAATGAAAAGTGCCGCTGTAATTGGAACTGTCTATTCGGATGACGGCACCCCCAATCAGCTGCTTGCAGGCAATACCGACACACAAAAAATTTGGGTTGATTACATACAGGCTCACAATGACAGAGATTTGGATGGAATTGCGGCTGTAAATGCTGATGATTGGGAAGGTTACCTGCCTGATGGGGGGGTTATTAAGGGAAATACAACTCACATTGAATTTTTAAAGGATTGGTTTGCGTCCTCTGAAAATCCAAAGTGGAAGGTGATGTGGATGATAGCGAACGATGGCGCAACTAATGGCGGTGCTACTGAGACTTGGCTCACCACAGGCAACGACATCACGTTCAACGACGCCGATGGAAATCAGGTCACTGAACATCATGTGCATGACATCCACTTCGTAGCCAAAAAAATTAAGCGGATAAATGTTTACTCAAGACTTTCACAAAAAGAGTAAAGACCTCTCCACTTCAGCATTTTTGATTGGTGCAAGGGGCCGGACTTAAACCGGCTCGGCCCCAATGGCCGGGGGATTTTAAGTGCTTGGCGCCCTACTCCCGTTACATTCCAGTACATCCCAACAAAACACAAACCTCAGCAATAAAGCCATTCTTACTGTACTGAGCCGCGTTGGGTGTAACTGGGTGTGTCACGCATTCGTCACTAGAACACCCCTCCCCGGGAGGATTACCTGCAGTTGTAATTGTGTTGGTAACCGCCCAAATATATGAAAGGGCAGTTTGAAAAACTAAGTCCACATGATTAGCGTCTGCTGGTCTTTTTCATATGTTAACGGAGAAAAACCAATGAAGCCTCGGATAGCAATCGCTCTTCTTGCTCTTGTACTGTTATCGGACTTTGCTTTTGCGAGCGCCAATGGCGACACAACGACAGATACCATCAATAAAATGTATGCGGACTTGCGATTAGCCATAGAGACAAGCGACTTGAGCCGCTATTCGAAATATCTGCACGCCGATGCAAGTCTCCGGCCACCTGGTGCAGACGGAATCAATGGTAAAAAAAATTACCTTTCCTTGATGGCGATGGCATTTGCCAGCGCAAATCACCACATCACAATAAAGAAAAGTCCTGAAGTGACGATGCTGGGCGATACTGCATTGGTGGAATACGTGTACACAATCCAAAGGTCTACGATTGATCCAACAATCTCCCTCGCCGAGGGTTCATTTACGCAGCAAGAGACAACGGCTGACTATCTTGATGTCTTGATACGAGACAACGACGGAAACTGGCGTATAAGACTGCATAAGTGGGCGGTGATAGATTGATCAAGCGAGAGCTATCTGCGCCGTGCTTGCCAGAGAGAACAACATCAGAAACGGCAGAATTGCGAGATAATTACAAATTCGTCTGCTCTCGCACGCTTAAGTTTGCGGATCCCACCTTCAAACAAGCGACGTGTGGGTTGTTAATAATTGCTCTCCGATGTAAGTATCTACGTCTGGGACGCCTCTTCGGATAGTGCAGAGATATACCCTTGGTCTCTAGGTATAGTTGAATTCAGGCTGACAACGTCCGGCCGCTCATCCAAAAACTTCAAGACGTCCTGATAATCAAAGAGTTGACCAGATTTATACAGACCCTGATAAACCATTTTTACAAACTGGTAATCTTCTGGATGATCCATCACCCATCTGTGGTGATAAAGCCCTTGGAACTTTTCTAAACGCCCGATTCTAAACAAGCTCGGCCTGTCCGTTATGAATGGAGTTATATGCTCCCTCTCCGATCTCTTCTCAGCTCCTGACCATGCAGCGCGTAACGAATCGAGGGACAATACCGTAGTGTCCAGTCCCGTGGGAAATTCGCCTTCCAAACGACACAAATCATAGTTACCTGACTGATATACCGCGACGACCTCATCAATGGTGGAGGGATCCAGCAATGGACAGTCGGCCATTACTCTGACAATGTTACTCGCACCATAGGCACAGGCAGCCTGATAATAGCGATCAAGAGGATCCTCAAGACTTCCCCTGAAAACTGGCACGTCAAGCGAAGTAAATAACTCTGCTATTGGATCGTCCTCTGGCGAGACGCTCGTCGCAACAATAATTCGGTTTATGCTTGAGCAATATAAAAGTCGATCGTAAACATGATGCATAACGGCCTTGCCCATTAATGGGAGCAGGACTTTGCCAGGCAATCTTTTTGACCCGATACGGCCCTGCAAAATAGCGGTAACCTCTTGATCGCACATTCCGGGCTTCCTCAGATAGACCTAAGAGAAAATTTAACAACGCAGGTTTCGTTTATCCCTTGGTTTATGCCCAATGCTGGACCTCAACTGGAAAGATCTCAACGGTAAAGAAGGTTTAAATGCTTGGCACCCTACTCCCGTTAGATTTCAGTACCGCTCATCGCAACACGAACTCTAGTTATCACGCCATTCTTGCTGTACTGAGCCGCGTTGGGTCTAACTGGGGGTGTCACCTATTTGTCACTAGAACACCCCCCCCGGGGGGGGGCTAACTGCCGTAGTGATTGCGAAGGTTACCACCCAGATACATTAGGGGGTGGAATTGGGCAAATCCCGGAAAGTTCTTTTCAGTCACGTAGAGCCAAAGCGAAACACAAACCAGCGAGCGGGATGCTGATTAAGAGTACTGCGACGCCTGCCACATACCCGTCTGCTGCAGCCGCGCTGCCCCCACCGATGCCAACGACAGTAACTACTAACCCGCAGAATATGTAGAACGACTTACTTGATTCCACTGGGTAGCCTTCAACTGCACTCCTGCAGGGGGTTTCGCATCAGTAGGAAAATACCTGTTCGTCCTCGTCCGTGAGGGTGATATTGCGAAAGCTCGCAGACGCGTCCTGTTTTGCGAACAGATTGTTCGCTATCAGCCAAATACCCACAATCTTTTTTGGGGGGTCCCCCGCCACCGCTTCGGCGTAATCATCTAGGATGTTTCTGCTGTGCGACTTCCATTTACCCAAACCATCAGAGCCACTGTCGAGAACATAATGAGTCTCTCTCTCACTCCACCAAGGCAGTGGGCATGTAAAACTTGTGCCCTTCGCCAAAAATTTGCTCCACATCCAAGTTAAATCCTGACCGTTGTCAAATTCCAATGCAATACTCAGATAATCGTGGCCCACTACCGACGTCTCCGGAGCCACAGCTGGTAGTGAGTGATAAAGCCAGTCGAAAGAAAATAGCATGCTGTCAGAGAGCTCTATGTTGACTGGCATTTTTATTATGCCAACGTCATCTTCCAAGCTTGCAGAAACAAAGTATTCGTTGTTTACAACTCGACCACTCCAAACTTCTGACTCTCCAAGAATAGTAAGGTATTTAAAATCCTTCGGCGGTCTGTCTTCTGAGTGGCGGAAATTCTGACTTAGCTTCTTACCAGCTTCACTTTGCCGCATGCTATACAACGCACCTGATTGCTGTATCTCTACAGTGAAAGATACTGCAACTTCAGGCGCCTCAAGGATCTCCGGTGGAAAAGTGCCCTGTTTGTCAAACCAGTAAAAGCTTGGTGGGCGAATAGCGATCTCAAGCTCTCCACTTGCCTCGCTCACCGCAAATAGATCATCACTCGGAAAATTTCTTGCCGTCCCATCCTCACTTACTCGGTACCAGAGGACGTGTCGAGGCGCCAGAATAAGACCTTCTGCGTCCCACACGCCCCTCGCATCAACTTCAAATGGATCACCGACCTCCAAGGAGATGCCGGTGCTAATCCAGCCTGCGAGAGCATTTGTAAGCTCCAATTTGGTAATTTCAGGAGTTTCGGCTGCTCTTAAGTTCGAATAGCTCATCGAAGACACACCGACGCACGAAACAAGCAGCCACCAGACGGCGGCGCGACTCGGAGGGAACTTTTGCCTCTGTACTAGCTTTCTTCTCTGCATGGATTGCCTCTCTCTCAACGTATCAAATGGCTACCTTCATTTTAGGTGGCATGTCAGGGAAACTCGGGTTCGGACGCCTACCCTGCTCACTGCGGCGGTAAAGCGGCCAGCCAAAGCTACCCGAGAGAGCCGTTTCGGCATGCTGCCCTGCCTCACCACCTGACCAAATACACCCCCCCAGAAGGGGGGGCTAACCGTCGTTGTGATTGTGATGGTTACCGCCCAGATATATCAGGGGGTGGAATTGGGGTTACCAATTTGCCGTCGAGCCGCTCCTTCGTGTCAGCAGGATGTCAGTAGAAACACTCCCTGGGCGGCTAACTGCCTTACTATCACAGGGGCTTCCTGAACTTGAGGGTCATGCGGTCAGATTCGCCGATAGCCAGCATCTCAGAGGTTCGGTCTGAGTTACCCTCACTCCCTGCCAAAGTTGGAGGTAGCCGCCATACCATGTCCTCCTCTGTAGGCCTGTCCTTTTTGTTGGAGTTATGATCCGACCTATCCACGAACTCGAATCCCGCCTTCTGAGCAGCTTGAATTACAAAGCTCTCCTTCAAATAACCATTGGATCCGTTTGCCCAATCCTCGGCCGCTTGGCTGGGAGCCCTGTGTTGGACCACCCCAAGGGTGCCTCCTGGCTTCAAGAGCATTAATGCGTCGACAAGAGCCTCAGATAGGTAATCTCTGTGGCCTCCAAAACGAGCTAGATTGTGCAGCGCTCTTATGAAAAGCACTGCATCTGCCCTGCCGTACATCGACACAGGCAGGGAGCCGAACTCCATAGCATCGAACTGTGCAGAATGCTCGGGTACCCAAGATCTCGCTTCCACAGGCCAATCGTCCGTCCAACTCTCCAGTTCCTTCAGACGCTCCTCAGAGAACATTCCAAATAAGGGCAACATATCGTTAGCATACATCGCTCCAATGACGACCCCTTGCTGTCCTAGGTAAGGCGATAGAATCCTTGAATACCAACCAGATCCCGGTAGTGCTTCTACCACTACCATCCCAGGCTTAATGTCAAAGAATCCAATGGTTTCAAGGGGTTTTCTGTCAGGGTACCGAGCTTTGACACTCTCTGGTTGTTGCTCTAGTACAACCGAAAGTGCCTCGGTTGAGGCATTCACTGTATCGCCCACGCTCACCGCGCCAGCGATAAAAATAGAGAGCGTCAAAAACGGTTTCAAAAGGCTCATATAGATCCGCAATTCAAAGACAAGTCCAAAACTAAAGCTACCAAAGAGTCGTTAACTTGCAAATCGGGAAGAGCTAACTGCCGTTGTGACTGTTGAATCCACTTCGGCAGGAATACGTCGGTCGAGGCGCGTAAACCCATATGCATTCCCGTAAGTGAGACCATCTGCGTCGCCCAATACGCCGATAGTCATATTTAGACGCCCGTCGACCACGGGCCGGCTGAGCGCTTCGTCAATGCTAGAGGTGTTGTCAGCTTGCAGACTGTTTGGAAGGGACCAGATCAAGCAGATGAGAGCCATTTTTCTCAGACACATTCCAAGCTCTCCGCTATATAAGCTTGACGTGCTTTTTATTATGAAACGAAGCTGTTTGTCACTAGCGCTCCCGTGCATAAAAGCAGAGTGTGCGACTCGCTATTTAAATAAGAATCTATAGTATTGTTTTATATTATTTTTATTGGTGCCCGGGGCCGGACTTGAACCGGCACGGCCGCAATGGCCGGGGGATTTTAAGTCCCCTGTGTCTACCAATTTCACCACCCGGGCCAAAAGTGGGGTGTAACGGGCGCGCAGGATACCACGCGAAACAGCAATCCAAAGCCCCGAAATGCCCTCCCACCAACCTGTTTGCCCTGCACGCAATAAGTCCTTTTTCTGTAACATCGCGAGCAAACACGGTTAGGCAAGGGGCAGCGCTTGGCTTCACCAAGAGGTGAGTTTCGGTCGAGATTGGGCTTCATTCTGGCAGCCGCGGGTTCCGCGGTGGGCTTGGGTAACATTTGGGGCTTTCCGACTCAGGCTGCCAGTAATGGCGGCGCTGCTTTCTTAATCACTTATCTGTTATTGGCGTTTGTACTGGCCTACCCCGCACTGATGGCTGAGCTCCTGATCGGGCGCCATACCCACCATAATATGGTGATGGCATTGGGCTCGCTCCCTAGGCGGAGCGCGCTAGTAAACCTGGGGCAACTTACCGGTATGGGCGGGCTCATAACGGCCAGCATGATACTCAGCTTCTATGCCATTGTTGCCGGATGGATGCTGGGCTTCGCAGCCTCCTACCCATTGAGCGCTGCGGGTATGGAAGCCTCAGGTGACTGGTTAATCACTTTCGACTTATCCCGAAACCTGGTTCTGATGCTCTTTTTTATGGCGCTCACCATGGCGGTCGTCCTTGGAGGCGTTGAAGATGGCATTGAGCGTTGGTCGCGGCGCTTGATGCCGCTCCTCATCACTACGCTGATTGCTCTGGCGCTTTACGTGCTCACACTGGAGGGCGCGCTCACGGGCCTGGCAGTCTATCTGGTACCCGACTTCGAAAAGGTGCTCTCTGGTGACTTACTCATCGACGCGCTAGGTAGCGCGTTTTTCTCACTTTCTCTAGGGGTGGGCACCATGCTCATTTACGGCTCCTACCTCAACGATACTGAAAACGTACCCAGTGTCGGCGCACAGGTCGCGCTGGTGGACGTAGGCATCGCGGTATTGGCGGGCTTCTTGATACTGCCTGCGATGTATGTGGCCGATGCCCGTGGAGTCGCGATTTTCAATGACGCAGGCGGCCTCCTTTCTGAGGACACGCTGATCTTCACAGTATTGCCGACCCTATTCGACACCATGGAGGGCGCTGGCACCTGGCTTGCAACCGCTTTCTTTGCCTTGATGAGCATCGCAGCCCTGACCTCTTCTATATCTATGCTCGAGGTCCCAGTGGCCTATCTCATTGAGCGCCACCGGCTCAGTCGCCGTCGCGCCACTGCATTCGCCGGAGGCATCATCGCCGGCTTCAGCGCGCTCATCGTCCTAAACTTTGGCACCCTCTTTGGCTGGGTGATCACCGTCTCCACTCGCTATAGCCAGCCCACATTGGGGATACTGATCTGTATTTTCGCCGGCTGGCTGTGGCAGCGTGACACACTGTTACGAGAGCTTAAGAAGAACGACGCCAATGCCGAGCTGCGCCTGTTCTGGAAAATCTGGCCCTTCTATGTGAAATGGCTCTGCCCCGTTATCATTGGCGTGATTTTGGCGCAGTCGGTACTCTGAGCTTCTCGGCGCGTTTTCCTCCCCTTTTTTGTGGTGTGCTCGGCGGCTTGTTTGCCATCGAGATGCTCAAGCCCTGATAAGAGGCGGTCATTCAGCCGTTCACGCGGCTGATTTCAGGACTCAGTACCGCCATCATTTTGACCATCGATGATCAGTCATCGCTCAGGGGCGCGTCCTGCGCGTGCGACTAGCGGCTGCGCCGTATCGATCGGAGCGGGTTGCAATGGCATTGAGGCAGCGATCGTACTGACAGCGGGCGTAGTGGCCTTGCCCGAGTCGGTGAAGCAGAAAATCATCGCCATTCTGGCCGGCTTCCTTTTTGAGCAGGCACAGAATATCGTGCGCATTATCCCGCTCTTCTATGCTCGCCAATGGAACTACACGGTGTTCAAATGGTTCCGGCTCTGCCTTTGGACGGTACTCACCATGCTCGACGTACTGGTGGTTCTCGCTATGTGTCTGCAGTGGCTGGTTTCAGCAACTGCAAGGGTCGATATCAGACGCGTTCGGCTAGGGCGTAGCCCCCACATTTAAGGTGCGGCCCTCTAGGGCTGACTGTAGCGCCTTCTCCATCAAGTGCCTCGCCTGGCAGGTGTAGGCGTAAATGCTGGCGTGAATGGCAGCATCCTTCCAGTTGTCTACCGAACAGGCGCTGGAGTAGGTCTCGAACTCGTTCAAGGACTTGATCAATTCCGAGAGATGCCGCGGGCACTCACAGTCCAACACAATCTTCTCTTCGGCCGCCGCGCGCAGTTCAGCGTCATTAAATATCCGCGGCTTGGCCGGCATTAACTCCGACAAATTACCGAAGCCTTGCGATGTTTCTTTTTCTACCTGACTGCGACCAATTTCAAAAGCCAATTGCGAGGGCTCTATGGGGTACTGAAACGCTGAGTGCCCCATCCGCTGCAGCTCTGCCAACCACTGATCGTTACCGAATTGGTATAGCACGATGGTACGGCGCACACCCAAGCGCTCACCCAACGTTTCAATACCTCTGATTTGCTGCATTGTCAGCGATGGGCTATGCACCACCAGCATGTCGCATACCGCCTCAGCGTTCAGCGATGTCACAGCATCATCAACGGACATTCTCGCCAGCAAGGCCGATACGCCAGAAACGCATCCCTGATGCCCATCCAACCAGCGGCACAGGTCCGCCCCCAAAAACAACACGCGAGGTTTTGACGGGGGCACTGGCCGCGCAGGAGACAGGTGATCCTGCTGCTCTAGTA
>CABYEX010000040.1 GCA_902518075.1 Halieaceae bacterium | reverse complement strand
GCGGTGTGGTTAGCTGGTAAGGATGTGACGGCAAAACTGCGTACCGAGGAGGCAGGCCGGGATGCCTCAACGTTGGCGGCACTGCCCGCGGTGCGGGAAGCGCTCCTGTTAAGGCAGCAGGAGCTGGCCAGATCGCCCGGGTTGATCGCCGATGGCAGGGACATGGGTACGGTCGTCTTCCCGCGGGCAACACTAAAAATCTTCCTTACAGCCAGCGCTGAGGCGCGCGCCCAACGGCGTTTCTATCAGTTGCAGGGTATGGGGGAGAGTGTTAGTCTCGCGCGCCTTCTGACTGACATACAGCAGCGAGACGCTCGGGATCAGTCCCGCGCCGTGTCTCCACTGGTGCCAGCAGGGGACGCCATCGTTATCGACAGCACCGCGCTGTCCGCTGATGACGTGTTGCAGGCAGCACGCGACTTAGCAGCTGCCCGCGATTTATAGAGCGACGCGTCGGAGTCACGGCTGGACCCCGCCGGAGCGTCAAGGCCACAAACCCGGCTGGGTCTGGAAGCCGGCAGGAGTGATTTCACTCCGCAATGCAGGAATAGCATCATGAGCGAATCCTTCGCTGAACTCTTTGAAGAAAGCCTCCAAACTGTTGATATGGAACCGGGGTCGATTGTCACGGGTGTCGTGATCGATATTGATAACGAGTGGGTCACCGTTCACGCGGGTTTGAAGTCAGAAGGGGTAATTCCCCTTGATCAATTTACCAATGCCAACGGTGAGTGCAGTCTCAGCGTAGGTGATGAAGTACAGGTGGCCCTAGAGACCGTCGAAGACGGGTTCGGAGAAACCAAGCTTTCCCGTGAGAAAGCCAAGCGCGCAGAGGCCTGGAAAGGCCTCGAGGCAGCGCACGTCGCCGACGAAGTGGTAATGGGCGTGATCAATGGCAAGGTCAAGGGTGGCTTCACCGTTGACATCGACTCTATTCGCGCATTCTTGCCCGGTTCGCTGATCGACGTGCGTCCCATTCGGGAGACCACGCACCTCGAGGGCAAAGAGCTTGAATTCAAAGTCATCAAGCTCGATCAGAAACGCAACAACGTGGTTGTCTCACGCCGCGCGGTAATGGAATCCGCCAACAGTGCCGAGCGAGAGGAACTCCTGCAAAACTTGCAAGAAGGCCAGTCCGTGAAGGGCGTGGTCAAGAACCTGACGGACTACGGCGCGTTTGTGGATCTCGGCGGTGTCGATGGACTTTTGCACATCACCGATATGGCCTGGAAGCGTATTAAGCACCCTAGTGAGATCGTGGAAGTCGGACAGGAAATGGATGTCAAAATCCTCAAGTTCGATCGCGAGCGCAACCGCGTGTCGCTGGGCCTCAAGCAGCTGGGCGAGGATCCGTGGGTGCAAATCACCGGCCGCTACCCCGAGGGTAGCCGTGTTGTCGCCAAGGTCACTAACCTGACCGATTACGGTTGCTTTGCCGAAATCGAAGAGGGTGTCGAGGGTCTGGTACACGTCTCCGAGATGGATTGGACCAACAAGAACGTTCACCCCTCGAAAATTGTGCAGCTCGGCGACGAGGTTGAGGTCATGGTGCTCGATATCGACGAAGAGCGGCGTCGCATCTCACTCGGTATCAAGCAGTGTACCCAGAACCCCTGGGATGCGTTTGCCGCGGACCACGCCAAGGGCGACAAGATTTCCGGCAGCATCAAGTCGATTACTGACTTCGGCATCTTTATTGGCCTTGAGGGCAACATCGACGGGCTTGTTCATCTGAGTGACATCAGCTGGAACGAAACCGGTGAAGAGGCCGTGCGCAATTACAAGAAGGGCGACGAGATCGAGACGGTGATTTTGTCCATCGATCCTGAGCGCGAGCGCATTTCGCTGGGTATCAAGCAGCTCGAGGAGGATGCTTTCTCACTCTACGTCAGCGACAACGACCGTGGCAGCCTGGTGACAGGTACCGTGACGGAAGTCGACGCTAAGGGAGCTATTATCAAGCTCTCAGATGAGGTGGAGGGTTACCTGAAGGCGGCTGATATCAACGTTGATCGTGTCGATGATGCGCGCGCTGCTCTCAGTGTCGGCGATACCGTGGAAGCCAAAGTCGTGAACGTGGACCGCAAGAGCCGCGGGCTAGGACTTTCCATCAAAGCCAAGGACATGGACGACGAGAAAGAAGCCGTCGAGTCGCTGAAAGAGCAGGATGAGAGTTCTTCACCCGGCACCATTGGTGAGCTGATCAAGGCGAAAATGGAAGATCAGTGATCTCTATAGTGTTACGCGAGGCCGGCTTTATGCCGGCCTTTTTTTTGCCGTTATCACATGGCGGGGGTGCCCCTATAAACCCATTTAAAATGAATGACTTGCCAATGCTCTAGGCCTCGGCCAAAATGTTTACTGCAAACAAGGGGTAACAGCATGACGCGGAGCGAATTGATTGACTTGATGGCCGACGGTCAGAGCCAGTTGAGCGCGAAAGACGTTGAGCTAGCGGTGAAGCTGCTGATTGATCACATGGCTGAAACCCTGTCATCCGGTGAGCGTATTGAGATCAGGGGATTTGGCAGTTTCTCCTTGCACTATCGCGAGCCTCGCCAGGGACGCAATCCCCGAACCGGCGACACGGTGGCGCTGCGTGGTAAGCATGTGCCGCACTTCAAGCCGGGGAAAGAGTTGCGCGAGCGGGTGAATCGGGCAGTCAAGTCCGGCTTCTGACCATGCGATGGTTGAGACAGGGGCTGACGCTACTGCTTGCGGTGGGCGCTGTCGCCGCCGGCGGACTCTTCTCACTCCAGAACACCGAGGAAATTCCCCTTGACCTCATTGTGGTGCAACTGCGTGCTCAACCCGTCGCGATATGGGTCTTGGCGGCATTGGCGGCCGGCGTCGTCATAGGCTTGGGGGCCGGAATGCTGCTAGCATTCAGACGTTCTGGAACGATCCGCCGGCTTCGTAAACAGCGGGATCGCCTGCTGGCTGCAGCTGAGAAAGGAACCGGGCTTGATTCTCAATAACGCACTACTTCTGGTGCTGCTCGTTCTCGCGGTTGCCGCAGGCTGGACGCTGGGACGCGGTGGGTTGCGCATGGACGGTGCCGACCGGGCACAACTCCCCTCGCAGTATTACCGGGGCTTTAACTTTCTGCTGGACGGCGAAGAGGATGATGCGGTGGACGCCTTCACTGAGGCGTTAGCGGTTAACGAGGACACAGTCGATACACATATCGCACTGGGTAGCGTATTGCGCAAGCGGGGTGAGGTCGATCGCGCGATTAGAATTCACCAAAATTTGCTCAAACGACCGCAGCTGGCGGCGGTTCAGTTGCATCAATCCCATCTCGAGTTAGCCAGAGATTTTATTGCAGCGGGTCTGTATGACCGCGCTGAGCAACTGCTCTCTGATCTGACCGTGCAGTCGACAGAATTCAGTGCGACAGCGCAGCGGCATTTACTGGATGTTCACGAAGCGCAGCGGGACTGGGTCGCTGCGACAGCGATTGCCGACCAGCTGATAGCACAGGCCGAGGAAGGCGGTCAGTTGGCGGCCGGTCAGGGCCAGCCCGCTCAGCAACTGAGAGGGCATTACCTTTGCGAGCGGGCGGACGTCGCGTTGGAGTCTGGCGACGCTGCGAATGCAGGTGAATTCTATGAAGACGCGCTGAGAGATCAGGAGCAGGACCTCCGCGCACGGATGGGTTTGGCCAAGCTGAGCCTATCGGCGGGAGATCCTGAGGCTGCGTTGACGCACTTCAGAGTGATCATGGGCAGCGGTCGCAATTGTACCCCCGAACTGCTTGCACTACTCAGTGAGATTTGTGTTGCACAGGATGACGGGCCCCAGTATCTCGCGGCGCTGGAAGAGTATTACGCGCTGCAATCCTCTTCCCTGTTGGCGTTGGCGCTCGCCGGCGAACTTGAAAAGCAGCGAGGTCGGGCCGCAGCCGAGGCCTTCCTGCGCAAGACACTGACGACTCATCCGTCCGTATCTGTGGCGGCGTCATTGGTGTTGCAGGGACTGCAGTCCGATACCTCGCTGCCCGAGCGCGAGGTGTTTGATCGACTCACCAGTGCCGCCGAGGGTTACCAATGCGGTCACTGTGGATTTACAGGCAAAGCCCGTCACTGGCGGTGTCCCGGCTGTCGCCATTGGGACTCCATTCACTACCGCGGTGGCGCACTGGAGCAAACCCGTGGCTGATGCCGGCAGTAACTTGATCGTTGCCCTCGACTACGATTCTTCAGATGCCGCTTTGGATTTGGCGAAGAAGCTTGATCCGGCCACAGTGCGCCTCAAGGTCGGTAAGCAACTATTCACGCTTGCCGGGCCCGACATCGTGCGCTCACTGCAGGGCCTGGGTTTCGATATTTTCCTTGATCTCAAGTTCCACGATATCCCGACCACAGTGGCCAAGGCGGTCAAGGCCGCCGCTGAGTTGGGCGTTTGGATGGTCAACGTCCATGCGTCGGGAGGATCAAGAATGATGTGTGCAGCAAGAGAGGCGCTGAATGACTCACCGAAGCCCCCGCTGCTGGTGGCGGTGACTGTGCTGACCAGTATGAATCAGGAAGACCTGACCGAGCTCGGCTGCGATGACGCACCTATCGATCGCGTTTGCCAGTTGGCCGCGCTGGCAGAGTCGGCCGGTCTCGATGGTGTAGTCTGCTCAGCCGCGGAGGCAGCCGTCCTCTCGGCCAGGCAGCGGGAAGGTTTCCTGCTTGTGACGCCTGGCATAAGGCAAGCTGGAGACGAGGGGGGTGATCAGCGCCGCATCGTGACCCCCGTGAGCGCGGTCGCGGATGGCGCAACGCATTTGGTCGTAGGTCGGTCCATCACGGCTTCCGATGACCCGGCAAAAACCGCGGCAGACATTCGCGCCTCATTGGATTCACATGTCAGTGGCTAATCGGCAGGGCTGGTGTCCGAGCCTGCAAAGGGCAGACATGTTTTTCGCCCAAAAGATATACGCAACGGTCAGTGATCTGTCTCGGCAGTCCGGCGCGACCCGTAGTTGATCGGAGCCCACTCACGTGGTGATCTGCAATTGACTGATGGAGAAAAAACCATGAATTCACCGCTCATGACACCGACATTTGATAGCGCCTCTCGACTCACGCGCGCCCGCGAGGGCAGACAGCTTGGATTGGCGGCGAAAGCGCTGGCGATCTGTACTTTGTTACTGGGTTTGAATCCCTTTGTCAGCCGGGTATCAGAGCCCGTCAACATCAACCTTGCCAGCGTCGAAGTGATGGCAGAGAGCTAGCAGGGCGCAGGTTTTGCGAGGGCGCACCGTATCGTCGAGTACTGGGAGGCGCATGGCCCGTTTGAGCACATTGATGAGCTGGCGGCCGTGCAGGGAGTCGGCTCTGCGACAGTGGAGAAGAATCGCAGTGTTATCCGGCTTCAATAATGCCAAGCGGAGCCGGGCGCCTTGATATTGCTGACGGGCGCCACGGGCTATGTGGGCGCCGCGCTGCGCGCGGCGCGTGAACAGCAGGGTCAATCGCTGCGGCTACTGGCGCGGGCTGCGCATGCCATAGGTACTGCACCGCGTGGCGAATCGCAGAAATGGGACATGGCTAGTGGCGATGATCTGCCGAGGGGCGTCTTTGACGATGTGACTGCGATCATTCATTGCGCGGGGTTAGCGCATCGCCACGCAGACGAGCGCGATTATCAGCGCCTTAACGTCGAGGCCACTTCTGATCTCGCCAGATGCGCTATTGAAGCGGGTGTTCCGCATTTTGTTTATGTGAGCTCGCTGAATGTGGTGCCCACGGAGGCGGTATCGCCCCGGAATCCGGCACATCAGTACCCCGAGCCAAAGGAGCGTTATGCGGCGTCCAAGTGGCGCGCGGAACAGAGTCTGCGTGAGATGTTTGCAGAGAGTCACTGCCGGTTGACGGTGGTGCGTCCGGGCTTAGTGTATGACATCGAGCTTACGGCCAATCTTAAGATCGTGAATAGCGTGCTGCGTTGGTGGCCGTGGCTTCTGCCCTCAGTAGGACACCGGAGCATGGTGGCTCGCGGGGATCTGGTGGCATTGCTGATTAATTGTGCGCTGGGTGAGTCAGGAGCGCCGGCTGGCGAGGAAACACTCTTGGCCACAGACGGAGCCGTTTATGATGCTGAGAGAATCTCGCGCGCCCTCTCTCAGGGAATGAAGTGGGGCGTGATGCCACATTGGCTTTGCCGTCTAGCAGGGATAGTGCTTGACTGGAAAAAGGGCATTGAGGCGGGAAGTCACTGGCGCAGACTTTGCGCGAATCATTGGAGTGGTGACGCGCCACTTGTTACGGGTTGGCAGCCTTCTGTGACGCTCGAATCCCTCTCTTCCAGAGAGACAGGGCGTTCATAATGATACTTATCGCTATTGCGCTGTTGGTCAGCCTTGGACTGTGGGTTTTTGTCCGCTTGGCCCCCCACTGGGGTTTGGTTGACCAGCCAAACTCGCGTAGCTTGCATACGAAACCGACTGTAGTCAGTGGCGGCATCACGCCAATATTGGTGCTGGCGGCTGCGCTCCCTATCACCATGAACTTTGCTGGAGCACAGGCAGTCGCTCTGATTACGTTCGCGCTCACTGCTATCGGCTTGCTGGATGATCTGCGCAGTTTACCCAGCGGGTTGCGCTTCCTTTGTTATCTAGGTGCAGGGCTTGTGCTCTGTTGGCTCCTGCTGCCATCCGGTTCAGTGAGTATCCTTGTGCTGGGGATGGGCGGCTTGGCAGTGGCCTGGTGCATCAATCTGGTCAACTTCATGGATGGTGCCGATGGTTTAGTGTCCACTCAGACGCTTTGCGTGGCTCTAGGGATGGGGCTGATCGCCACGTTCGGAGCGTTTCCTAATGCGCAGTTGGCGTGGCTGTCTGCCATACTGTTTGCCTGCTGGGCGCCGCTGCTTTGGTTCAACTGGCCGCCAGCAAAGCTCTTCATGGGGGACGCGGGTGCTATTCCTCTCGGATTTGTATTGGCACTGATGGGACTGATGGCGTTTCTGACCAATCCCGCAGTTGGGTTCGCATGGCTGATTTTGATGATGCCCTTTCTGGTCGATACGGGACTCACGCTCTTTATCAGAGTCTTTGCGGGCGAGCCGCCGCACGTTGCCCACCGCGACCACGCTTATCAGCGCTTGAGCTTACAAATGGGCAGTCCACTGCCCATTACGCTAGGACTACTCGGTATGCAGTTCATCTGGCAATTTCCGCTGGCCGTGACGGCCGTCAATAGTGCTGCATTCACTCCGCTACTGTTACTTTTATCAGCCATTCCATCGGTCACGACTGTGGTGTACGCGCGCCTGAGCGCTTAGACTAGCGCTTTCTAAGTAACCAACTGAATCTCGTGCGGATTCGGTTGCATGGTTCAGGTGAGTATGGTTAGAAAGATGGCATCGCGGTTGCGCGCGATGGGTGCTCATTCGGTCTCCACTCTCATCTGGCTTTTCGCCCTACGCTCACTGCCCCCCTCTTTCAGATTCTCCGGATGGTTAGTCCTCGATTTACTGGGTGTGCTCGGCGCCCTTTACGGTGCTGCAGCCATCGGCGGGGCAAAGGGTGCGAGCGTATTGGACTCGCTTACTCCCATCACTATCGCCCTATTATTTATCGGCTCTGCCGCTATTTTCAGTATGCAGGGCCTGTACGTATCTGTTATCCGTTACATGGGTCAACAGGCGGTGTGGGATCTGGTCAAAGCCGTCAGCTTTTCGACATTGGCGCTGGGTGCTTGCATCCTCTTTACCGAGTCAACGTTGCCCTCCACCACAGCGTTGGTTTACTGGCTTTTGCTATTTGTGGGTATTGGTGGGTTGCGCCTGATCTCTCGAGGCTGGCTCCAGGCCAATACCGGGGCAGATGTGCGGCGGGTGATCATTTATGGTGCGGGTGAGTCAGGTCGTCAGCTGCTGAATGCCCTCAATCACGGCACGGATTACCGCGTGGTGGCATTTATAGACGACAACCCCAACCTGCACGAGACAGTGATTAATGGTCGTCCGGTGTTGGGGGCGGACGAGCTCACCAACTTGGTAGAGGAGCATGCGGTTCGGCAGGTTTTGCTGGCGATTCCTTCAGCCTCTCAAGAGCGCCGTCGCGCCATCATCAATTCGTTGGTCGGTTTGCCTGTCAGGGTCCGGACCATCCCCAAGATCAGCGAGCTGATTTCTGGCAACGCCATCGTGAATCAGATTCAGGACGTGGATCTGGACGATCTGCTGGGCCGTGAACCCGTTCCACCGCATCCCGAACTGATCGATCGTTGTATCACTGACAAGGTCGTGATGGTGACGGGTGCGGGTGGCAGCATCGGATCCGAGCTGTGTCGTCAGATTTTGGCGTCATCGCCCCGGGAGCTCATCCTCCTCGATATTTCAGAGTTTGCGCTGTACAGCGTGGATCGTCAGATCAAGAGCCTGTGCCAGCGGCAGGGCCTGCGTTTCCCCGTAGTGACTCTGTTGGGTAGCGTGCGTGATGAGCAGCGCCTTGAATCGATCTTCCGCACCTTCTCGGTGGACACGGTGTATCACGCAGCGGCGTATAAGCATGTACCCATGGTGGAGTACAACGTCGCCGAAGGCGTCGCCAACAACGTTCACGGTACCTGGAGTGCGGCGTGGGCGGCGCATCGGGCGGGTGTGGATACCTTTGTGTTGGTCTCGACTGACAAAGCGGTTCGTCCCACTAATGTGATGGGCGCATCTAAGCGGTTTGCGGAGCTGATTTTGCAAGGTCTCTCCCAAATCGAAACCAAGACCCGCTTTTGCATTGTGCGCTTCGGTAACGTGCTCGGTTCCTCGGGCTCTGTTGTGCCACTGTTCCGCGAGCAGATCAGTGGCGGTGGCCCGGTAACGGTGACTCATCCCGAAGTGTCTCGGTACTTTATGAGCATCCGTGAGGCGGCACAGCTAGTACTGCAGGCGGGTGCGCTGGGCACCGGGGGCGATGTCTTTGTACTGGACATGGGCGAGCCTGTACGGATCGTTGAGCTGGCCGAGCGAATGATTCGCTTGAGTGGTTACGACATCGAACGGGACAACATGTTTGGCGAGCACATCGATCTCGAATACATCGGTCTGCGCCCGGGTGAGAAGCTTCACGAAGAACTGTTGTTGGGTACCTCATTGACGGGCACCGGACACCCGATGATCATGCGTGCCGAGGAAGAGTCCTTTGATTTTGACTTTATCGAGGATGCAGCTCACCGCTTGTTGCGAGCCTGCGCTGAGATGGATCTAAATGATGTCACGGTCATTTTGACCGAGCATGTCATGGGCTTCTCGGGACATGAGCCACGACACGATTATGTCTGGGTTAAGCAGGGCCGCGTTGGTAAGCGTGTCCGCAAATCGCTCGAGGCGGAGAACATCACTCCGATTCGCCCGGAACTGTTGGGCCCGCGGCAAAGTACTGGTCGACCCAACGACTGATCACATTAGATGCAGCGCGGCCACGCGCTTAGCGTTTGTTCAAGCTCACACTTCTTTTTGACGATTTTGTCGGCGTCAAACGTCGTCAGTGTCGGTGATATACAACCAGCGAATGACCTCTAACAGCCCCAGTCGTTGCTCCCGACACGCCGCTCTTGTAGGGTCCGCTTTCACCTTGATGTCAGGCAGCGCCAGGGCACTTTATGTCTATGATCGTCAATCGACGCGACGTCGATTTTATCTCGATGAAATGTTTGATCTGCGGTCCCTGCTCGCCAGTGATCGCTATAGCGAGCATGATCGTGAGAGCATCGCGGCCATACTCGATTTGTGCCAGAACATGGCCGAGGAAGAATTTTTGCCCTGCGCGGGGGAGCACGACGAAAATGAGCCCGTCTTCAAAGATGGGAAGGCGATCACTCCAGACTCATTAAAAGCTTGCCTGAAAACCTTTGTCGAGGCGGGTCTGCCCACGGCCACATTTGATCACGACCTGGGTGGCATGCAATTCCCCCGTCATGGTGGCCAACTTTATGCAGGGTATTTTTCAGGCGGCCAATGCACCTGCTACTGGCTACCTATTCCTGACATCCTCCAATGCCCACATGTTGCAGGCCTGCGGTAGCGAAGCGCTGCGCGAGCGTTACTTGCCAGCTCTCGTCGAGGGTCGTTGGTTTGGCACTATGTGCCTGTCTGAACCCCATGCAGGGTCTTCTGTCGGATATCCGCTGCATGGCTGAGCCCATTGGTGATGGTAGTTACAAGCTGACTGGGACCAAGATGTGGATCTCTGGGGGTGAGCAGGATATCTCTGAGAACATTGTGCACATGGTGCTGGCGCGAACCCCGGACGCGCCGCCAGGCGTGAAGGGTATCTCGCTATTTTTAGTGCCTAAAATCCGCGTCAAGGAAGATGGCTCCCTGGGTGAGCCCAACAACATTGCGCTCGCGGGTCTCAATCACAAGATGGGGCAACGCGGTACCACCAACGCGCTGCTCAACTTCGGGGAGGGTGGTGATTGCCTTGGCTACCTGGTGGGGGAGGTAAACGAAGGCCTAAAAAACATGTTCCACATGATGAACGAGGCCCGAATTGGTGTGGGTATGCTGGCCACTATGTCGGGATTGGGCGGCTATTTGTACTCGCTTGATTACGCTCGCAACCGACCACAGGGTCGGCACCCGGGCGATAAAGACCCCAATAGCCCGATGCTCCCCATTATTGCGCATGCTGATATCCGCAGACTCTTGATGGAACAGAAAGTGGCTGTGGAGGGGAGTATCGCGCTGCTCACATATTGCTCGCAGCTGGTGGATCAGCAGCTGATTTCAGATGACCCGCAGGCCTCGCAGAGGCTCACACTACTGCTCGAGCTACTCACGCCTATCGCCAAGTCATGGCCCTCGGAATACACCCTCGAGGCGAACAAACACGCGATTCAGATTCTGGGGGGCTACGGTTATACCCGCGAGTACCCAGTGGAGCGGCTATATCGAGACAACCGCTTGAATCCGATTCACGAAGGTAGCCGCGGCATTCATGGCCTCGATCTCTTGGGTCGCAAAGTGAATCTGGCGGGCGGTGTCACCCTCGCCATCTTTGAAGAGGAAATGCAACCGGCATTGGACGCAGCGGCCGGTGTGGAGTCGTTAGCGGCGATGGGGGAGGCGCTCGCCGATATTTGGGCGTTAGCTAAGCAAACCATCGAGACCGTGAATCAGGAGACTGATCCCGTCACGCGTCTTGCCGACGCCACGCCATTTTTAGATGCCTTTGGACACGTGGTCATCGCCTGGCTGTGGTTGCGTCAGGCACTGGTGGCGCAGAAAGCCTTGCAAAGCGGCGCACAAGCGGACGCCGATTTTTATGAAGGCAAGGTCGCCGCTTGTCAGTTTTTCTATCGTTACCACTTGCCACAGGCATCGGAAAAGTTGTGCTACGTAGCCTCCCGGGACCGGTCGGTGCTCGACACCGAGGCTAGTTGGTTTACTGGTCAGTAAGAACCGTGGACCCAGT
>CABYEX010000039.1 GCA_902518075.1 Halieaceae bacterium | reverse complement strand
GAGGGTATACGGCCGCGACGGCCAGGCTTGCCGGGTGTGTCAGACCCGATTGAAGGAAATCAGGCAGGGAGGACGCAGTACGGTGCTGTGCCCTCAGTGTCAGCGCTAAACGTGAGTGCGCATCGCGCTATCGCCCGCTGAGCCCCGAATATTCGGCGCTGATTTACCGCAGCTTGCTCTGCAGCGCCTCCGCTACGTTTGCTGGCACGAAGCCGCTGACATCGCCGCCCAAACCAGCAATTTCTCTCACCAATGAGGAAGAGATGTAGGACAGCTCGGCGCTGGGTGTCAAAAAAACACTTTCGAATTCAGGATCCATGGCGCGATTCATGTTCGCAAGTTGAAATTCATATTCAAAGTCAGCGACGGCACGCAGACCTCGGAGCACACAGTGGGAGTCCTGTGCGGTGACGAAGTCAATGAGCAGTCCGTCAAAGGGCAGGACCTCAGCAGCGGGCACGTGTTGCAGACACGCCTCTGCCAGTTCCACCCGGATATTTGTGGAAAAAAGGGGTGCTTTTTTCTCACTGGTAGCAACGGCCACCACAACACGCTCGAAAAGCTTCGCGGCGCGCTCTACCAGATCGATATGGCCATTGGTGATGGGGTCGAAGGTGCCCGGGTACACCACGGTATGGGTCAACACGAGATATGTCCTCCAGTGATGCGGATGAGCCTACACAAGTCTTGTTAGCTGAACAAACGCACGGGCCATGCGCCTTATCGCGGAGACAGCAGTCGGTAACAGACATCTCCTGCGGTTTTTTCGCGCAATACGTCATAGAGTCTCTCCGGGACAGCCTCGGGTTGTGAGCGCGATGTCTCGAAATAAACTCGGCTGGCTTCAGCCAGTCGCTCGCTTTCTGCCAATAATGTTAGGGTTGACTCGCCGAGGCGCGCATCGAAAGGGGGGTCTACAAACACAATGTCCCACGCGCCCTTAGTCTGGCGCAGATAGCGCTCTGCCATGTCGCCGCTCACAGTGCTGTACTCGCTGGCGTCGAGGGTGTTGAGGTGGTGGCCAACGGCAGTGATGGCCTCCAGGTCTGCATCCACAAAGTCACAGTGCGCAGCGCCGCGGGACAGTGCTTCGATACCCAGCGCGCCTGAACCGGCAAATAGGTCGAGACACTTGGCAGTCTGAAGATGGGGCCCCAGCCAGTTAAAAAGGGTCTCTCTGATCCGGTCTCCCGTGGGTCGTAGTCCCGGGCGATCCGGAAACGGGAGCTTCCGCCCACGCCACTGCCCACCAATGATCCGGAGCTGAGAGGTAGCCTGTTTCGCGCCTCGCCGCATGCTGGCTCCTGTTTTTCTCGGTGCTAGACTGCCTGTGAATCAACGAAGCGTCCGTGTTTTGCCACGCCCAACCGAGTCAGAGTGATCATGAAGCTATTCAAACGCCGCGCCAAGCCTGACGAGATCAAAACCGAGGCACTTACTGACAGCGATCCCACGGATACCCTAACATCCACTAACAATGCTGATTCGGGCTCCGAGCAGGCCGCGGACGCTTCGTCTGCATCGACAGGCGAAGCGGGGGGGGCTGCTGCGTCAGATACAGGCTCGAGTGTTTTTGAGCGGTTGCGAAGCGGGCTCAGTCGCAGTCGTGGCCAACTGTCTGAAGGGCTTTCCAGTCTCGTGCTGGGTAAGAAGCAATTGGACCCGGCACTCTTGGAGGCGCTTGAGGAACAGCTGATCATGGCCGACCTGGGGCTCGAGGCCACTGATCGGGTGCTGGAGTCACTCCGCATGCGACTGGGCCGCAGTGAGCTGTCTGCGGAAGAGACGGTCATGTCGGCCTTGAAAGGGACGCTCACCGAGCTGTTGGCCGATCAGGAATCTCCCCTCAGCATCAAGGCGCATCGGCCTTTTGTGATTCTGGTGGTGGGCGTGAACGGCGCTGGAAAGACCACGACTATTGGCAAGATGGCGCACCGCTTCAAGCAACAGGGGCACAGCGTCATGCTGGCTGCCGGCGACACCTTTCGGGCGGCAGCGGTAGAGCAGTTGCAGGCCTGGGGCGAGCGTAATGATGTGACGGTGATTGCCCAGCACACAGGCGCTGATAGTGCTTCAGTGTTGTTTGATGCTTTGCGGGCGGCGACCGCTCGCGACGTGGATGTTCTGATCGCGGACACTGCGGGGCGGCTTCAGAACAAGTCCCACTTGATGGATGAACTCAGTAAGGTCGTGCGGGTAATGCGCAAGCAGAACGAAACTGTGCCTCATGAAACGCTGTTGGTGCTCGATGCAGGCACTGGCCAGAACGCTGTCTCCCAGGCGGTGGAATTTGATCAGGCCGTCGGTGTTACGGGCGTCGCAGTGACCAAGCTCGACGGCACCGCTCGAGGCGGCGTGTTGTTCGCCATTGCACACAAACTGAAGCGTCCAATACGGTTTATCGGAGTGGGTGAGCAAGCCGACGATCTCCGTGACTTCAGTGCCCAGGATTTTGTCGATGCGCTATTAGATGACGGCTAGGGTTGAGCGGCAGTGATTGAATTTGAGCGAGTGAGTCGCCGTTTTGGTGATCAGGACGCACTGCGCAGTCTCAATTTGGCGATCGAGCAGGGAGAAATGGCCTTTCTTACCGGTCACTCCGGTGCGGGCAAGAGCACCTTGCTGCGCCTTCTATTATTACTGGATCGACCCAGTAGCGGAGACATCCGCGTGAATGATGAGCTGACTAGCAAGATCCGGTCGCGCATGGTGCCGCGTTATCGTCGACGTTTTGGGGTGGTTTTCCAGGACCACAGGCTGCTCTTTGATCGCAGTGTGCACGACAATGTCGCGCTGCCTTTGGTCATGGCGGGATTCTCCCCAACCGACACCGCCCGCCGGGTTAGAGCCGCACTAGACAAGGTGGGTCTGTTGCCCCACGAGCGGACGAATCCCGCTGTGTTGTCGGGGGGTGAGCAGCAACGGGTAGGCATCGCCCGGGCGGTTGTCGCAAGGCCTGAATTTCTCATCGCAGATGAGCCCACGGGTAATCTGGATCCTCAACTGTCCTGCGAGATCATGTCGTTATTCGAGGCATTCAATCAGGTGGGCGTGACGGTGCTGGTGGCGACCCACGATTTGCCGCTGATTTCCCGGTTCCGGCATCGGATTATTACGCTGCATGAAGGGCGTCTTGCTGGCGCGACGGTTGCATGAGTTCGTCAGCGCGGCAGATCAGAGAAGAATGGAGTCGAATAGCGGCGTGGCGCTACCAGCACTGGTCTGCTGCCACCAGTAGCTGGCAAAAATTAATGGCCAGGCCCCTCGCAACAGGCATGGTCTGGCTGGTTGTGGCGATCTCCCTGGCGCTGCCGGGCGCTATGATGCTGACGCTCGATAATTTGAGACCACTGGTCCCCGATCTGGAGCGACCGGCACAGGTATCGGTCATGCTGGACGGGGGGCTCAACCTTGTGCAGGCCGAGGCGCTGCAGCGCGAGTTGGTGACATGGGCTAGCGTGGAAGACGCGACCCTAGTGCGTCGAGACGAGGCGCTGGCTGTATTTGGCGAGCAAACCGGATTGTCAGGGGTTTTGACGTCACTGGATCATAATCCGCTGCCCCATGCGCTGTTGGTATCGCCCACTGCACCCCGCACCGACATGGCCCTGAGCCAGCTGGCTGAAGCGATCGGTGCCCTGTCAGGCGTGGACAGGGTCATTCTCGACAGCCAGTGGATGAGCCGCCTCGATCAGGCCCTGCTCGCGACAGAGCGCTGGGGCCTCGCTTTGGGGGCTGCCATGGTGCTGGGTGCAATCCTTGCGCTGGCCAATACCCTGCATCTGGCGATCGATGCCCGGCGTGAGGAGATTTTGGTGGTACGAGTGATCGGCGGCTCCCAAGGCTTTATCCGCAGGCCTTTTTTGTATACGGGCTTGTATTTTGGTGCAGGTGGCGGGGTGCTCGCTGGGGTGATGTTGTGGATGTTAAGCCTCTGGATTGCAGGCCCGGTCAACGCATTATTTGTCCTTTACGGCAGTTCTGGCGAGATTCAGGGCCCGGGCGTCAGGTACCTGTTAGCGCTGATCGCGCTTGGAGCGGTCCTGGGATGGCTGACCTCTTGGATCGCTTCAGCACGCTATTTCAACCGCCTAGAGGCGCATTGATTGGCGTTAAGCCCCTGGAAAGCGGTATTTTTCAGGGTTTAGCACTCTGCAGTTGAGAGTGCTAGAATACGCGGCCACGAGCCTTTTGGAGGCTGCTGACATGACCGATACAACGCGATCACTAGCACTGCCTAACAGTGCGGTGCTGAATATGGCGCCTGGCGCCAACTTGTCCGCCTATGTTCAGGCGGTGAGCAGCATTGCCGTGCTGTCCGCTGATCGGGAGCGCGAGCTGGCAGAACGCCTGTTTTATGAGGAGTGCGTTGATTCGGCGAGAGAGCTGGTGCTTGCGCATCTTCGCTTCGTTGTCCACATTGCCCGCAGTTATTCCGGTTACGGTCTGGCTGAAGCTGATCTGATCCAAGAGGGCAACGTTGGTCTCATGAAGGCGGTAAAGCGTTTTGACCCCAACAAAGGCGTTCGGCTGGTGTCTTTTGCGGTGCACTGGATCAAGGCCGAGATGCATGAGTACATTCTCCGCAACTGGCGCATTGTCAAAGTGGCGACGACCAAGGCCCAGCGAAAACTCTTTTTTAATCTGCGCAGTCAGAAAAAAGCGCTGGGGTGGCTTTCAGCTGCGGAAACTCGTGCTATTGCCGCTGACCTTGGCGTTGATGAGGCAGAGGTAACGCGCATGGAGGGTCGTCTGGCCAGTCGGGATGTAGCCTTCGATGCGCCGACCGACAGTGACGAAGACGATGCCTGGCAGGCGCCGCAATATTTTCTGACAGGCGGTCAGGCGGATCCCGGTAAGCTGGTCGAGGCGGATGATTTCGCAGAGGACAGCTCGGCGCGACTGCAGCTTGCGCTCACGGAGTTGGATGCGCGAAGTCGAGATATCCTCGAACGTCGCTGGCTGACGGAAGACAAGCCGACGCTCCACGAATTGGCAGCGGAGTATGAGGTGTCGGCAGAACGCATTCGGCAACTGGAGGCCAATGCGATGAAAAGACTGCGCGCCGCCATGGCCGCGTAGCGACGACCTGACAGATTCACTCCGTATTAACCTGACGCCGCGGGGCCCCCTGAGCCCCCGGTGCTCCATCGTGTTCGCAGCTTTGTCATGCGCGCTGGCAGGATGACGACTGCTCAGGAGCGCGGCTGGCAAGACGGATTCTCTCGCTTTGGCCTCACAATGCAAGCAGGGCAACTCGACTGGGACCACGTGTTTGGCTTTGCGGGCCGACGCGTTGTTGAGATTGGTTTTGGCATGGGCGATAGCCTGCTGCAGATGGCACAATCTGACCCCGCCGCTCAATTCATCGGCATCGAGGTCCACCGGCCCGGTGTCGGAAGACTTTTATCTCAGCTGCTTGCCGCTGAAACCCAGAACCTGCGCGTGTATGCCGAGGATGCCGTGGAGGTAATGGCGCAGTGTCTGGCACCCAATACCGTGGACGCCATCCACATTTTCTTTCCCGACCCCTGGCATAAAAAGCGCCATCACAAGCGACGGCTGATTCAGCCCAAGCTGGTTCACGATCTGGCAACGCTGTTACGGGCAGATGGCTATCTGCATCTCGCCACCGACTGGGTGCCCTATGCCGAGCATATGTTTGAAGCGCTGGATGCCGAATCGCTCCTTGTGAACGCGACAGGCGAGCCTGCCACCGCGGTGCCTCGACCGGATTACCGGCCCCCCACCAAATTTGAGGTCCGTGGCGAACGGTTGGGGCATGTCGTGCAGGACCTGGTTTACCGCAAGCTTCCTGTGAAGTGCTGCTGCACGCCCTAGGTGCTCGCTGCCTGAGCGTCTTGGTGTCGCCTTGGTCTAAGATCTTTTGCGGGACCGGCTAAAGAAAGGTTCCAATGACGCTATCTAAAAACTGATACCCCAGCGGCGTGGTAACAAAGTGACCTGTTTCGGGTGCTTCTATCCAGCCTCGGGATACCGCGGTCTCGGCCGCTGCAGTCAGCTGATCGACGGCAGTGCCCGTTGTTTGCGCAAAGTGGGTGAGCGGCACACCTGATTTGAGCCTTAAGGCATTCATAGCGAATTCGGTGATTTTTTCTGCAGGCGAAATCGCGACACCCTGCGGCGGTGACGGGGGCGATGACGGCGTCGCGGCAAGATAATCAGAGGGTGCCCGGGTGCGTTGGGTTCGAATAATGGTGCCATCGGGTAGAGAGATCTTGCCGTGGGCGCCCGCGCCCAACCCAATGTAATCGCCAAAGCGCCAGTAGTTCAGGTTGTGCCGGCTCTCTTCTCCCTCTCTGCTGAACGCAGAAACCTCGTATTGATGAAGCCCTGCGTCAGCGAGAATGGCCTCGCCCGCATGTTGGATCGATTCTAACGCGCTCTCCTCGGGAAGCACTGGCGGTGCCGACCAGAAGCGCGTGTTGCGCTCGATCGTCAGCTGGTACCAGGAGATATGGCCCGCGCTTCTGCCTACGGCCTCAGTGAGATCGGCCGCCCCCGATTGAGCGTCCTGTCCGGGTAATCCATGCATCAGATCAATATTCCATCGCTGGAAGCCAGCGGCGGCGACCATCTCCAATGCGTGGCGCGCGTCGTCGCCGGAGTGGATCCGCCCCAAGGCGTTGAGCGCGTGGTCATCAAAGCTTTGCACACCAATGCTGAGTCGGTTAACGCCAGCCGCTCGGTAGTCTGCGAAGCGGACGCTCTCGGCGCTACCGGGGTTGCTTTCTAGCGTGACCTCGACATCGCGGGATAGTGTTGCCCTGTTTGACACCCCCTCGAGGAGTGCGCCTAGCCAGCGACCTTCGAACAGGCTGGGTGTGCCACCGCCAATAAAAATCGACTCGATAGGCCGGTCACACCACCACGCCTGCTGGCTGTCTAGATCAGCCAGCAGGGCTTCCACGTAGGGTTGTTGCAGAGACTCGGTAAAACCTTCGTGGCTATTGAAGTCGCAATAGGGGCATTTGCGCGTGCACCAGGGCAGATGCATATAGAGCGACAGCGGCACTGCTTGTGGATTGATCATGGCGCCAGTTGTTGCAGTAGCTGTTGAACAGCCAGTGCGCGATGACTGACGCGATTTTTTTCTTCCGCTGACAACTCAGCGGCGTGCTGCTCATAGCCCTTCGCCACAAACAGAGGGTCATAGCCAAAGCCAGCCGTGCCGCGGGGTGCGGTGGCAATGCGCCCGTGCCACCGCCCCTCAGCAATGAGGGGTGTGGGGTCGTCTGCATGCTCGAGTAACACCACCACCGCCACATAAAAGGCGGCCCGATCCTCGGCCTCGAGTGTTGCCATGTTCTTCAGAAGCAGCGCGTTGTTGGCCTCGTCGTCGCCTCCGGAGTAACGCGCCGATCGCAATCCGGGTGCGCCTCCCAGAGCGGGCACCACCAAGCCAGAGTCATCGGCCAGCGCCGCACAGTGGGTCCGTGCGCAGGCATGGCGAGCCTTGATCAGCGCGTTTTCGACAAAGGTGCTGCCAGTCTCTTCTGCGTCGCCGACATCATTTAGCTCCGCTTGAGGGCATACCTGCCACCGGTGACCGAGCACTGCCTGAAACTCACGGATTTTGCCCGGGTTGTGGCTGGCGATGATCAACCGCGGCCGTGCATCGTCACACATCGCCTAGCCCTGGCGCCACAGCTGCACTTTCATTTTGTGTTCAAAGACAGAGGTTGCGCCCTCTGGCTGAAAGGTGAACTCAAAAAAACGGTATTCGCGATCCAGGAACTCAAACGGCACAATGTAATACGTGGCGCGGCCCTCGCGAATCTCCTTAACCCACATGTCACCGCCCGTGATCAAGTCCCAGGTCCGCCCCTCGATCTTCATCGGCCGACCTGCAATGTCCCCGGAATCGGCATCGCGGACCGACAGTGTCAGGATGGCCTTGTCTGCCCCGCGCGCAATGCCGTATTCAGCGGCGACTTCAGGCGACAGAAAAGTGGTGTAGACAATGCTGTGGTGCAGTTCAAATTGCTCGTATCGCGTTGATTGTTGTGCCGCGGCTGGCAGCATCCAGCACGCTAGCAGCAATCCGGCAATTAGGCGCCAGCGCGGCGGATGCGATAGATCGCGCTGGTGGCAAACAAGTTGGGGAGGTATCTGCCCAACAGGTGCTGAGCGGCCCCGGCAATGGTCGCTCGCTCGATGATATCGATGTCTAAATCTGAACACAGCGACTCGAAGTCCTTGACGGTGCAAAAGTGAATGTTTGGGGTGTCGTACCAGTGCCGCGGCATGGCCCGAGACATAGGCATGCGGCCCTTCAATCCCAGGTGGATGCGGCACAGCCAATGCCCGAAATTGGGGAAGGACACAATGGCCTCATCGCCAATGTCGACCATACGTTCCAGTGCGATATGCGGATGTGTCAGCTCCTGCAGGGCATGCGCCAACACGACGACATCGAACCCGTTGGTCGTAAAGCAACGCAGACCGTCGTTAATATCTTCCTGAATGACATCGAGCCCCTTGCTGACTGACGCGATGAGGTTGTCGGGGTCGATATCCACGCCGACACCGCTGGCGTCACGCTCGTCCCGCAGGCGCGCCAGAAAGGCGCCATCACCGCAGCCGAGATCCAGCACCCGACTACCCGGTGTGATCCAGCCGAGCACGGTGTTCAGATCCAGTCGATTCATGGTGGACCTACCCGGAGCATCCACTCACCCAACAGCTGCTCGTAGTGAGGATTCGGTAGCAGAAACCCGTCGTGACCATTATCGGTCTCGATGTTGGCATAGGTCACGGACTTGCCCGCTGCCATAAGCGCATCTCGAATCTCGATCGATCGCTGAGGTGGAAACCGCCAATCCGAACTAAACGAGGTCACCAGAAAATTAGCTTGAGCGTTTGACAGGGCAGCGGTGAGGTCGCCGCCCTGATCCCCGGCCAGATCAAACAGGTCCAGTGCCCGCGTCATCAAGACGTAGGTGTTGGCATCGAATTGGGTAGAGAAGCGGTTGCCCTGATGGCGCAGATAACTCTCTACCTGAAAGACCCACTCGGCGTTGTCATCCGGCGCAAAACCGCCCTCTCGCAACTCCCGGCCAAACCGGTCACTCATGCCGTCGGCAGACATATACGTAAGATGGCCGACCATTCTCGCTAGTGCAACGCCCCGGGTCGGCAGCGCATCTGCTTCTAGATAGTTGCCATCATGCCAATTGGGGTCGGAGAGAATGGCGTGTCGCGCGATTTCATTAAAGGCAATATTCTGGGCCGTGAGCCCGGGTGCTGCGGCCAGCGCGACGCAGTGCTCGACCCAATCGGGAAAGTCGATCGCCCACTGCAGGGCCTGCATACCGCCAAGACTCCCGCCCATGACGGCGGCCCAGCGCGAGATACCTAACTTTTCGGCCAGCCACTTCTGGCTGCGAACCCAATCCTGAACCTGAGGCTGCGGAAATTGACCGCCCCAGCGCTTTCCCGTATCCGGGTTGATGGTATTGGGGCCTGTGGAGCCGTCACAACATCCCAAGTTATTCGAGCAGACCACGAATAAACGCTCAGTGTCGATCGGTTTACCGGGGCCGATTGCCAGATCCCACCAGCCGGGACGGCGGTCATCGCTTGCATGAAAACCGGCAGCGTGATGCGAACCCGATAACGCGTGGCAGATCAGCACAGCGTTATCGCCTGCGCTGTTCAGTTCGCCATAGGTTTCATACACCAGCTCGTGACTGCCGAGCACGGCACCGTTGGCGAACGGGAAGGGCGTGTCGCATCTGGCGACCTGTGGCGTGACCAGACCGACACTGTCTGCGGGGGTCGTCTCGCTCATGTCAGAGCCCGAAAACCAGACCCGGAGGCAAGCCAACGGTGAGAGCGGCGTGTCGGAGGCCAATTTGCACGACGTTAATGCCGATGAAAATCAGGATCGGCGAGAAGTCGATGCCACCCATGTTGGGAAGCAATGAACGGAAGGGAGCCATGACGGGTTCGGAGATCTGCCAGATCAGCTCGATGGCGGGATGCCGACTTCCGGGCGCGATCCAACTGACAATGATCATGGCGATCAGAATGAAAAAGTAGAGATTGACTAGCAGCGCGATGACGCCGATCACGCCCCAGAGCAGGAGGGTTGCGAGGCCGGGTAGCGCCCAGCGCTCCCCCGATATCCAGGCGATGCCCACCAGAATCAATGACTGCAGGAGCACAGCCAGCACCCAAACCGCCCAGTCAATGCGGCCGGCGGCGGGCAGCGCCCCGCGCAAGGGCGTCAGCAGCGGGTTGGTTAGCTTCACAATCATTTGCGACAGGGGGTTGTAGAAGTTCACCCGGGAGGTGTGAAGTACCCCGCGCAGTATGACCAAGAACAGCAACAATGCGCCCAGATTGCGAATCAGATAAAGCGCTATTTCCGTGCCGGCACTCACCAGCCGAACTCCTCCCCCAATGCTTTAGCTCTTGCGGCGCATTGCCGCACAGCCTTGGCCACCACGGCATCAAAATCATTGGCCTGAAGTGATTGCAGCGCTTGCGCGGTGGTGCCGCCGGGGCTCGTCACGTTTTCCCGCAGCGTGGCAACCGGCTCATTGGCCTGAGCTGCCAATGATGCGGCGCCGAGAGCGGTCTGCACCGTCAGCGCCATCGCAACCTCCTCTTCAAGCCCCAGTTCCATGCCGGTGCGGGCAATGGCTTCAATCAGTGCAAAAAAGTAAGCGGGGCCGCTCCCCGATACGGCCGTCACGGCATCGAGCAGCTCTTCGTCACTTACCCAAACGGTGTTACCTGCGGCGTTGGTGACCTTTTCCGCGAGCTCCCGACGGGCAGCGCTGACTGAGTCGGCTGCGAACAACGCACTCGCACCCAGGCCAATCATGGCTGGCGTATTGGGCATGCAGCGAATGATCGCGACGTCCTCGCCAAGCAGAGACTCGAGAGAGCTGATCGGGATGCCCGCCGCAATAGAAAGCAATGCAGTGCGGGGCCCCAGCTGGTCTCTGATAGCAGTCAGCGCCGCGGGGATGACCTGAGGTTTCACCGCAGCTACCACCAAGTCTGCGTCCTCGAAGAGCTTGTCAGGTGAGGTGCTGAGCTGTGATAAACCCATGGCTTCCAGATGCGACAATGCTGCCTCGCTGGGGTCACTGGCCCGGAGCTGGCTCGGAGAAGTTCCCTCGGCGATAAGGCCACTGACCATGGCGCTGGCCATATTGCCCGCGCCTAGAAACGCGATAACAGGTGCGACTTCAGATGACATGGGATGGCGGGTATCCGTCAAAAACGAGCTTAATTATACCGCGCCCCAAAAATATCTGTGCCCACACGAACGATGTTGGCGCCCTCGCTGACAGCAGCCTCCAGGTCTACCGACATGCCCATCGAAAGGGTGTCGAGCTGAGGTAGAGAGTCAGACAGCTGATTCATGAGTTCTCGTAACTGACGGAAGGGCTCGCGTTGCTCGGTCTGGTTGGTAGTCGCCGCGGGGATCGTCATTAATCCACGGAGCCTCAGCCCCGGCATTTCGTTGATGGCTGCCATCAGCTCGGGTGCCGCATCGGGCCGTACCCCGGATTTGCTGTCCTCATTGGAGGTGTTGATCTGCACCAATACATTCAGTGGCGCTTTGTCGCCTGGCCGCTGTTCACTCAGCCGTCGT
>CABYEX010000038.1 GCA_902518075.1 Halieaceae bacterium | reverse complement strand
TCATGCCTGGACCTTCAATCTCGACGGGACCTTGAGGGGGGTGCCGTATCTTGAGGGCTATGAAAACACGCGATTTGATATGGCTGACCCGCGCTTTTCTCTTCGGAAAGTGGCTCATGTGGCCTCGTATCGCGGGTTTGTCTTTGCATCACTCTCAGAGAAGGCTGTTGATTTTGAATCCTTCATTGCCGGTATAAAAAGCTCTCTGGATAACTTTTGCGATCGTGCGCCGAATGGCACGGTGTCTGTGGCGGGCGGGGTTTTTCGTGTTGTCCAGCGGTCCAACTGGAAGATTTTTTTTGAAAATTTGAACGACACCGGGCACCCCATTGCGACGCATGAATCCTCTTACAGGGCTGCTAGGCAATATGCTGATGAGGTGTTGGGTGGCGAGTTGCCTTTTGAGCTGCACATCATTGATGGTAACGGTGCACCGCCAAAGTTCTGGTCAGACCTTGACCTGCATGCCTTTGATTTTGGCCACAGTTATATGACCGCCATTTTCAATGCGCCAGAGGATCCGCTATCGCAAAGCTACTTTGCGAGTTTAGCTGCAAAGGTCGGTGAGGATCGGGCCAAAGAAATTCTTGGGGTGAATCGTCACAACACCATCATCTATCCGTCCTGCTCACCACATACGTCATTCCAGCAATGGAGAGTTATTCGTCCGCTATCTGTTGACAGAACTTTGGTAGAGATCTTTACCTTCAGACTTGATGGGGCGCCAGAGGAGCTACTCCAGCGGACTTTCACTTATTCAAATGTTGTTAACTCACCTTCATCAATCGTCATGACTGACGATGTGCACGTTTACGCCGAATGTCAGAAAGGCCTGGCTACTCAAGGAGGGGATTGGGTGAGTCAACATCGCAATGCGGGTCAGGATGCTCCTTTTTCAGGCGCTGACGGCGGGGAGATTGGTGTGGGCACCAGCGAGCTGCCAATACGCAACCAATTTCGCGCCTGGCGAGAATACATGGCCGGCGATGTGCCAGAGACGATCCCGCTACAGGGCAGTGAGCTGTAATGAGAGCAGCACGTTCTCCACTTACGCGAGCTTCAGAAGTCCCATATGAGACGCTTTGCCAGTTCCTGTATCAAGAGGCAAGGCTGCTAGATCAGAGAAAATTTGACCAATGGGATGACCTGTTCGCTGAGGGCGGTATGTATTGGATACCGCTTGAAGAGGATCAGGAGGATCCCCTCAACCATCTGTCCCTCGCTTATGAGGACTCCATGATGAGACAAGTCAGAATTAATCGCCTTAATCACGATAGAGCCTGGTCACAGAAGCCTCGGTCACGAACATCACATACCGTCAGTGCAATTGTGGTCGAGTCGATCTGTGAGGCCAGTAACCAGTTGGTCGTTGGCTCTGCCTTTTCGATGGCAGAGTGGAGGAGTTTTGGACATAGAACTTTTGCCGGCCTCTACAGACATACCCTTCAGATTTCAGATGGCCGGCTGCAGATAGTCGAAAAACGCGTGGACTTGATTGACTCGTCGGAGGCTTTTGAGCCCATCGAAGTGTTCATTTAGGTATGACGCTTAGGTCATCCACCGTCATGCTTCCACTTCATCTGCAAAATGAGGTGATTCACCCGGATGGCCAAATTCGCGCTGGCTTCGGAGATGACCAAAAGGGCAGAGCGGAGTTTGTCGGTGCTGCTTCGCGGACTTTACAGGCTGCATCGATATCCGGGATTCCTAGGGTGTTCGTACGGATGGCTTTTCAAGCTGGCGGGACCGACTTGCCAGACAATTGCGAGTTGTACCGGTTCGTAAAATATAATGAGATCATGCCGTGCATGGTGACCGCCTGGAGGTAATAAGCAGGGTCAATAAAGGTGAAGGTATTCGGCCAGGCCAGCTGCAACCTCATGAACCATGAAAGCACCAGCGCCACCATTCCGATGGCGATAGCCGTTGCCGCGTATTGGATCGCGATGGTCTTCGCGTCCTGTGAAAAAACATATTTCCCCAGCCAGGTCTTGGCATGGTAGAGCTCCATCTCCCCCACTTCGGCGGGGCGAACAAAACTCGTCTCGTCGTGTGCTATATGTTCCATCGTATTCTCCGGACTAATTCTGCTGCGCCAGCGTGACCGGCTGCTGTGGGTTTTCAAGGGTAGAGATGTAAGCCACCATGTCTTCGATAGCTTGATCATCCGTCATGGTATTGGCGACCAATCCCATCTGAAGCCCGTAGAGGTCGTCAGCGTGGCGGCCGCGAATACCGTCGCGGAAATTCTTGATCTGGGACGCGAGATACCAATCCTCGAGCCCCGTCAGCGCGGGCGCGTTGACAGTCCAGACACCCTGACCGAGCTCGCCATGGCACTGCGCACAGGTGGACTCATATAGCGCCTGAGATTTGCTTGGGTCGCCTGACGCGCTGGGCTCGTACCGCTCCACCGCGGCAGCAAGCCCTGTATTGGCGTTGCCATCGAATTCGGGCTGACCCGACAAGGTGTCAATGTAGCTCACCACATTATTTATCGCGGCGGCATCGCCCAACATCATCGCCATCGGCGCCATGGTTCGGCCCCAGGTGTCGTCCTCATGGGTGCCGCGCACGCCACGTTTGAAGTGGCGCAACTGCCGCTTCATGTACTCACTGTCCATGCCGGCCAGTCGCGGGGCATGCATCGCCTTGTTGCCTTCGGCATTCACACCGTGGCACGAACTACATACTGCATAGCCGGCCTGCCCCGCCACCAGATCAGTACTCAGTTCAGCTTGAGTCTCCGCGAAAGTGGGCTGGTCCGCCAGCCACGCCGCATAGGATTCCTCGGTGTCGACGATCACGCGACCCCGCATCGCATAGTGACCTACCCCACACAGCTCCTCACACAGCAAGTCGTAGCTGCCAGGCTCCTTAGGCTCAGCCCATATGTAGGTTACCTGACCAGGAACGAAATCCATTTTCACGCGGAATTGGGGGACGGTGAAGTTGTGCAGCACGTCGGTTGATCTGAGCAAGAAGGTCACGGGCTGATCCACCTTTAGGTGCATCACCGGGTCATAAACGATCACATCATCCTGACCAAACGGGTCAGAGGGATCGATGCCTAGCGGGTTCTCCTCCGAGGTATGGCTAACCGCTACTGCACCTAGCTGACCATCCTCTCCGGGGAGCCGGTATGACCAGTTCCACTGGCGAGCCAGCACCTCAAGCTGCATGGCATCATCCGGCGGTGTCACAACGTCTTTCCAGATTAGTAGCCCCGGAGCCAGCATCGCCGCGATGCCCACCGTGGTGAGGCCTGTGAGCCACGTCTCCATCTTGACGCTCTCGGGCTCGTATTCAGCCCGACGGCCTTCCTTGTTTCTAAATTTGATGATGCAGTAAGCAATAAAAGCGTTACACAGCACGAATCCCAGCCCTGTGACAACAAACGTCAGGGTGACCGTGTCGTCCATCGAGGACCAGTTAGACGCTATCGGTGTGAAGTACCAAGGGCTGAGGAAGTGGAACACCACTGTCCCCAAAACCAATACAAGCAATACAATTGCAGCAAACATAGTTTATCTCTCGCACCCAGTGCAAAAATTGGGCACCAACGCCCCCCCAGTACACGACCATCAGAGTAAGAAATTACCGCTTACCGCTTTCTTCTCGTGATGTGCCGATACTCCCTATTGGTGGCTGTACTTTGCAGCCGCGTTATTGTTGTTGTTTGTTCGGACGGCCCTGAAAAATCAGCGCCCAATTCCTGAACCGCTCCCAATTACGAAGCAATAGCATCAGCGCCCGGGTGTGTGTCACCTCGGTGCCAGCACGCTCCAACTTAGGATGTTGTTTTAAAACTTTTTTGAGTTTTTTCTGATCTTCACGATCGGTCTCAACAAAAAGCACATGCCGGCCTTGGGCCAGCGCTTTCTCAAATCGGGTGAAATGGACATTGGGGGCTTGCATACCTATGAAGCCGGCCTCCCAGGTCGCAAAACCAAAGCCGACGATGGCCAAAAACACAAAGGGCACCCAACCGACTTGCGCCGCAATGCCCGAGAAGTGTGCCACCAGCAGAATGACGCCTGCCACAGCCAAGCCCAGCATCGCGCCAATCTCACCGGAATGAATGACGTTCGTTTTCAGAAAACTGGCCACGCGATTCACGTCGTGGTTGTCCAGACCGACGTCGTCGTTGCTAAGCAAATAGATCTGGGGACGGGCTATGCCGCCAGCTTCGAGGTGGTGCTCAATCTGTTCAAGATCGTCCAGATCGTCACTGATGTAGTAGAAGCGCTTCATGAGCCCTCCTCTTTATTATTTTACGACTCCCAGCCCCAAGCTTTAGCTCGTTGGCTGAACTCATTTTCTCGCCTGGCCTCTGTGTACCTTTACTCCGCCCGTTCCACATCCCCCGATGCTCGCTGACAGCAGAGGCAAGAAAACTACCCCACAGCCTTCAGTATAGTCGTGTCGTCAACCGAAGAAAAGTCGTTAGCGTGAGTAAATGACGGCCATCACTGGTGGGAATTTTGCAGGTTCAGGCCACCTTGAGCGGTGCTTTTTCGAGAAACTGACTGAGTGGGTCCACCAGATAATCGCCGAAGGGCTGAATGTCGCGATAACCGAGCGATCGGTACAAAGCATCGGCCTCAGGCTGATGAATACCCATCTCCAGACGAGCGCAGTCGATACCTTCGGCCAAAATCTCCGCTTCAATTGCGCTCATCAATGTGCGGGATAGACCGCGTCCACGGTGGGTCTCTTGGACATACAGTCGTTTGATTTCCGCGTACCCAGCCTCACGATAGAAACGCGCCGCAACACAGGCAATACACTCACCGACCTCACTACCGGACCGCAGTTCATCCGTTTCCGCCGGCTGATCTGCGGTCTCAGTACGTAACGACATAGTTGATGAAATAAAAGCACCGAGAAAGACCGCATCGCCCGTGCGAAGACTCTCACTGCTCACCAGATGATTGCTCTCTGCGGGGTATAACGAGGCCATGTATTGATCGGAGAGCACCAACATATGATCTGCCTCAGCACCCACGATACGTTCCAATGAAATGCTCACACGGTCGAAGCCATGTTCATGTTGGCTGGCATCTTGATCCATTCCAAGGACCTTATCACGCACGCAACAAACCTCTGACCTCTAGAGACCAGTGTCGAGCATCACAGACAGAGCTCGAGACAATCACCATCACGAGGAGCAAGTATGGGTGTGCCACTCCACGTCTCTTTCGGCAGCCACTTACTTGCTAGCGAACATCAAAACCATCGCACCATGCCGATCAATCCCGCGACCGCGTAGAAAAACTGCAGCAGTAAGATGCCCCGATGTCTGCCGAGATAAGCCCAGGCGCCGATCGAGATAGCGGAAACGAAGAGCAACACGAAGCCGAGGAATTCTAGCCCGACATTGGACGCCACAAACAGCGAGTAGGCGATGGCGGTGACCACACCGAACCACTCGAGGACTTTCAGATTTATCGTCATAGTAATAGGCCTCCTTGGTGCCCGGGCTAGGCGGGCGCGAGTATGCCGCGAATCGGCACTGCGGCATAGCAAGCACTGGCGGATGCGCATTGCGCAACCGGTACTGACCCCGACAAGGCCCGCATGCCATGCTGCGAGTGCGACGAGTCTGCCCGGCAATGCTCGAACCATTGACGCAATGCAGGAAAGCGATTTAAGTGGGCATGGGCCCGCTACGAGGACCACATGGAGCTGGCATGACAGAATTCGGCATTGTGATGGAGCCCAGTCCGGGCAATACCGCTAGACTGGCTGCGGAGGCCGAGCAATTGGGCTTCGATATTTTGCTCAGCCCAGATACCCAAAACCTGTCCCCGGACCCGATCGGTCAGCTGAACCTCGCGGGGGCACGGACACAGCGCCTTTGCGTCGGCACCGGCGTCACAAACCCCATTACTCGCGATCCTGCTGTAATGGCGCTCTATCTGCTTACAGTTTCGCTACTGGGTCTGTCGCTGGGATCCACCGCAGTCGCGCTGCTCACGGACTATGTCTTTAAGGATCCAGCAACGATCGACTGGTCCATCAGTTGCGTGGTGATTGCCTTATCGCTGTTTTCAGCCATCATGTTATGGCGCTGTCTTCAACCCTTCACCGAAGCCGTGCGGGACACGGTAAACTGACCGCCTTCAGATTGATTCACTAGCAACGGCAACCCTGACGACATGACAACACTCTCGCAGTTTCTGCAGTCTAGCTGGTATTGGCTGTCTCTGGCCTTGTTCGGTGTCTCTCTGCTGGGGGTGGCCTTGTATTACCAATACGCGCTGGGTGACGAACCCTGTCAGGTTTGTATTCACGCGAGACTTTGGGTGGTCGCCTTTACCTTCATCGCCATCGTCATGCTGGTCACACCCCAAATCTCGCCGCTGCGTGTTGTAGGGAACTTGGGTGTGCTCATCGCCGGTGCGGGCCTTTTCGAGCGCGCTCGCTACTTGTACCGGCTGGAAAACGGCATTGGAGACGGTAGCTGTCAGTTTCAACTCGGCATGCCGGACTGGTTTGCCTTCGATCGTTGGATGCCCTGGCTGTTCGAGGTCCGCAATCTGTGCTCTTTCACCCCCGAGATGCTGTTCGGCCTGAGCATGGCGGAGACCTTAATGGTATTGGCTATTGGCATCGCTTTGGTGGCGGCCCTCGCGCTCGCGGGAGGTTTGAGAAAATGAGTTTCAGCAGCTACCGACGTGAGATCGCTGCCTTCGAGGAGGTGTCTACCGTCAGGGCCTTCCTGATGTACTCGAAAAAAAATATTGTGCGGTTGACCATTAGGCCACTAAAGAATGTCGCCCCACTCTGGTTCACGCGCCTCACTCGTTGGAATCTGGGGTATGAGCGGCAGCTGGCATTTCTGGTTGGAAAGAATGCGGAACTCTTGGAGCAACAGTCGGCTCAGGCGATACGCCCTTTGTTCATTGACTGCGGCGTCAACGAGGGCTTCGTCCTGAATCGGTATGCAGAGGCACTGCCTCGATTTTCATTTATCGGCTTCGAGATCCAAGAAGAGCTAATCGGCAAGGCTGCGCGAGCAAATCCGGATGCAGAAATAAGACATCAAGCAGTGACGACTCACGATGGACCTGTCAACATTTACCTACCCCGGGCGATGGGCACTAATTTTCGAGGCGGTTCAACGACTGAAAAAGGAAAAGTGACGGGCAAGAATCTCTTCGAACAGCGCTCCGTTGACGGCATAGACCTGTGGAGATTTGTCTCAGAGAAGCGCCGAAGCGGCTGCGACTTTATTGCAATAAAACTCGATGTGGAGGGCACAGAATATAGACTGATTGACTCCCTTTACACGCGATGGAGAGACTCTGGAGAGCAGTTGGTCGACTACCTCATGGTCGAGTTCCACGAGGATCTTTTACCCGAGGGGCGCGACGTGCACTACTACGCCGGCGTGCTTAAAAAAATGAAGGTTCACGTAAGCCGCTGGTTATAGAAATGCTACCTAACTTAACGAGTGAACCTCACGCACCGCCACCTAACACTCGATCAAACTGACCGGCACCTCGAGAACGTTGATCGCCAACCCGCCGCGAGAGGTCTCCTTGTACTTATCCTGCATATCACGACCCGTATCGCGCATGGTCTTGATCACCTGGTCGAGTGAAACGAAGTGCTCGCCGCTGCCGCGAAGGGCCATCCGCGCGGCACTGATCGCCTTCACCGCACCCATCGCGTTCCTCTCGATACAGGGCACCTGCACCAAGCCACCGATCGGGTCACAGGTCAGGCCGAGGTTATGCTCCATCGCAATTTCTGCGGCGTTCTCCACCTGAGCAGGGGTGCCGCCCAAGGCATCGGCCAGAGCGCCCGCCGCCATTGAGCAGGCCGAGCCGACCTCACCCTGGCAGCCAACCTCAGCGCCAGAGATAGAGGCGTTGATCTTGTAGAGGATGCCAATCGCGCCTGCGGTCAGAAGGAAGCGGCAAACGTCCTCATCGCTCGCACCACGGCAGTGGCGTAGGTAGTACTTGAGCACGGCGGGAATAATCCCGGCCGCGCCATTTGTAGGCGCGGTCACAATTCGCCCACCTACCGCATTCTCTTCGTTCACCGCCAGCGCGTAAAGCGTGACCCAGTCCATGGTGTTCAACGACTCGTCGCCAAGGGAATCGCCCTGGCTCTTCAGCTGACGGTACAACTGTGCAGCCCGCCTTTTAACCTTAAGGCCGCCTGGCATGATCCCTTCAGTGCGACAGCCGCGGTCAATACACGCCTGCATGACCTCCCAAAGTGCGAGAAGACCTGTGCGGATCTCGGCTTCGCTGCGCCAGGCCAGTTCGTTGGCCAGCATGAGTGAACTGATGGAAAGACCGTGCTCCTTACACTGTGCTAGCAGCTCCTCGGCAGTTGAGAACGGATATCGAATTGGCGTGGGGTCATCCACAACCACGTCACCATCGCTCGCCGACTCATCCACCACAAATCCACCGCCCACCGAGTAGTACACCCGGGTCCGCAGCGCCTCGCCCTGTTCGTCGTAGGCCGTGAAGCGCATGCCGTTGGGGTGAAAGGGCAACGTCTCGGTACGGTGCATGATCAAGTCGTCGCGGTAATCGAAGGCAATCTGATGCGTACCCAGAAGGGTCAGGCTGCCATGTTCACGCGCAGCGGCAACGCGAGCGTCAATGCGGTCGATATCTACCGTATCGGGCGCCTCGCCCTCCAATCCCAAAATAATAGCCTTTGGGGAGCCGTGGCCGGCACCCGTGGCTCCAAGCGAGCCGAACAGCTCGGTGGTCACGCGATAACAGCGGCTCAGGGAGCCTGTGTCCTCAAGCGCCACTGCAAACGTCCGCGCGGCATGCATGGGGCCGACGGTATGAGAGCTGGAGGGACCAATACCCACCTTAAACAGGTCAAATGTACTGATAGACATGGGCTAAAGCTGGTTCGGGGTGAAACGAGCGGTGGAGGAGTGTAGCGCCTAAAAAATGCCCGCGTCACGCGAATTTATCGTTATTACAATACGGGCCTTTTACGCTGTGACGCACCTGAATGGATCGGTGGCTGTCGTGATCTCATCAGGCTCAACTAGGGACTCATTGTCAGCTGATGACAGCTCATTCGAGAATACTCGCATAAGATCTTTGATCGCGCCGCACGAATGGGGCGATGTTGACCACCTGCATGAGCTTTAGCGCGGGTTTTTGCGCTTCACCGCAGTTGCGTTGTGCGCTGTCTCCCTTATCATGCGCGGTCTTTTGATTGATTTAGTGCATTTCAGCGGCATACCCGCGCGGCCTGTGGACCATGACTATGAGTACTCCCACCAAAATCTATCTTGACGAGTCGGAGATTCCGACGCGCTGGTACAACGTCGTGGCAGACCTGCCGGAACCGCCGCCACCGCCGTTGCATCCCGGCACGCACCAGCCGGCGACGGGAGACGACTTCGCCGCCCTGTTCCCTAAGGCTCTGATAGAGCAGGAAATGTCGGCAGAGCGCTACATCGACATCCCGGGCGATGTGCTAGATGTTTATCGCCTGTGGCGCCCAAGCCCACTGTTCCGCGCACACCGTCTTGAGAAATTACTCGATACCCCAGCGCGCATTTACTACAAGTACGAGGGCGTCAGCCCTGCGGGCTCCCACAAGCCCAACACCGCGGTGCCACAGGTGTGGTACAACGCGCAGGAAGGAATTCGCAAACTCACCACCGAAACCGGCGCGGGCCAATGGGGTAGTTCCCTAGCTTTCGCATGCGCCCAGTTTGGTCTCGAGTGCGAAATCTGGCAGGTAGCCGCCTCGTACAGAGCCAAACCCTATCGTCGAACCATGATGGAAATTTGGGGTGGGCAGGTACACCCAAGCCCCTCTGATGCAACCGACTATGGCAAGCAACTACTGTCTCAAGACCCGGATCACCCTGGCTCTTTGGGGATCGCGATTTCAGAGGCCGTTGCCGAAGCAGTGGAGGACCCCACGATCCGCTACGCACTAGGTAGCGTGCTGAATCATGTGTTGCTTCACCAAACCATTATCGGTGAGGAAGCGCTGCTGCAGTTGGCGAAAGTCGACGAAACACCCGATATACTGGTGGGCTGCACCGGCGGCGGCTCCAATTTCGGTGGCTTGGCATTTCCGTTCCTGCGCGAAAAGCTCGCGGGCAATATAGACCCGACTATCCGATGCGTTGAGCCGGCGGCCTGCCCTACACTCACTAAAGGCGAATATCGTTACGACTTTGGCGACACCGCAGGCCTGACTCCGCTGATGAAAATGCACACACTCGGTGCATCGTTCATTCCAGAACCGATTCACGCCGGTGGGCTGCGGTATCACGGTATGGCGCCTCTGGTCTCACATATCTATGAACTGGGACTGGTGGAGGCCATCTCTATTCCTCAGACCGAGTGTTTCGAAGGGGCGCTGCAATTCGCTCGAAGCGAAGGTATCGTGCCCGCACCCGAGCCCACCCACGCAATTGCGGCAGCGGTAAGGGAGGCTATGGCATGTAAAGAGTCCGGCGAGGAGAAAGTCATTTTGACTGCACTGTGTGGTCACGGGCATCTAGACCTCGCGGCCTACGAAACATTCCTTTCAGGACAGATGGTTGACTTGGATTTGCCCGACAGCGCTATCCAGGAAGCAATGGGGAATGTTCCAAAAATTGCAGGTTAAAGCCTGTCAGCGCTGACCTAGACGACCGTAGCGGTGTCATCATCGATAGGTTTGTTATTTTTGGAGTTTGCCCTGAAGAGCATAACCACCGTCTGGCCCCAGAATAGAATGGCCACCATCTACTGGGAAATCTGCGCCTGTCACAAACGATGATTCAGGAGACAGGAGAAAGTTAACAACTTCAGCAACCTCTTCTGCGTCTGCAATTCTGCCTAGTGGATGCAGAGCCGACCCCACACTATCCGCGTGTGACCTGTCTCCCGCGGTAGCCAACTCGATCGGCGTGGACCACGTCCAAGCCGGCGATACGGAATTCACCCTGATTTTGGCGTCAGCGAGTTGCACCGCTTGCAAGCGAGTTAAATGAATAATCGCGGCTTTTGCTGTCGGGTAAAGCGCTCGATTTCTTTGTGCAACTTTCGCTGCAATGCTCGCCACATTGACGACTGCGGCCGAAGGACTCTCGGCTAAAAGTGGTAATGCCTCGGCGAGCAAAACTGCACCTCCGAACAAACTTACATCGAAAGCTTCATGCCAATCGGCTCTGGAAGAGGTAATACCATTGTCCAAGTAACTGACCGCGTTATTCACAATCCCATCGAGGCCGCCGAATACGTCGCTAGCGCACTGAACCAAACCAGCCAAATCCGCATCTCTGCGCACATCGCATAGACAAAACACTACTGAGTCGCCGAACTCACTTGCGATTGCGGCACCCGCAGACTCATCAGAATCGCCAACAATGACGTTATTGCCCCCCGCGGCAATCCCTCTTACAAAGGCGGCCCCCAGCCGACTGGCGCCCCCACTGACGATATAAGTTGCAGGTCTGTTCTCTGAGTTAGGCGCCTGATCAGTCAAATTCAAGCTCCCTTGAACGAACCAATGTCACCAAGTTTTCAATCGCTGAGAGGCTTGCTTCATGCCTCTCCCTTGGGAAAGCACTGCAAGCGTCAGAGACAATTGAGACTCTCAAACCAAGATCAACTGCGTGCCGAGCGGTGTGCTCGACTACAGAGTGTGTTGCGACACCGAATAACACTAAATGCTCGCAGCCACAGTCCGAGAGTACCTGCTCCAGCTGCGTTGCATAAAATGCATTGACTCGGTTGTGAGACATGATGACATCAGAGGGTGTAT
>CABYEX010000037.1 GCA_902518075.1 Halieaceae bacterium | reverse complement strand
TGCGTGCAGGCAATTTTTGCCGCCTGAGCGGGCCGTTCCGATAACACCTTTGATCGAGGCAACCACGCTTTTATTTAGCCATCTCCACAAGGTCTCTCTAAGCAGGCTCCTAGCGAACTAAGATCCAGATGATGATCAAACAACGCTCTCACTGCGCGTTTTTTCAATATCCAGCGGGCGGGGGGGCGGAGCATCATAGGTCTGGGGCGCCACCGAGTAACAGTCAAGCTTGAACAACCATGACTGCCCAGTTTCAGAGAGATCACCGAGGTCTGATAAAACCTACCAGATAGCGTGTCCAGAAATTTCCGTGAGGCCAGTCAAGCTTAGTTAAGGCATGTGGCCAAACTGGCCAAGTACGGGGTAAGTGCATGCCTTGCCTTTGCAAACCATCTAATGTGGAACATCTTCATATCGGGTGAGAGCTGCAGCGTCCAATTCAAGACATATGCGCGGTCAACACCCCATGCCTTCACTCGGCAGTCGGCATTACCGGTAGTAGCAGGTGAGACGGATTCTCTGGAGAATAATAAATCGTGTTTTCAGCCACCACCCATGACGTCTCGTCGTAGTTGTTTCCGCCTGTATTCAGGTTGCGCTCGTAGTTTGGAAAGTTGCTGCTAGAAACCTGCAAACGAATCCTGTGCCCTTTGGCGAAGTACTGGCTCGTAATGGACATGTCTATCGAAACCTCATAGATCTCACCCTCTTGCATCCAGACTTTCTGAGTAAAACCGTCACGATAGCGCAAGCGCAGTATGCCGTCCTGGATGTTATAAGCACGCCCGTCAGGGTGCACATCGACAAGCTTTGCGGTTATGTCCGTGTCTTTGGCCGAAGACGAAATGTAAAGCACCAAGCTAATCGGGCCGGTTACCTCTACCCCTTCGTCGAGGGGAGGCGTTGTATAGACTAGTACGTCACCGCGACTCTCGACCGTCGCCTGATCCCTAGCTCCGCCGAGCAACCTAGCACCTCCCACCGATGGAACCGGATCTGCAGGATCATAGATGAACGAGTCGGACCCGTTGGACTCAGGAGCCGCTGTGTAAAGCTGACCATCGCCGTCTCGACTGTTGGCATTACCGCCGCTGTGCAGGAAGTACTTTGTATATCGAATACCATCCAAAGGCCAAACATCGGATGAACGCCACTCGTTTGCACCCATCACGTAGTACTGGACTTTGGGCATATCAGTAATATCGTTTTCGCGCCCCATGAGCCAATGTGTATACCAATCGAGGTAAAGCTTGTTCCAGTCTTTTCTGGAGTCCCCCATACTCAGCTCACCCACTACAGTGGCTTCCGTGGCTTCTGTCCAAGCGCAGTGCTCCGAGGGAGCAAGAATCAAGAACTGGTTGTCTGCTGATCGCTGTGAAATTGACCGGTCTCGGAAGTAGTTGAATGCGAACGCTGTATCATCGACGCTAAGATCATAAAATGAACTGATGTGAAGGGCCGGAACGTCGAAGCTCTCCGAGCCGTCATAGAACCCCATCTCGTCGTGCCACCAATCGTCCAGGAAATTTGTAGTGACTAGCTTGTGCCAGTCATTAGGTGGCGCTCCCGCTTCATTCATGACATCTACCAAAGGTAGATGCCAAATCAGTTCGTTCCAATCCATCTCGGGTAAAACAGACGCATCGGGGTTGTAGAACTTGCGAATACCTCGCACCTCTTCATCCGATAGGCCAGCCGGGGGCTTGAGCGAATACTTGATGCCCGCACTTGCGTACCAGGTCATCCCTGCGCGATGGTCGAGCACGCCGCCACGAAAGCCCGCCCAGTAGTTATATTTACCGCTGGCCGCTCCAATGGGCCCGCCAGCTGCCTGCGGAATCATCGCGGCAAGGTGAGGGTTCATCAGTGGTGCCTGTAGCATCTGCGTCTCGCCCGGATAAGAACACCCTCCGGTGCCGACTTTGCTGTTGCTCCAAGGCTGCTGGGCAATCCAATCAACCGTATCATATCCGTCAGTCGCTTCATTGCCATGAGGTGGCGAATAGACGCCTTCCGATTCGTGCTTGCCCCGGCTATCTTGCTTCGCCACTACGAATCCGTGAGACGCATAAAAGTAGGTATGTTCTGTCGATCGCACACTTTCTCCAGAAGTCTCCCGACCCCGATTCTTGTTATACGGGTCGCGAAACAGGATCGTCGGCAGCTTGTCGGCAGCCCCTACCGGAAAATACAGGTCCGTAGACAATCGGGTTCCATCCCGCATCGGGATCATCACACTTTCGTCCAAGCGAACTTCAAAGGGACCATAATATTCGCCCTCCAATTTGACGTGCTTGACCTCAGCGTGCGCCAGACCAGTGACAACTAGGAGGACGAGAGACCGATTAAATATCATTGCAAATAGCTGACGCACATGAATATCCTTGACTGCTAACGAACTTGATCCATTGGACTAGCCTGATCTGGGAGGATTCGGGATTCATCCATCGCTACTGAGTCTTGTTCCTTAGCGGACCGATCTCTCTCAAAATCTCCATGCTCGGGGGGACCATAATGCGACCGACCGTGTCATTGAAAACTGCATACATTTCAGGAAGCCTCTGACGCAACTCTGCGGCATTTCGTATAGTCCACTCGTCTTCTTCGATAGGCCCATATGGTGCCTGCAGGTTCCATGCCGTTGTGATGAACCAGTAAGCAAACTCCTGCATCTTCACCCGGTGAGCAACCTCCTGATCTTCGAACTCGTCGTCGTATTTGGCTACTTTGTAGTAACCGGCGTCAATTGCTTTTTGCATCGAAATCGCGAGACTCGAATCCGCATTAATTCCCCAAGCATCCGGGTACGCGTAATGTAATCCTATGTCGGTGACGAAGTGCAGAATATGTTCAATAACCTCCATGACCTGACCTTGGGGAGCATTTCCCTGCATGATCACGTCGCAGATCGAATTGTTTCGGACCAAGGCCTCGAACTGCTCTGGATTTTCTTCTTCGTAGCTAAAGTCGCCGTCAACCGGAATCGGGATGAATGCCCGATAACGGTAATGTATTCCTAAAACCTCCTGTTGCTTAGCCAGGTCGAGCTTTTCATCTTGAGGAAAAATCTCGACAATAGTTCGACCGACCAGTCTCATAAAATCATCTGAAACCTTGTCTTGACCGACCAGCCGAAGGCCATACGCTGTCAGATCCTTGGTAAATGGCTCTATACCCTCAGCAGGTGCAACGTCGGTCACGTTGTAAATGTTACTCGGGACGTTACCCAGCGGCTTGAGCAGAATACAATCAGCCAGATGCGAGGGAGCCGCATAGGCGTTTAAAGTCACCAAAGCACTCAACAAGTACGTAATACTTAAAATAACAATCTTGGCCTTGTTCATGTTCACTCCGGAGGCTCGCGACCGACAAGCGTTAACGTATGATGAAAATTTCTTCTTCTGGCGGAGAAAGGTATTCGACACCGTAATCTGTGACGATTGCATTCTCCTCAAAACCAATCGTAATGCGCCGCCCCCATTCCGGTATCCAGGCATTAATAAAAAACTCGAACGCGAAGATATGATTTGGCTGGATCGTCAGGTGCGCTCGGTTGACGCGCCACGGCGCAATTTGCGCACCAAGTGCTGCATCGCTGACGCTGGTGTTCCCAGTTGTATGGAAATCAATCGTAAAACCTATCTTGTCAGAATCCCTGAGTTTCAACATAAGATCTCGGTATTGCGACGAGCGGTCGTCCGATGGCGTTGATATAAACCCGGCTGCCTCAAGCGCCGCAACCATGGTCTCGTGAGTCTCTCCCGCAGTGCGGCCAACTTCGAGTGTGCGTTTCAAAATTGAGCGAATTTTCTTGCCACTCTCCCACGCGCGCTTGAGTCCGGCCGGCACATCAGTCTCGCCCTCATCGAGAATATAGCCATGACGCTTGATGTCAGTAGCGAAGTTCAAATAAGCAATACCCATATCCCATGCGATAAGAGACCCGCGCACAAGCAAGTCGCTTTTAGAGCCCTTACGGGTCTGAACACTGGGCATGTAAGGCAGAAACAAAGTAGCCGCATGGTAGCCCGGCCAAATTCCTTGCTCTAGCAGCCGATCTGCTGCCGACCATCCCGCATCTTCCCTCGTAGTCCTGTCTGGCTCGATACTTTTGAATGACGCTTCCATGACCTGCCTTTGAATCTCCAATGCATCAGAAAACGCTAGGATCTCGCGTTGCACACGGCGCACTCGGAAATCGGTAATCAAGTTCTCCGCAGAAGTGAGTCGGCCACTATACTTGTCTCCCAGAGTATGTCTGAGACGTAGATATTCGGTATGTGACAAACCGTTCGCAATGCCGTGTGAATCTGACATGTTTACAGCAATGACGTCCGGATCGCGCTGTTCAATAATGCTGAGAAGCTCGCTGTAAGATCCCTGGTGATCATATAGCCCATCAATATCCTCGCCACCAAGAATGATGCGCTCGATTCGGTCTCCGTGATCGACAAATACGTAGTAGCAAACCGGCTCCCATGATCGATACTCGGTCCATCCACCCAGATCAAGCGCCAATGGATCCATGCGGCCGCTTTCAACAACATGCACCCAGATATCGATGTTGTTATCACGCATCGCACCAGGCAAGACGAGCTCAAACTTCTCCTGTCGGATAAGTCTCATAATCTCGTAGTTTTGCTTGGATTGTTGTGCTGCGGCTGGGACGGCGAGAAAAACCATTACCAGCAGAATTAAAACTGACCTCATAGTGCTAGTGACCTAAATTTACGCTGGGTTGACCCGCACAAGCTTCAGCGGTTGTCGGAAGTTAGCGACTCACAACAACGTCTGCCTCTCGTAGCTGGAAGTTCGCTACTCCTCACTGAACAAAGATAACGTTTTCTTGGAAACCGATCGATTCAAAGTCGACACCCCGGCATGGCACTCGCAAGCACACAAATCCAGAAGGCAACACCCAGCCGAAAAAAATCCGGCTCAAAGTTGAGAGGCAGCTATACCTCGAGGTGAGCGCCGCCGGGGGCAAGCTGTGGCGGCTCAAGTATAGCAATAGCTACTTTGGCAACCCCCCCATACCTAAGTTCCTCTTACATGACACCTAAAATTAAGGCAGCGATTTAGTTTATTGATGGCGAGGTAATGCATGAAGAGAAGGGAGTTAGCTCAGATACTTAGATTCTCCTCAAGCCGCGCCGCCCTCCGGGCGGTTCCTTATTGCGTGCTTCGGTATGTCTTCGATGAGCTATTTGGACGCGATAGTAGCCAACACTACTTAAGTTAAGAAATTGGAGCTTAGCAATGCTATCGCAGGCTAGATTAAAACCGGCAAACACTGAAGATCGGCGATCCATTTGAACTTGATGCCGGGGGTATGTGGCATGCGGGAGATCCAATTCTGGCGCCTTCTCACATTCTTAGGTATCGGGTAAGTGAACATGTGACGGCACGAAATTTTCGAGTGATGATCTATATGCGGCAAGCGGAGTATGCGGAAAGCTTAAGGTAGTCAGCCGCCCACCAAGCTTTCACTAGTTTGATGCACAGGGCGTTTTTCGCCACAGATCCCTGAGGCGCCTACGCCCTCCATACACAGCTTCGTATAGCACTGGGCCCTTAATTAGCAACTGAATTAGTAATCGTGAGCGGCTACATCTTCCCTATCGGTATGCGTCTGAGAAAGTTAGGTTAGCGTCTGCATGTCCCTGCTCGTCAGCCCTAACCCTAACAATCATGTCAGACAGCCTCGCATCAGAGGGCAGGTCGTAGTAGTCCATTGCAAGACTCGGTGCCGGGCTGTCCTCTATCTTGCCGGCCTCTATCTGCTCTAAGTAGCTGGTGTAACTCACGACTGCTTCCACCTCGAAGTAGTGGATCATCTTATGCGCTGTCTTAGGCGACACGACATAAAGCACGAAGTAGTAAACCATGAAGACCAACTGCGCGATTAGTATCAGCGCCCTCTCTAGCCAGCTAGGCTGTGCAATGTCGATAAAGAACATCAAATGCATGCGCTCGTTCTCAGCTTCGGCTAATAGCTCACGTATAAGTGGGCCGTAGCCTGTCTTAGCTTGCCGCAGGCTTTTGAGGTGAACCCACATACCAGCAACCATTCCGGGCACTCCTGCGACTGTTTCTAGCACGACAGCGCGATGGCCGTAGCGCTTCGCAAAGAACGCATCAGCAAAAAAGCGGAAAAACGCTGTCATGCTCCGAGCGAACCAATCACTCATGGTTGTCTCCTACACCTTGGGCGGGAGAACAGTAGCGGAATTGTGATGGAAAACACGGTAGGCTTCGGATTCGCTGATCTCAACCGAGCTCCTGCATACCGGCTACCCGCATCGCTCGTATCGATAGAAACCTAAGTAGCGGCCTGCAGTGTCTGAGCGCATGCTGTTGCTTAATAGGTCTGCTGCGATGTTCGGAGGGCCTCCAAGAACCTTGTCCCTGGCGGAAAGCCACTTTCGAGAGTAGACCGTCCAACCATCGCGACACGCTGTAACGCCCTGTCCTATGTGGTAGGGCTGCCGGATGTGAGCAAAGCTATGGCCGAAGAGCGGCGGGAGTGGCATCAATCCAAGTCTATTACGCTATGAGAGGATTCAGACTCTGGACATCCCAACAAGCAGCGAAATCGTCGTCAGGTGCCCTTTTTTGTCTAGAGACCTACTTTAACTTGACGACTGTTCATTCCCTAGTAACCGGTCAGCTCTAAATAGCCCACGCCCTGGTGGCTTCCCTGCACTACAACAGGTCCTTCCCAATAGGGAAATACCGTTTCAAGCCAGCTGTGAGGCCGTTCCGTCGTGACTGAGATATTGATCCCGAGGTTAGGCGCTCGGACACGCCAGTCGAGCGGTATTTCTTTGATGCTACTAGGTCCCTTTCCGCCCACAGCGCTTGTAATAGTCAGGCGAGTTGTACTCTGAGGAGTCATAGTTACGTCCCCGGCCTCCAGCACAGTGACCTCGCCAGCCTCACTCACCCAGCTGCCGCTGATGTAGTGCTCGCCCGAATCATGACGCAACTGATAAACCATCAGAGCACTGCCATCACTCAAGTGCAGCGACACCCAATCCCAGCCGGCCTGATTGTCTGCTAATGGTTGCGAGCTCCACTCGCGATCTAACCAGCCCTGACCAGCCACCTCGACGGGCTTATCATCAACCCATATCGTGCCAGCAATATCGATCAAGGGCTGACTGTAGTAATAACTTGCTTGACCGAGGTCACTCTTTAGACTAAATCCCTCTTCACCCTGCAACACCCAGGCATCAGTAGCCTCCAGCATCAGCTTGAAGCGATGGGTATCAGTACTGGCAGTCAGAACTCCCGGAAAAGGCGCCAACGAATCTGACAGCCAAAGCCAGTCATCCATCCAAGCCTCGAACGTATTTTGTTGCGTCACTGCAACCCCCGCTTGCCCCACGCCACCCCGCGCAAACCGCTGTAAAAACTCAAAATCATGCGGTGTGGAGATCGCTGCATGGGCCATCCAGGTTTGATTCGACTGCCAGCCACCAGGATTGGGGCCCGAGTTCATCGCCTGACGAAACAGCGTCCAGTGAATACCGTAATCCCGCCCGTCGCTATCCGTCAGATTCGCAGTGAGGTACCACCACTCAATTTTGAAACGTTCATGTGGGTAATGATCCTGCGGAAAGAGAAATGTCCTACCCGGTTCGACCTGAGCGAAGCCATCTGCCGGTTGACGCAAAAGCTGATACGGGTCTTGTGCCACAGCAAGTTCGCTCGTGGATCCACAGATGATGACAAGCGAAAGGAAAAACCATCGGCGCAATTGAACGTCATCCATCATCACTCACCCGCGAGGCTCTTCAGCGCTTTATTGACTGCTGCTTGCTGCCTCATTGAGGCCAAGGCAAATGCGGCTAATACGACCACGGCAACAACAACAAACAAAAAGACGATTGGTTCAGTAGCGACGATCAAAGGCATTGTCCACCCAAAGGAAATAACGTTGATCTTATGAATGAGCAACCAAGACAGTACGACACCTAGAGGTAATGCCAGCGCCATCACCACGGCTGTCATAAGAACGATAGGAAAGCCCAACACAGTAAAAAAGCCAAACCAACTCATACCCAACGATCGCCATAGGGCGTACTCCGATCGTCTAAATTGGTACACGGCCAGCAGTGACGAGAAGATAGCCACGGCCGCTACCAGCAATGTCAAGCCATTCAGCGCACGAGTAATAGCAAATGTGCGGTCAAAAATAGCCATAGATAAGGCGAGTACATCACGCTGTGACACCCACTGTGTTGGCTGAAGCCCGAGTTGCGACAAACCTAACTCAGCTGTCGCGTACTTATTATGCTGTACCCAAATGCCCCACCCTTGTGGTTCAGCACTCGCATACAATTGATCAAAGCGCCGGCTAGGCAAATAAAGCGAGAAGTTGACGTTCCCGTAATCATGAAAAAAGCCTAGTACCTCAAATGGTCGCAGACCGAGTTCGGTCTCCAGCTCAAGTGTATCGCCAACCTCAACCCCGGCGAGGTATTTCAACTGCTCGTTGGCAAAAACACGGTCGACACCGACACCACCGACGGACCAGCGAGCAAAAGCACCGGGGGTGGCGTCGATAATATTATCGGGGCCGAAGTCGGGCGCGTCGACATCAACACCAACAACCGTCATGGTTCTGTCAGCGAACGATTGCTCTGCGACCGCGCGCCGATGAGCAGCTCGAATCCAATCTTGACCCACGAGATATTCGGTCTCCATGGCACCCGCTGTCACATAAAAATCTGCCGATAACCGCGTTTCAAGCCAGTCGGTGAGCGCTAGCCGGAAACTGGCTACCAACGAGGTGACACCGATGTTCGCAATCAAGGTAAGCAACAACGCCATCATCGCCAGCCGCAAATGCGGAAACTGGTGGCTCACGTCAGAAAAAGCCCAGCGCGCCAACCAATGTTGTCGTGTCACCGTTCCACCCAACGCCGACACCAACAACACCATGATGGGCAGCAACGCAACTCCGGCAAACAATACCAGTGAGAGTAGAGCAAACCCTTGCACCACCGACGAGGCTATTGGATAGCAGACGTAGGCGAGCAAAAGTAGCGCCAACCCGACGCCCGCTAGGGCAAAATCGTGTCGCAAGAGGAATTTCTCGTCTCGCACGCTAAATTCATCAGAACTAATTGCGGTTGCCCGAAACAATGGTAAGACCAGCGCCAAGATCAACCCCGTAAACGCGAGCAATAGCGCCTCCCAAAATAGTCCCGTGTTGAATATGGGGAGACTAGATACTGAAGCCCCGTAGATATTTTGCATGGTTGCCGCCACCGCAGGCATCAACGCCGCACTTAAAGGCTGCGCTAGGAGTGTCCCAAGCAAAGCACCAGTAACAGCCCAAACCAGTGTCTCGATTGCAATTGCCGCAACAATCGCTTGCCTTACAGCACCCAAATCCCGCAGCACGCGGAAGGCTTGTTGCCTAGCATGCAGCGAAAAATTCACCGCGTTAAAAACAATGAAAGTGCCTACGACAAACGACAGCAATCCCAATGCAGTTAGGTTTGTATGCAAGCTTTGGGTCAGCTGTGAAAGATCAAGCGCCTCCGACTTGTTAGATAGCATTAAGCGACCACCAAACTGATCGGAAAATCTCTGTTGCTCGGTCTCTGTCAGAGGAGGGGCGGCCAGATAAGAAAACCTTTCTGTCTCGAATAGCGATAGCGCCGCACCCAAGTCGATAAAAATTTGATCGCGTTGTTGCACCTGAGACCGGATCACCGTTGGCGGTAGCCGTTTGCCCTCACTAAGCCTAATCTGCTGCCCCTCGGTAACCGCTAAGCGGGCAGCCGTCTGGGAGGGAACCCATGCTTCGTAAGGCGGTTGCGTCAAGCGACTCCAGCCATCACCGCCAAATGGACTGTTTTCAAATGCACTATCGTCGCCAACGCCTACCCCTGTAAATGGCAGCGCCAATAAATCTGTCGCTATGATCGAAATGAGCGCCCCATCTGCGCTGGCAAGTCGCTTTTCTATCACCGGATAAACCTGAGTGAAGCCCGCGCGTCGGAGCCGGATATAGTCACTAATGGCGACTTCAGTGCTCACGCGGTCAGTAATTCGCCACTGTGCCGAAACACCTAGAATCTGATCAGCTTCCGCGTAGCTCGCTTCCGCGCTTGCGTTGATTTGGGCAACCGCGGTGTAAAGTCCGCAGCCCAATACCAGGCCAATTAGAACAAAGAGTGCTTGCAGAGGGTTTTGACGATAGAAGGCAAGTGTGGTCGCCAGTGTCACCAGAGTAACGCGAGTCATATGGCTTGAGTTAAGGAGCCAGAGCCCAATCGGAAAGAATGACTCAGATGACTTGCTATTGATGCACTATGCGTAACTACCACCAGCGTAGCACCTGCATTTAAGGCAGCACTCACCAGTAGCTCGATGACCGTATTGCTGGTGGCCTCGTCGAGGTTTCCAGTGGGCTCATCAGCCAATACCAGTTGAGGTTGATGCATGAGCGCTCGCGCTATCGCAACCCGTTGTTGCTGTCCACCTGATAGCTGGCTTGGGCGTCGATGTGCGAGGTGATCGATACCCAACACGTCAAATAAATGGTTAGCAAAATCTCTATCGAAGGCGCCTGCCAAACGAGCTTGCAACGCGGCGTTATCCCAGGCCGATAACGAGGGTACCAAGTGGAACTTTTGGAAGATTAGCCCGATGTGATTTCGGCGAAAACCGGTAAGTTCCGCCTGATTGAGCCGATCAATTCGCACATCGTCGACCAGCACCTCGCCACTATCGGCCGTGTCAAGACCGGCGATTATATTCATGAGCGTGGTCTTACCAGCGCCACTCTCTCCCATTAGCGCGGCGCTCTCGCCGGAACCCACACACCAGGACAAATCCCTCGCCACATGAATGACGTCGCCACGATCACGAAACGATTTGTCCACTTGTTTAAGTTTGAACATGGCAACCCTACATGTGTCAGCACTGAGCGAGTGTCCGCCTTTGGCGGACAGACAACACGGAATCACGATGTATACGCAAATCCGAGCCGATTAGAATGCTTATCGCCGTGACATTTGTATCGATTTTTACACCTTGGTATCCCGGCTTGGATTGGTTACCCACTGGTCCAAGGCCACAGTCTTCACCCCCTGAAAACTTCCCGAGGAACGATAGTCAGATTGACCGACTCAGCACAGGACACAGCCAGTTCTCACTGGCTATGATGCTGAGTATTGCTTGGCCTTAGATCAGAGTGCCAAGTAAGCTTTACTAGCAGCATGACACTTTGGACTGGGGGCATTTTTGGGGGCACATGACCAGAAGAGAGCTATAAAATGCTCTACAGAGCAGCGTTTTACAGTATAGATTCAACTCCCGCCGCCTCCACCATATTCAGAGCATCGCCATAACTTTCAATAAGTTATGCGCGGTGCAGCTGATTTTGTATCACCCAAAAACATTAATTTGCTACATCGGGTGATACATTTTGAAAACTATTCCTTATCTGACTTGCCGCGGTGGCTTCTTCTATTTCAGAAGAGTAGTGCCTCTGAACATTAGATTTTTTGTAGGTCGCCGCGAAATAATACGATCACTGGGAACACATGATCTAAAAGTTGCACGAGAGGCAGTCATTGAAATGGCAGACGAGTTGGACAAGCTATTTTCAAAGATTCAAATGGGCGCTGACCTGCTGTATCCCAGCGACTTGGCGGAATTCTCCAACGCGTTCTGCGCATGAGCTGACGCTAACGAATATATCCGTCTACTGGCAGCGTAAATCGATCTTGATCGGCCAGTTCTCTCGCTAGCCGTGAGAGGCATTTCCGCGCTTCCTCGACGTCACTTCTCCGAGCGGGCCCTATAAGGGACATTTCCTCCATAAAGTGCACGCGGGCTCTGGACGACAGGCAACCCAGAAAAGCGTCGCGGGTGTCCTTAGCGGCGCCTGCAAGCGCAAGCATCAGCATCTGAGCCTCAGCCTCGCGCACCAGCGTTTGGAGGCTGCGGCTGTCTGCTTGCGCCAAGCGTTCAAACGGCAGCATCTCGTCCAGAATCTGTTGCGCCAGCCCTTCGTCGCGCTGCTTGAGGTCCGTCGCGACCTCATCCGCTGTGGTGGCTTTGAGGTGAGACAGGATCCCTGCGGCTGCAGCAACACCCCCTAATTTGATCATCACCTTCCCCCGTTCTGCCTAGATTAAACCAAACAAAGCGCTTTCTTCAGCATCTCGTCATTTGTAGCCACATATTCGCTGGTCTGTTGGATGCTGGAATGGCTCATGAGAGCACCCACCCGATAATGCTACTC